>CAZLNP010000001.1:0-216756 GCA_964561085.1 uncultured Candidatus Saccharibacteria bacterium
GGTCTGGGTCTGGGTCTGGGTCTGGGTCTGGGTCTGGGTCTGGGTCTGGGTCTGGTAGAGATTCTGTTTCTGAGTTTCTAGGATTGCTAGCTCCAATAGAAAAACTGGCTGATTCTGCTAATAAATCATCTCGAATTAAAGAATTGTTCGCCGGTGGATTGTCCGAGCTCACTGATGCAAAAGTGTTCGCAGTACTTCCCCAAGCAATATTATCTACTATGTCCCCGCTGTCATTTGGGCCTTGTCGTAAGGCAATGCCATTGTTATCGGCCAATGTGGCTGATGAAGTAGCGTCAGGTGTGGCTGCAACTCCTGAATAGCCGGCATTAGCCCACAAGAAAAAATGATGTGGCAAAATTACTACAGAACTCGACCAAGACTGAATGGTAGCATCTGTAACGCCAGTAGCGGTCCTTTTTACTAGCCTGTATCCACTTAAGTCGAATGGCTGATCTGTGGGATTATATAATTCGATAAAGTCCTCGTGGGTATGCCCTGACCCACCGGTTATTTGGACGGCAGAAATTATTAACGTGGGGTTAGTCTGAGAGGTCTCGGCTAAAGCCAATTGTGGTGATGGGCCGAAAGCCATTAATTGAAAAACCAACACGCCTAACATGAATTTGTACCAGATGTTTTTGTGCATAGCATTGAGATTAATTACTCAATCATTATGCTTGCACCCACATAAATTCCTGTTCAAGAAAAACCCAAACTTTTATAAAACAAAAAACCGCCTACTCGGCGGTTTTGATTTCTTCTGGTTTTGGAATTTCTGGAGTCGGGGTATCATCACTTTCAGGCTCATCTTCTAACTTCATATTCTTATATAAAGTACCAAGTACTCCATTTACAAACTTACCACTAGATTCCCCACCAAAGCGTTTTCCCATTTCTACAGCTTCATTGATAGCCACTTTTGGAGGAATCTTTTTTGAAAATTGTAGTTCATAAATCCCTAAGCGCAAAACGTTTCTATCGATGACAGTAATTTGAGAGATTGGCCATTCAGGCGCAGTATCAACAATAATCTTATCTAGTGCTTCCATATTCTCTACCACACCATTCACAAGCTCAACTGCAAAATCACCGTCCTTTGCTCCAGGAGCAAATTCGGCTACAGAGCGGGTTGTAATCTCTGCGATATCACCTTGCTGATTATTAAAATCCCACTCAAATAATGCTTGTAGCGCAACAGTGCGCAATAGATGTCGGTTTGCCATATGTATATATTATAACTCAAGCAAACAAAAAACGCATAGTGTTAAACCACTTTGCGTCCTTTGTAATAGCCACAGTTTGGGCAGGGCTTATGAGGCAGACAAGCGCTTCCACAGTTTTGGCAAGTTGCGAAATTCTGTGCTGTTAGCGCATGGTGACTACGACGTTGGTCGCGGCCGCTGCGGGTCTTATGTTTCTTAGGAACTCCCATGTAATTGCTTTAAGGTAATAAATTGATAAATATGATCTTCTGCTGATTCGACAGCTCTTTAACCAATGCGATAATTATAGCTAAAAACTGCGTAGACGTCAAGGCTTGGGCAAATGGCCATTTTTGCATAAAAAAGCTGCGTGGTAAGTAATCAAGAACCACGCAGCATTTTACCGAACCCCAAAGAACACTAGAAAGATGAAGTTCGGTAAGTCTTAAGTAAAATTTGCCATATTGCTATTTAGCCGCGACTTGCAAGCGGAGCAAATCGATGCAGCCACTGCTGCTGATAATCCCCACTTTCGAATTGAGGCTATCGGCTACGGCCATGTATGCACTCCACGCGTTTTCGTATTGCAAAGGCTTTTCAGTCTTTACGACGAACTTCATGGAGCTAACTTGATCGGTCAGAGGTTGACCGGTCGCTACAAGGTTGGTTGTCGTGACCTCTCCGTCTTTGACGAGCATCTTAACAGTCAGGTTAATTTGATTTGCCTGAGCAATGCTCTTTGGAGAAGGGAGATATGCGACAATTTCTACCACGTTAAGACTCCCGTTGCAGGTCATTGCCAATTTGGCAGGGACAACAACCTTCTTCACTGAAGAGGTCTTACGAACGACCTTCTTCTTTTTCCTAATTCCGTCTAGTTTAGACGCTGACACCAATGACGGCATTAGCAGCATCAAAACAAAGACAAACAAAAAAAGTCTGTGAAATTTTACTTTCATTATATTGACCTCCGTCATCGCTAAAATTACCCTAACCAAGTTTAAATAGGTTTGGGCGCCAATAGATGGCTTTGCTTAAAGTATACTCTCAAATACTAGGATGGCAAATAAAAAACCGCATCATATGATGTGGGTTTTTAAGTGCCCCCAATCCGAGTAACCGAAATCAGGAGCCCGTGACTTTAATAACGCATGAGAAAAAACTGAGAAAGAAGTAGAGCGTTAATTTAAGTAATATATCTAGCTCTTTACGAGCACGACAATATATGATATCGTATTCAGTACGTTTTGTCAAGGTGGCCATTTAGGCAATAGCGTAGTTCGAATATAACGGAGGATCTTTTTAATCTATGAGTGCTGTGAATGATGTAGCGAAATTATTGATAGTCTGTCCAGACAGAATCATCGCATATTTTATGCAAACCAAGCTAAGGGAGAACGTTCCCGCGGACTGCCCAGAAAGTTGGGAAATTGTTGTTTTTGACTTCTGGGCGAGTAGGGTTAATCTCCGGGAAAAAGAGATCTCCAAACTAATGGGCGGAGAACTCAGTGCCGCGGTATTCTATGATCCGCTAAATAGTAAGCACAAGATCCGTATGGGTATTATCAGCGACCTTTGTCTAGAGGTTGCCGCGAAATATCCTAAATGCCTTGTCACATACTACCCGGTAAATCCAAATTTGGTTCCGAATGAGATTTTGAGATTTGGCACAGATGAACGGCAAATTGATGTTCGCACGAACGTCGCCGTGGATGCAATCGCTCAGGATATGGCAGCGCTTGTTAAGAAAGTTGCCATGTTACCAGCAATCAGCGGCTTGCCCGCTGATGACAGGAAAGAACTCTATAACGCAGTCGAAGCGGGTTAACTAACCATTTATCGAACAGTAAAAGGCGCGTCCATCTCAGATGGAAACGCCTTTTCTTTTTGCCTATTTTACCTATCTATAGCTACCTTGTAGTGCGGAACCTAAAATCCCATTCCGCCCATTCCACCTGGCATACCGCCGCCCATTCCTGCGGCGCTATCTGCCTTTGGTTCTGGCTTATCTACAATAATTGTTTCTGTTGTCACTAAAGTAGACGCGATGGAAACAGCATTTTCAAGAGCTAAGCGAGTAACCTTAACGGGGTCTACAATTCCGGCAGCAATCATGTCATCTTTTTTACCTGACTGCCAGTTCATTTCGTCGTAGTTCGCGAAGTCGTATCCAGCATGACCTTCTGCTTTTTGTACGAAAGCTAATATGGCAGATGCCTCTGCGCCAGCATTCTCTGCAATCTGACGGAAAGGTGCTTCCAAAGACTTGCGCACAATTGATGCGCCGCGCTTTTCGTTTTCTTGGAAATACGGAGAGTTTGTGATTGCTTCTTCAAGGATTGGTGCGATTTTCGCTAAAGCAGAGCCTCCACCAGCAACTATGCCCTCTTCAACTGCTGCACGAGTGGCGTTCAAGGCATCTTCAATTTTGAATTTCTTTGCTTTCATTTCTGTCTCTGTGAAAGCTCCAACTTTGATTACACCAATGCCACCTGCTAAACGTGCAATACGTTCCATCAATTTTTCTTTGTCGAATTCTGAATTAGATTCTTTGATTGTCGCACGCATCTGAGCAACTCGGCCATCAATTGCAGTTTTATCTCCTTGGCCATCTACAATGGTAGTGTGCTCTTTAGTAGCAATGACCTTGCGAGCTTTTCCAAGCTGTTCCATTTCGGCTTTATCTAAACTTAAGCCTAGTTCTGAAGTAATAACAGTACCACCTGTTAGCACAGCGATATCTTCTAACTGTTCTTTACGGCGATCGCCAAACCCTGGAGCCTTTACAGCAAGCACAGAAAAAGTACCACGAAGCTTGTTCAATACAAAAGTGGTCAAAGCTTCGCCTTCAACGTCATCAGCAATAATTACCAACTCTTTTTTACCGCCCTGAGCAATCTTTTCTAAGAGAGGTAAAATTTCTTGGACGCTTGAAATCTTTTTGTCTGTTATTAAAATGTATGGATCTTCCCAAACTGCTTCCATGCGTTCAGTGTTTGTCACCATGTAAGATGATACAAAACCGCGGTCAAAACGCATCCCCTTTACAACTTCTTTTTCAATACCAATGCTTTGGCCTTCTTCTACAGTAATTACACCGTCATTACCCACTTCTTCCATTGCTTCAGCAATCAGCTTCCCAACTTCTGGGTCTAATGAAGAAATAGTCGCTACCTGCTGAATGCCTTCTTGGCCAGACACAACTTTTTTAACTTTATTCAATTCTTCCACAACAAACTTCGCAGCCTTATCCATGCCGCGCTTTAAATCGTTTGCTTTAAATGTGTTGCGTTCCAATTCTGCGAAAGCTTCTTCGATCATTTTCTGAGCGATGACTGTAGCGGTTGTAGTACCGTCGCCGGCATCATCGTTAGTTTTATTAGCCACCTCTTTAATTAGAGATACGCCGATATTTTGGAATTTATCTTCCAATTCAATTTCTTTAGCTACTGTCACACCGTCGTCAGAAATAGTTGGGCTACCATAACCTCGGTCCAAGATAACTGCTTTACCTGTTGGCCCCAATGTTACTTTGATTGCATCAGCTGCAATATCTACACCTTCTTTAATTGCTTTTTTGGCTTCAAAGCCAGTCTTGATAATTTTTGACATTATTTTCCTTTTCACTAAAAGCAAATTGCTTAAACGCAGACAGTGCTCACGCCCTTCGGGCTGCGCTTACCGTGACTGTCTACTTATCAAGCAATTTGCTTTTATTAAATATTATTCAATAATCGCAACAGCTTGAGAGTCTTCATCATCTGCAACGTAAACAATTTTATACTTTTCTTTAGTGCTTACTCCATTAGCATCAACTTCAGGAACTTCTACCTCAGCAATGCCGTAGCCGTTAAACACTACTGTATCGCCTACTTTAATTCCATACTCCGAGATTAACTCTCCGGTGCCCACCGCTTTAACTACGCCTTGGTTCGGCTTCTCTTTGTTTTCACCAGATGGCAAGACGATACCGCTAGCAGTGACTTCTTCAGTAGAAAGTTGCTTAACTAAAATTCTGTTTCCGAGTGGTTTGATGTTCATATAACTCCTTATTAGTTAATTAATTATATTTAGTAAATGGCTAACTAAACGATAAAGTTAGCACTCTCATTATAAGAGTGCTAACCATGCGCTGTCAAGGTTTTTTGGAAAAATCGAAGGAATTATCAATCTAAGCTTATGCTATAATACCCCCATGTCAGAAACCCAAAAATACAATACTTCCCTAGAATCCTACGATAATGCTGAAGGAGCCAAGAATTATATAGACTTCCTAAATAATGAGGATGGGCAGTTTTTCCGCAAAATTTTATACGAATCTTTCGCTAAGCGCTTGGGCAATGCAGAAATTAATAGAGATCAAAAAATCTTAGACGTGGCTTGTGGACCAGGTTGGCTTGCAGCAGAGGTCGCCAAAACTTGGCCGAACATTGAAGCTTGTGATGGTTCTAAAGAATTTCTAAACTACGCGCGGACAAATTTCCCACAAGTGAAATTTACCTATGCTGACTTGAACACTCGCCTCCCCTACGAGGACAATGAGTTTGATTCTTTGATAATGTCGATGGCGGCGCACGACGTAGAAGATCAAGTCAAAACTTTTACTGAGCTTCGTCGAATTCTAAAACCAGGAGGCAAACTAATGCTGACCATGGTTAATCCGTATTATGCTTTCCCGGTGGGAGTATGGAAACGTGGGATTATCGGTCGATTGCTTATGCGTAAACCACGCCTATTAGTAAATCCCTATCACTGGCTCGCCAAACAACATAGCCGCAACTTTACGTTTAACAAAACTTTGGAGTGTTACTTCTACAAACTAAGTGAGCACTTAAACCGCATTACCGATGCTGGGTTCACTTTTACCCACATGGAAGATTTGGAAAGCAAAGAAGATAGCTCCGACTACAACTTGCAGTACAGACTACATCGCTTCCCTGTGATTGTTTATATAGAATTTAAAAAACCTTTAGTTTTTCTTAATTAGAACTTTATTAAGGTTATGTAATTATGCCTACACGTGGGCCGGCCTTAAGAGGAAGAAAGTGATTACCACCCTTTCGTAGCGGGTGCAACTCCCGTCCGGTCCACCACCTTGAAAAAGGTTCATGTTTGTAGTATGATGCAAGCGGTAATCACTTTCTGTAGCCTCTAAGGCTCGAATTAAAAGCCGCCCGAAAGGGCGGCTTTTATCTTATTTCTTTCCATCTACTACTCATTAACTAGAGAAAAATCCTTGGAGCAAAGATTCATGCTTGCTCTCGGGATGGAAACTTAACTCATCTTTTCTAACAAATACAAACTGATCCTGGCGGATTCTTTTTTGTTGCCAATTACCAAGTGTTCTCTCTAACCAATTACCAAGTGAGTTATTAAAGAATTTTTCTAGAAAGAATTGAATTTTAGATGTAGGCTGGGATTTTAATACTGGGAAGGTGATGTTTGGGAAAAACTGGCGCATCCAATTTTCATTAGAACGCTGAAATTTGCGGATATGTTGTGGCCCCACAACTGAACGCAGCTTTGTGTATTCCATGGCTTTATATAGATTACGCTCAGCATCCACTTCCCTCGGGTTCGCCAAGTAATGATTCAAGCAAAAACGGTTGGTGATTTTTTTACCATGGCGACGCACTCCAAAAATATGAAACCAAGCAGAAAGCATGGTTCTTGCTGTCCACATCCGATTTGGATCTGTAATTATTAAAAGATCGATGTCAGAGGTGGCACGTTGCTGCCCCAAAGCCTGAGAGCCTGCTAAAGATATGCCGCGTACAAAAGGAATGTGCTTGGTCGGAGCTAAATAGCGTTGGACCCGTTTTTCTCTAGAAAGGCCTATTAGATAACTGCGGGCGCGGTCTTGAATAAGCTTCTCTTTACCTGGCAAGGTATAGAATCCATTCTGCGCGCCTATGCGCTTCTCTCTGCTCAGTATATGTAATTGAGTTAAGATAGTATCAAAATGGACTGGAGGGGCTGGTGGCAAGTCTTCCATAGATAGCTCGAATCGGCTATCTAGCTTATCACGAAGAGTTGCTTTATCGGCAATAAGATACTTGTGAATTTCAAAAGCGGTTAAAGGAAAGTTTTGCAAATCGAAAAAGCGCAACGTTGAAATTATGCGCTCTGCTAACATTTTGCAATTATTAATATCTTAGGCATTAAAGTCCTAATTCTCCAGCAGTGACTTCCTGCCATTCACCGTAATCATCTTGCTTATACACGCGAAGTTTATGGGAAAGTTCTGTGTCCGAAAGAATATATTTTGTCTGTGCAGTATCACCTTGCCTGTGAGAGTAGTGCATTTGCTTATCTAAAACCACAGGGCGATTTTCGCGAACAATTCTATATCGATCCTCTACGCCATCACGAGGCAGAGTGAATTCAATGACATTCTGTGTGCCAGTTTGAATTTCATCGCCGCGGTCATCAGACCAAGTTTCATCTTTAACAACAACATCCTTAAAACGAGTTTTGCCATCCTCCACAAATTGTTCCCATCGATCGTCTGTCATGGTTTTATGAATTAATTATTTTGTGTATTGATTAATTAAATCTTGGATAGAACTATTTGCCCCTTCACCGGCAGCGCCAGTAAGACTATCTAACCCGTAGGAAGAATAAACTGAGGTTAAGGATTTAAGAGCAATCGGTATCATGATTAAAGTTATGAGTAGCGGGATTACAACAAGAGCAACAGTGATGATCAACTGCCACTTCATGTAATTTTTGGTCTTGCGGGAGTTATCTAAGATCTCCGCAAGCATCTGCTCTTGTGTCATCGATATTTCTATTTTATGTGTTTCATTTTCCATATAATTATTCTATGCCAAGTTCTTTTTTTAACTCACTTTGTTCGACCAATAATGATCTAATCTCTGCTTTTAACTGATCTTTCTGGTCTCTCATTGATTCTTCAAAATTTTTTTGGTGATTAACCAAAAAATCTTTCTGAAGAGGTCTTTCAACGGATAACTTTAAGTACTTATCATTCATCTCAGCTGTTATACCTTCAAGGGTACTTAGCAAACTTTCTTTTGTAGCGATTTCTGTAATGAGATCCATCAAAAGTTCATGCTTTTCATTATTTGATTCATGACTATAAACTCTTTCCATTACCTTTGTTCCTTAGGGCAAAAACTGGAAGTTCTGCCGCCTAATTTGATGCTTTTAATTATTGTACCACAGCCAAGGCAGGGTTGGTTTTTTCGGCCATACACAAAATGATGTTTGCCCATACTTCCCCATTTCCCATCTGGGCGAACAAAGTCACCCACGCTAGAACCTTTGTATTTAACACCCATTTTTAAGACAGGCTTTATTTGATCAAACACTGCTTTCAATTCTTTAGTGCTCAAGCTATCGACTTGTCTGTCAGGCAAAACACGTGCATGATACAAAATTTCATCACTATATATATTCCCAATTCCGACTACGACTTTGGTGTCCATGAGTGCGAGCTTGATTGGAATTTTTTTACGGTTCTTTAACGCATCTTGAAACACTTCAAACGTAAAAGATTTCTCTAAAGGTTCAGGGCCGTAATTTTTAAACTCTGCGACTTTGTCCATGTCTTCATCTTTTACAATGCGCAAATATCCAAACTGACGCATGTCGTTATAGAACAAAGTTGATCCGTCTGTGAAATGGAAAACAACATGCGTAAATTTACATGGCAGTTGCACAAGTGGCGCAGTCTCTCTATTTAAAATTTTGTACTTTCCGCCAGTCTTTTTATGTTGCGCTTTATCTTCAAAAATAAACTGCCCTGTCATTTTTAAATGCACTAACATTGATAGTGGTCCATCTACGTCGAAGATAAGCATTTTGCCACGACGTTTTACGGAGGTAAATTTACGCCCTTCTAGGAGGCGCGCGAATTCATTCACGGTTTTCTGGGAAACATCACGAATATTACTAACGGTCTGTGGACCAACGCTAATAATCTTTGCCATATTCACAGTCACCCGCTTGATCTTACGACCAACCAAGCTTTTATTCAATTCATTTACAACAGTTTGTACTTCTGGTAGTTCTGGCATGTTTTTAGTATGGCGGATTTAGTAGGGATGGGCAAGGATTGACTATCACCGTATTTAAAGGTAGACTGATCTGATGCGTTTTCAATTCGGGAAACGTGCAATCACAACTTAGAACGTAGCCGATGACATGAGTACGTCTAGGCGATCGGGGGAAATATGGAAATAGATGATAGAAAGTTTGATAGCTCAAACGAAATTAAAGCTTTTTTTCAATACGTGCCTATTAGAATGTTTCTAAGGGCATGGATCAATTTAGGTCGGCGGTCGAAAACAAGGTCTTATGAAGCAAAGTTTGATCTTGCTACAGTTGCATCATGTAGTTCGGGCGACAAAATCTACGGAGTTTGTAGCTTTACTACTTGCGGAACTGACGATTCAGCTCACGATACAAATGTGCAAGTTGTCGATTTCGGTCAATCTTTGAAGAAACAAAAACAGATGACCGCAATAACCATTAAGAACTGGAAATCTGAAGGGCATGGCGATACATATGCCTTTGAAGCTGCTGTTAATATTGACAGTGAAGTCCCTATCACGGTTGAACACCACAAAGTGCTTTTTAATCTCATAAGATTCCAAAGGGAACTAGCCCATTATTGCACGGAGGAGAATTCAATCGCTTCACCAAGACAAAAGAAACTAGCGTTATCGGCCCACGATAGGTTGAGCGCGTTCATTAGAGTTCAAGAAGCAAAGATGGTGGAAGCATTCAATCTGGTTAGGAAATTCATTTAAATCATAGATTCAATGCCGATTACAGGCTCGCAATTTCATAATTGCGAGCTATTTTTTTACCCAAAAACCTCAACAAAACTGACAATGCTATACTGAATATATGGCAACAGACTTTTTTAAATCAATCCCCCATACCTTTACTGAAGCAGAAAAAGCGCTTATTCAAAAAGCGATTGATTTTGCAACGACTGCTCACAAAGACCAGAAACGTCGAAGCGGTGAGCCGTTTGTCACCCACCCCATGTCCGCGGCAATTATTCTTGGGCAAATTTTTCCTGACGCAACCGCCATTACAGCGACCATTCTTCATGACATCACAGAAGATACCGACACAACAGACACAAATTTAAAAGAAGAGTTCAGCGAAGAAATTGCTGCGCTCGTAGATGGAGTAACTAAACTAGGCCACGTTCGCTTACGCAACAGCACAGATGAATACTACGTAGAAAATTTGCGCAAAATGTTTATTGCAACTAGCAAAGACATTCGCGTGATGCTAATTAAACTCGCTGACCGATTGCACAACATGAGAACAATTGGCGCTCTCTCCCCCGAGAAGCAAACCAAAATCGCCAGTGAGACTTTAGAAATGTATGCGCCCATCGCTGGGCGCCTCGGTATTGGTGCATGGAAAGACGAACTCGAAGATCTATCTTTCAAGATTGTTGATCCAGAGAACTACGAAAAAACTGAACACCTTTTACAAGAACGTTTAGAAGAGCGTCAAAAAGGTACTAAAGAAATGCAAAAAGAGCTGGCTACAATTTTGCGCGTGGAAGGAATTAAGTTCAGAGATATTTCCGGTCGCATCAAGCGCATTTATTCTCTGTTTAAAAAATTGGATCGCTACGACGGTGACATCACTAAAATCCACGACAAGATTGCCCTGCGCATCATTACTAAATCGACTGCGGATTGTTACGCTGCCTTAGGCGCTATTCATAAACACTTTAGTCCGATGCCAGGCCGTGTAAAAGATTTTATCGCCATGCCAAAACCAAATGGCTACGAAAGTTTACACACCACTGTATTCGATAGCGAAGGGCGTGCTTTTGAAGTGCAAATCCGCACAGATCTTATGCACGAAACTGCAGAACGCGGAATTGCCGCCCATTGGTTCTATGAAGAAACTGGCAAAGATGATAGCGCCACTCCCCGACCGAACAAAGGTCCAAGCTGGTTCAAAGAGCTTCATGCTTGGCAGGAAGAGATGGCATCGCATCCAGAGGAGTTCTTAGAAGGTTTAAAAATTGATTTCTTCAAAGATCGAATTTTTGTTCTTACTCCTAAAGGTGATGTAAAAGATTTGCCAGTGGGTGCTTCGGTAATTGATTTTGCTTTTTCAGTTCACTCTGACTTAGGCTACCAAATGTTAGGCGCTAAAATTAACGGAAAGATGGGGAAAATTTCAGATGAGCTGCATCAGGGAGATGTAGTGGAAATTCTAAAAGCTAAAAACGCCGCAACTCCTTCCAGGGATTGGCTAGTTTCCGCTAAAACTAGTCATGCCCGCGCCTTAATTCGCAAATACTTAGCCGAGCATGATAAAGGCCTATTCCAGAGAGTAAGAGAATTAAAACTCCAAGATATTTCCTCTCGTCTACCTGGCCTCCCAACCTTCTTCCGGAAAAAATAAAAAACCACCGCGCGCGGTGGTTTTTTATATATAGCAAAATTTTTAAGCTAAAGTGTGTTTAGTGTATGTAGGATTATGATCTACAAGCTCATCTTCATTAAACCAAACATCAATTTCAGTCTTCGCTTCTTCCACAGTAGCAGAACCGTGAATTAAGTTATAAAGCTTGCCACCTGGATTAGCGTTAGCATGCTTAAATGAAACATGGGAGTAATCTCCACGAATTGTTCCAGGTGTAGCAGACTTTGGCTCAGTCTCGCCGATCATCTTACGAACTAATTCTACTGCTTCGATTCCTTCTAGGACAATTGCCACAACTGGGCCAGATGCAAGCATCTGAATCATGCTGTTGCGGATTGCTTCACCACGGCGCACGGCTAAGTCTTCTGTATAGTGCTTACCGGCTGCTTCTTCTGTTGGTTGCATAAGCTTCATTCCAACAATTTTTAATCCTACGCGCTCGAAGCGTTGCAAGATCTCTCCTACTAGACCACGTTCTAAAGTATCTGGTTTTAGTAAGACTAAACTTTGTTCTGTTGTATCCATATGTTCTTGCTTAGATTTGATTAATTATTTATCAGAAACTACTGCTTTTGTAATTGTCACAGTATTTTTAGGTTTTCCACTTTGATCACCAGTCAAACCGATCTTGTCTACCACATCTTGACCTTCAACAACTTTACCAAAGATTGTGTAAAGTTTTCCTAAAGATTGGTTCAAGTCTGCCAAAGTAAAGAAGAATTGGCTACCGTTTGTATTTGGTCCGCTGTTAGCCATGGCAACAACACCCTTAACATAACCTGTTTTAAAGCTAGGCGCATCAGGATTTAGTTCATCCTCAAACTTAGCTCCGAAAACACTTTCACCGCCAGCACCCGTACCTGTTGGATCACCACCCTGAACAACGAAGCCTGGGATAATTCTGTGGAAAGTTAGACAGTCATAGTAACCGCTTGCGGAAAGACGTAAGAAGTTTTCTACTGTCTTTGGAGCATCTTGATCAAATAACTGGATTTTTACATCACCGAATCCTTCAATGGACATAGTGACAAACTTATTCTTGATATCAATTTTTTCTTGCATAACTTTATTATTAACTGTTCGAGTACACGGTGCGGAAGTTGTATTTTCCGACTGAGCTGTTTCTGATTTAGTATTATTGTCTTCTGCTGGATCTTGAGAATCTGTAACTTCGTTGCTGTTTTTGGTTTCATTACCGTTGCGACTAGAAAGGAAAAAAATAGCTCCGATTCCAACCACTACGACTACACCAATCAGCAAATATATTTGCCATGTTTTCATAGAGTATTTGTAATTATTTTTTCAAGTTTACCATATTTCGCCTGTTTTTGCAATCGACTATGTCTGCTATAAATATATAGTATTAAGACTGAATAATAAATGAAGATTAACCATGGCGGCGCTATCACTTCCACGCTCGCATAAGGAACTAGCGCAAGCTTTTCGGTAATAAATAAAATTGCAGAAGTGATGAGTTGCGCGGGCATAACGAACACTCCCCCAATCACTGGCAAGAGCGCCAAAGCTCCGAACAACATAATCCAAGTCACAAATGGAAGCACTAGCAAGTTTGCGAGCGGGGCGATTACGCTAAAAGTATGGAAATGCAAAATGATGATAGGTGCAGTGAGAATAATTGCACCGAGCGTGGGTCTAAGCATATCGACAAGAAATGAATCCTCTTTTTCTGGATGCTTGAGGTTAAAGGCCATTAGTACCCCAAAAGTTGCAGCGGCACTAAGTTGAAATCCAACATCCCAAACAACTATTCGAGGATTAATAAGTATCATGATTACAGAAACTAAAAGCAGTGCATACAAACTGGCGTATTGCCTGCCCATTAACTGAGCAACCACCATAACTATAGCCATGATACCGGCGCGCACCACCGCAGCCGTCGCCCCTGTTACCACCACAAACCCAATCACGATCAATATCGTCAGAATATTTGTGGCGCGCCTGCCTATGTACCACACAAGCGCACCGCAAGCCGTCGCGATTATAGTCATGTTAAACCCTGACACAGCCACAATATGCGTCAGTCCTGTGATCTTAAAAGCTTGCTGAACTTCATCGGGAATATTTTGCTTCTGACCAATGAGCATACCAATAATTAATCCACCCTCTCGTTCAGGAAAAACTTTTCCTTGCTTTAGTACGAAGTTACGCACCGCTAATAACGGCGTTCGCCAATTCCACTCCGCGCGCTTGAGAACAATCACACGAGGCTTCTTTAGTTGTGCGTAAACTTGCCAGCGCTGCAAATACCCAATGTAATCAAAATCACTAAAATTTTCTGGTAATTCTAACTGACCACGAATCCAAACTCTATCCCCTTTCTTCAAACCTGGAATTGGTGTATACAAAGATCCGCGAATGAATTGTGAATAGCCGTCTGGTAGC
Source organism: uncultured Candidatus Saccharibacteria bacterium (assembly GCA_964561085.1). Lineage (GTDB taxonomy): Bacteria > Patescibacteriota > Doudnabacteria > UBA920 > UBA920 > UBA920. Next base: position 14,040 of record CAZLNP010000001.1, read on the forward strand.
AAAGTGACCTGCATGTTACGACCACTCATGACCGGATCCATAGCAACAATTCCTTCTGTATTTATGTTTTCCCCTAAAAACTCTTGATACTCATTTTCAGAAAAAGATTTCCCAACATACAAATATCCAAAAACCAAACCCGCAATGATGCACATTATACTTAGCCCAACTACTCGCGCGTTCTTCCTGGGTAAAGCCATAATTCCCATAGACAAAACTGCACCGCCTTGGAAAACGGTCCAAACTAGTGACGATGGAATATTATATAGTGAGCCTATTGCTACACCAACAATAAAACTGCAAAGCAAGATAGAAATAAAACGAGGCGCCATGCTTAAAGCATAGGCGCCTCGTGATCAAGTTTAGATAAAGACTATTTCAACTTCTCTGCTAACTCAGCGGTAAATATAGTTTCTTGCTCACGCTTAGCTAAATCTTTGAGTTGAACTGTTTCGGCTTTAACTTCTGTTTCACCCATTATAATTGCATATGGAATACTACGACTCTCCGCGTACTTGAATTGCTTATCTAACTTTGCAGCTGAATAATACAGCTCTACGTTAATCCCTTGCGCACGTAAATCCGTTGCGAGCTTCAAGTAATTTTCCATCAAACTTTCATTTTGATTCAGAATCAAAGCACGGATTGGTTGAGCAAAATTCATTTCACCCATATCTTTTAGTGCATCTATTAGACGATCAACACCGATACTTCCACCGACAGCCGGAAGACTTTGACTAGAGAACTGATCTACTAAGCCATCATAACGACCCCCACTACAAATACTGCCAAATTCTGGCTTATCTTTAAGGTAAATTTCGAAGACGGTGCCCGTGTAATAATCTAGACCGCGCGCGATGGTTGGATCAAATTCCACATCGCCTTTTAGACCATACGCTTCAATCATTTTCATGATCTTCACAGTAGATTCAGGAGCTGTAATAAATTTTGGATCAGCCAAACTTTTTGCTCTTACGATTTCTTCTTCAGGAACTCCCTGAGCTTCCATCTCCGCAACAATTCCATCTACACCAATTTTATCTATTTTATCTATCGCGCGGATAGCTGCGACCGAGAAATCTTTCAGTATCTCGCGATCGTTTAATCTCACTCTATAATTAGTAACGCCAACAGCTTCAAGCGCCTTACACAAACAAGCAATTACTTCTGAATCAGCGACTAGTGAATCTGTACCAACAGCATCTACATCACACTGATAGAACTCACGCAGTCTTCCCTTTTGAGGATTATCCGCACGCCACACTGGTGCAATTTGATAACGCTTAAATGGAAAGGTTAACTGACCTTGATTCTGAGCAACATATCGTGCCAAAGGCACGGTTAAGTCATAACGCATAGCGACGTCACGGTCGCCTTTATCTTTAAATGAATAGACCAACTTTTCATCTTCGCCGTACTTACCCATCAAAATTTCTTTGTACTCCAACACTGGTGTAGACAACGGCAAAAAACCAAACCGTTCAAAAACGCTTTGGATACTAGAAAACATTTGCTGACGAGCAAGTTGCTCAGCGGGACCGAAATCTCGGAATCCCTTCAGCAGACGAGGTTCTATCTTATTCTCTTTTTCTGATTTATCATTTAGATCTGACATAAAATGATTATACCAATTTTAATTGGCTTATGCTAACTTAAATACTTTAATCTTGCTAGCCGCTCCTCTTCTAATGCTTAGGTGAGATTTAGCGACCCCTAAATGATTTGCCAATGCTTTGGTTATGGCAGTGTTGGCTTTCCCGTCTGATGCTATCTCTGTGACATATATATCAAAAACACCCGGGCCTTTTTGGAGGATCCGGGGTTTCTTACTCTTAGGATGTGCATGCACAGTAATTTCCATTATTTACTGCTTCTCCACAAAATGAATTTTAGGGCAGTGCTAATCTTTGACTTCTTTAACTTCGCAGCCCGATGAACAGTTTCACCTTTCACTTTTCTTAAAATCTGATCAGTTTTTTGGAATTTAATATAGCCATGGATGGATAGCCAACCTCCTACGACAATGAAAACCCATCCTGTGATTTGGGTGAGTGTATCTGTATCAAAAAACTTGAGCAATGTTGCCCCGGCCGCAATTAAAGTTAATGCTGTCCTAACATAAGACATAAATGATGTCTCATTCGTCATTATGGTTCTATCGACAGCTAAATAATCACGAAGGATCATTCTCTCATGATCATGTTCGTAAGGAATGTATGGGTCTTCTGACATTGATTTTTACTTATCCAGTACTTTTTGTTTCACTTGTGATCTAACTATATTAATTATAGCATAAATTTTTCACTTCCTCCAATTAGATCTGTTTAGTATACTTTAGTCATGCGAAAATTTTTAGCACCAGGTGAAGAGATTAAAAATCTTTCTACCTGGCAATTGATCAAAGACATAGTCAAGCTAGTCGGCCCATACAAAGGTCGTTTTATTGTTGGGAGTCTACTTAGATTAACCAGCGATGCAGGCAACCTTTACTCTACTTATGCCATTGCTACAATGGTAACGATCTTTAGTCGGGGCAATATTGAAGACAGCGCTCAGCAAATTTGGTTATTGTTATTCTTCTGGGCAATAGCTATAACCTATAAATTGTTTAGTAAGCATTTTGCCAAAGTTATTCTGTTTGGGATAGCACGGCAGATTCAGGTTAATGTGGAATCAAATGCAATAAAGCATATGTTCCAGCTCGATATAGCTTGGCACGAAAAGGAAAATACTGGGAATAAACATCAGAGAATAAAAAATGCTTCCATTGGTTATGCTCAAATTTTGTTAATGTGGGCAAATAACCTTGTCGCTATTGTAGTAGAATTTGTAGGTATAATTGTAATTATCTATCAATTCAATAGACCAATTGCTATTGCCATGGCAATATTCCTAATTGCTTTCTCAGTTGTCTCAAAATTTATGCGTAGTAAAGTTGGGCTAGCTTCCAATCAGACCAACATACGAGGCGAAGAAATCTCTGGATTGCAATTTGAAGCCATATCGAATATTCGCACAGTCAAGATTATGTCTATGATCAAAACCATATCGGAGACTTTAGATTTCCGCGCTGGTAGATTATTTGAGGCAATGAAGAAGCTTATCTTTTGGTCACAAAATAGAAACACAGTTGAAGCCATTACAAGCCAGGCATTCAAAACGGGTATAATGATTTACATCATTGCCGGAATTATTAACGGCCGATTAGAAGCTGGTCTATTAATTCTATTCTATAACTACTTCAACACTCTATGGGGCGCAGTAGAAGAACTTGCCAATGTTAGTCAAGATATTCTTGTGGCACGTTTTAGCATTTCTCGTCTTAAAGAAATAATGAATGAACCAGTAACTATTGATGATGAAACTGGCAAACTTGAGTTCCCAATTAAATGGGGAAAAATCGAACTTAAAAATGTCTCCTTTAAGTATGGTCAAAATGAAGTTTTAAAAAATATTAGCTTCACTATTAATAGAGGTGAAAAGATTGGAATTATCGGATTATCGGGTGCGGGAAAATCCACGTTATTCAAACTACTCCTAAAAGAATATGAGAACTTTGAAGGAGAAATTTTAATTGATGATACCCCTATTCAACAGATCAGCAAGATTGATTACTTTAATCATACAGCTGTGGTATTACAAGAAACTGAAGTATTCAACTTCTCTTTACGAGAGAATATATATTTAGCAGGCCCTGGTACTGCAAACAAAGAAGTCGAACTTCAAAAGGCTTTAGAAGTAGCTCACGTCACCGATTTCTTGCAAAAGCTCCCTGACGGTGTTGATACCCCAATCGGTGAAAAAGGTGTACGCCTTTCAGGTGGAGAGAAACAACGTGTAGGCATTGCCAGAGCAGTATTTAAACAGCCCCAACTCCTTCTCCTTGACGAAGCTACTTCCCATTTGGACCTAGAGTCTGAAGAAAAAATCCAAGATTCTTTACATAAGTTCTTTAACACCGTGACTGCAGTCGTAATCGCTCATCGACTTACAACTATTAAAGAAATGGATAAGATTATTGTCATAGAAGACGGTGAAATCCTTGAATCTGGAAACTTTGCAGATCTAACTGCCAAGCGTGGCCGTTTCTTTGAGCTGTGGGAGAAACAAAGACTTTAGAAAATAGCCAAAACAAAAAACCTTCCTGCTATATTTGAACGATTGTCGAGCCGAGGCACGGGATGCCAAAGGCGAGACTCAGTGAAAATATAGCAGGAAGGTTTTTAAATTTGTAGTTATTTCATTTTCTTGCGAATGAACGCAGGGATATCTAGTTCATCATCAGGATCTTCATCGGAAGATTGCATTGGCACAGGATCAGCCGGCTTAGGGCTAAACAATGGCTTGCGCACTTCTGGACGAGGAATTTCTGGACGGGACTCTTCAACATCAGGAGACTGGAAAGCAGACATACTAGACAACGGTGGAGTCTGAGCAGGAGCGTTAGTAATTAACGGCTTCATTGGCTCATCGTTTACAGGGGCAAAGTTCAACGCAGATGGACGACGATTGTGTTCATCGAATCCAGTAGCGATAACAGTGATGCGAATCTCATCGCCCATTGTTTCATCAATAACAGTACCGAATTTAACGCGAGCATCAGGATCAACATTTTTAGTAATAACGCGAGCAGCTTCATCAATTTCAAACATTCCAAGATCAGAGCCACCAGTAATGTTGAACAGTACGCCTTGAGCACCATCAATAGTCATATCAAGCAATGGAGAGTTCACAGCAGCCTTAGCAGCGATCTCAGCACGACCTTCACCAGAAGCTCGTCCAATACCCATCATGGCTGTACCAGCGTCTTGCATAATAGTGCGAATGTCAGCAAAGTCAGCGTTAACCACACCGTGGGTAGTAATCAAGTCGGAGATGCCAGCGATACCTTGGCGAAGCACTTCATCAACAGTTTTGAATGCATCAATTAGAGAAGTCTTCTTGTCGATGATTTGTAAGATACGATCGTTCTGTACAGAAATAATTGCGTCTACTTTATCTTTCAAATTTTCATAACCAGCCTCAGCAATTTCTTTACGCTTGCTTCCTTCAAAAGTGAAAGGCTTCGTGACAACAGCGATTGTTAAGATGTCGCGGTTCTTTGCTAGTTCAGCAACAATTGGTGCTGCACCAGTTCCAGTTCCTCCACCAAGACCACAAGTGATGAACACCATGTCTGCATTTGAGATAACTTCTTCAATTTCTTCTTGTGATTCTTCTGCGGCTTGACGGCCAAGTTCAGGATTCATTCCAGAACCAAGTCCCTTGGTAATAGATTTACCAATGTGAACTTTTTTGTCAGCCATGTTATTGTGCAAGGCTTGTGCATCTGTGTTAACAGAAATAAATTCTACGCCGCGGATTCCTAGCTCAGCCATACGAGCTACGGCAGTTGTACCGGATCCACCGATACCCATAACTTTAATGCGAGCGAATGTTTCAATTTTTGGTTTAACTTCCATAGTCTTTTTCATGCTATTTCATATTCTATATTAAAGAAAAAAACGCAAAATAACAACTTAAATAGAGGGGTGTCTGCTTCAATTGTTGTTTTGCGTTTTATTTTACTATTAGCTTTTTACCCTAAAGGGATACTTAGCTCTTATTTTGCCCAGACGGTGGTTTTTGGCCTATGGCATAATGGTCTTGAACCATTTCTTCAATTTTACCACATTTTCACTTTCCAACAAACCCTTAAATGGCTTACTGAAACTAAAGTCAGAAAAGCTTCCTGTGAAGTTGCTGCCCCACAAAGATAGCCCAACTACTGTGGCAAATGATGGATCTACAACTTGATCAATAATTGTATCTGTTTCGCTAGGCACACCAATACTAACAGGCAAACGCAAATAGTGTTTTGCGAATTCTACTGTACCAGGAAGCACCGCTCCCCCACCAGTTAGAACAATTCCTGCTGGTAGTTTGCCATCACGATCAATTCGTTTTAATTCTGCTGTGATACGATCAAAAATTTCTTCCAAACGAGCCTCGATCATTTCTGCAACAAGTTGCTGCGAAACACGAGTCTCTTCTTCAGGATCAATTTTCGACATATCAATTTCAGCAAGCTTGTCTACAAGTTGAGGGCTTGCTTGTCCATACAAAGTTTTAACTTTTTCTGCTGTGTCGATTGTACAGCGAAGTCCAATCGCAATGTCATTTGTAATGTGCATTGAACCGATTGGAATAATTGCAGTGTGAAGTAGATTATTTTCTTCGTAGACAGCAATACTTGTTGTACCTGCACCCAAATCGATAAGAGCCACGCCAAGTTCTTTCTGGCGCTTGTTCAAAACAGACTGAGCTGCAGCTAATGGAGAAAGCACTAATTGATCTACTTCTAATCCAGCTTGAGTGATGGCTTTATTCAAGTTCTTTAGGAACGGCAAAGCACCGTGGATAATAATCGTCTCCACTTCCAAGCGAATACCAGTCATACCAATTGGATCTTTGATGCCAGATTGACCGTCTAGAGTAAAGGTTTTCGGGATAACATGAATAACTTCACGGTTTGGTGGAATAGAAACAGCTTGAGATGCATCGATAACGCGAATAACATCATTCTCAGAAATTTCACCGTCAGCTCTCGAAACAGCAATAACACCTTTAGAATCCATACAAGAAATATGGTTGCCGCCGACTGAAACATTTGCGTGCGCAACTGGGACTCCAGTCATGCGTTCAACCTTTTCTAGCACTGCGGAAATTGAAGAAACAGCCTCATCGATATCTACGATGACGCCTTTGCGCAACCCGTTTGCAGGTACACTAGCGGCTCCAATAATATTGATGCGTCCAGTCTCTTCTAGTTTACCTTGGACGACGCGGATACTATCTGTTCCTACGTCCAAGCCAACGATGTATTGTTCTTTAGGCATTCTTTGTTTTTCTACTTAGTTTCGAGTCTAGCTCAGTTTTTCTTTTAAGAGTTTTGCTACAAGTGCACCATCAGCAGTGTTGCCGAAATGCCCTTTTAGCACACCCATGGCTTGGCCAAAATCTGCTTTTGTCCATCCAGCTTCAGCAATCTTTGCATCGATTACTTTGGCTATTTCTTCTTCACTAACTTGTTCAGGTAAAAATACTGATAATACTTTTAGTTCAGCTTCTTCTTTATCTGCGGCTTCAGTTCGGCCAGCATCGCGGAAAGCAAGAGCTGCTTCTTTGCGACGCTTAGCCTCTGATTGAACCAATACTAAAATATCAGCTTCGGAAAGTTCCGAGCCTTTAGAAATTTGTTCATTTTGAATTCTGGTTTTAAGTGCGCGAAGTGTCTCAACAGTGATTTGCTCACGGGCCTTAACAGCAGTCTGCAATGCAGCTTCTACCTCAGAAAGATTTAGCATGAATTTTTGTTTAGTTTAACGACGGCCGCGAGATGGTTTAACGGGTTTTCCTAGGCGCTTTAGTTCTTCACGAACAATACGCATTTCAGAGCGACGTTGTGCATCTGTACGCAATAAATTACGGCTTCGTTCCGGCGCGAAAAAGCGCGTCTTACGAGCACGGATTAAAACACCGCTTTGTTGAATCTTACGATTAAAACGGCGTAGTAGGTTATCAAATGATTCGTTGTCTTTACGTTTTACTTCTACCAAAAAAATTCACCTCAGTTCATATATATGGGCATATCATGGCTCCAACGCGCTACTTACCACAAAGTATATAGTAAGCAAAACACGCCTCGCTGTGATATGACGACCTTAATCTGTCGTTATTATACGTCATTTCCTGGTAAAAGGTCAAGAATTGATAAAAGGTCGGGCTAAACTTAGCGCGGCGATAGTTTGTGCATCAGTAATTTCACCGCTATCAATCATTTTGTAAGCTTTCTTTATTGGCACGGTCATCACTTGTTCTATACCCTCTTCAGCTTGTTCATTATCAGCTAATATTGATAAATCTTGAGCAACATAAACGTAGCCAATCTCGTCTGAAATTCCAGCGAAGGCTTGAAATTTTCCAACTAAACTCCACCGCTTACCAGTAAGACCTGCTTCCTCTCGCAATTCTCTTTTTGCGGCAAGTAAAGGTTTTTGGTTTTCACTTCCACCACCAGGTAATTCAATGGATGTCGTATTTGTTGTATATCTATAAAGCTTGATCAAGTAAATTTCATTTTTTTGATTCAATGCAATAACATAAACAGCTGGGGGTAATACCACCACATTCCATACTCCTTTCTTACCATTAGGAGTGATTACTTTATCTTGACGTACGGAATACCAATTATTTTTGTGAACTGTTTTAGAAGATAATTTTTTCCAAGGGTTTTTCATATATGAATATGATACCAAATCCAATATAAAAAGTATTGCCTGCTTAGTCAATACTTTTTATTTAAGCTTAAATTTATTCTCCCCTGATCCTAGCTGCTAACACCTTAAGCTTTTCATCATCTTCGCGCTTATAATCGTGAGAAGAAATGTAACCTTCGTATTTTTCAAAGTACTTATCAATCGAGGATTCAATTGGTTTCCATTCAGGGATATTTGTACCATGCATCGGATAAAGCTTGGCATGGATGTGATCCACTCCAAATCCTTCAAATACCATGGCAGTGCGGCCAACATCCTCTAACTTTGAGTCCAACAACTTGGCTACTTTCTTAGTTGCGACCATCAAATTAGCAAGGACATCATCTGGCAGATCAAAAGCATAACTTGGATAATGCTTTTTAGGAATTACTACACTAACACCTTCTGTGTTTGGGAATATGGTTAGGAAGGCTAAATGCGCATCATCTTCCCAAATGCGGTGTGAGGGTAACTCTTCTTTTATAATTTTGCAAAATATACATTCATTCATATATTTATGATAACAAAAAATCGCCCTAAGGGCGATTTTAGATTTACTCTTCTAGTTGTTTTCCGCCTAGCAAGTGGATATGAAGGTGATTAATAATCTGACCGCCTTCTTTACCATTATTCCATACTAATTTATAGCCGCTCTTATCAATTCCTGTTTCCGTAGCGTAGTCTCTAGAGATTAGGATCATTTCTGCAATAAGATCCGCATCATCTTTACTTAGTTCGTTCATTGAAGGAATATGCTTCTTTGAAATCACTTGAACGTGCACCGGAGCCTTTGGCATGATATCTTGAATGATTAAAGCATTCTCAGTTTCGTGCAAAATATTTGATGCGGCTGTGCGATTAGCGATGCTGCAAAAAATGCAGTCTGGGTTGATGTCCATATTTTTATCTTTCTAAACGTTTTTTAACTTCTACAATAATTTTATCATATGAGAAGACTTCCTGCATGCCAGATTTAACATCACGTAGAATTACCATATCATCCATAGCTTCCTTCTGACCCATAATTAGAGCAATTGGCGCTTTGCTTTCTTCAGCAAGCTTAAGTTGGTTCTTAACACCCACTGTACCGAAGTGGTCATGAACTTTAACATCAACCGCAATCAAGTCGCGGAACAAGCGAAGACTACGCTTTGAGGCTAACTCCCCTAGTGGGACTAGGAATACTTCGCTGTGAATTTCATGTTTAGCTTCGATTTCAGAAAGCTCCATTGCACGAGACAATCCTGAAAGGCTACCACTAAAACCGAACGCAGGCATAGGCTTGCCAGTAATATTCTTCAAAAGCAATTCATGATGAGCCGCTTCACCAATTACAATAGTTTCATTTCCTTTTTTATATTTGATAACTAGGCTTGTACCACTGGACCCTTCTGGGCCAACATACAATTGGTTAAGCTGATACGGAAGGCTTAGTTCATCAAGAGCTTCTAATATGTCAGTAAAGCGCTTCTTCTCGTTTGGAGCTAAGAAGTCTACTATTGCGGGAGCTTCTGCTGTTAAAAGCTGACAGCCAACTTTGTCGCATCGTAAAACGTTTAGAACTCGGCCCTGTAAATGATTATTACAATCTTCACACAGCTCAAAATCTTTACCTTTTAAGAAATCTTTAAGGACGTTCGAATAAGCGGTCTGCACTGCGGCATCGCCCATAGTGTTAATTTCTAGGCTAACATCTTCACTCAAACCTAGGCGCTGTGTTAAATCCCAAATTGCACTAACTACCTGGGCTTCTGTTAAATGATTAAAAGTACCTAATACTTCTAATCCAAATTGATAGCTAAAGTGCACGGCTTGGCGTTCATCAATTTCCGCGACATTGCCAATGTACAACCACTTTGATAGAGATTGTTCATCTAGCTGAGTCTTGTTTTGAACATAATGACGGAGTACTGAAGGCAACACTGCAGAACGAACACCTAGAGCTTTACCTCCTGTTTGAGCATAAAGAATTCTTTCTAAAGCTTGAGGTTGGTTCTTGTAAAAATCTGTGTAAACTTTTTCTTCTTCTAGAATTGCTGTTTCAACCGGCTGAAATCCGTAAAGCTGCGCAACAGTGCGAAGCTGATGCATAATAGTACTCCAATAAGGATTTGTCTGAGTTACAATATCTCTCAAGCCAGTGACTGCACCAGCTTTGGGTAATTTAGGAGTGACTACGATTGTTTTCTTAGCAATTTTTTGCATCTATTGTAATGTAAGTTGTTTAAAATTTACTTGAAAGTGGCTAATGGAAATTCTGGTGATCCGAAAGCGTCTAACGGGAAAACTCTTAGCCAAGCTGTCCCAACAATGTCGTGCTTCGGCAGTATCCCCCACACTCTGGAGTCACTGGAAGCTAAGCGGTTATCACCCAACACATAGTATTCATCGCTACCCAGAGTCACCAATTCATCTTTTCCAAAAGTAATGTCTTGGTTAGAAAGATATGGCTCTTCTAACACAGATCCATTTGGATACTCACTATTATATACATATACTTTCCCATTTTCTACTTTAACTTTTTCACCAGGCAAACCAATGACGCGCTTGATGAAATACTGAGAAGTATCTTTCGGATAGCGGAATACAATTACATCACCGCGAGCAGGTTCATTGAAGCGATAGGAAACTTTATTTACAACTAAGTATTCTCGGTTGTGGAAGTTTGGAACCATGGAAGAACCGGATACGATAAATGGTTCAGCTACAAAAAACCGGAATCCTATCATCACTACAAAGGCGATAATAACGATTCTGGCTAACTCCCAGAGAAACGAGCCAACGGAAGCATTTTTTTCCGGAGGTGTTTCTACACTTTCAATTTCAACGTGGTTTACAGACATATTTTATTTCTTTATAAAGCTAAATAACATATGAACTATACCACCCTGAGACGGTCGGTGCAAGGGCTATAAAGACTAGCTGAGAATGCTTATTTCAGCTATAATACCCGAGTACATTTCAAAGATTTTATGAAGCAACCAGAAATTATTATCAAAAATGTTGGCGACAATGGGAGCCAAAACAATCCACCAAAAATGAACCGGTTAATGCCTGAACCAAAACCTCCAGGCAAATCAACAGGTAAAAGACTCCTTAAGTGGCTGATAATAATCATTATAGTAGCGGGAATTGGATTAGGTGGATGGATGGCATTACGAGCTTCTGGATTAGCTAATAAAATTTTCGTAGGGCAAGATACTAGCGTATTCGGCAGATTGACCGATTTGATTTCTAGTCAGACCGGTGGCTCCAAACTAGATGGCGAAAACGAAGGTCAAGTAAACATTTTGCTTTTAGGTATTGGTGGACCAGGGCATGACGGCCCTTATCTTTCCGACACAATCATCGTGGCTCAACTCAGACCGAAAGAGAAAAAAGCTACAATGATTTCTATCCCCCGAGATTACTTGGTAAATACTAAGGAAATTGGACAACGCAAAATTAATGCTGTCTTCGCAGAGAGCTATCAGAAAAATAAAAATTGGGATGAAGCTGGAAAAAGCATACGGGATGTTGTTTCCAATATTAGTGGTTTAGATATTCCCTATTTTGCAGTAATGGACTTTAAGGGATTTGAAAAATCCATCGATCTTTTAGACGGTATTGATGTTCAAATCGATCGTACTTTCACAGACTACACTTTCCCAAATAGCACCGAAGGATATTTACCTGCTGTTACCTTTAAAGAAGGGCAAGAACGCATGGATGGCGAACGTGCTTTGATCTTTGCTCGTTCACGTCATGCAGCCGGTGAAGAAGGAACAGACTATGCGCGTAGTGTACGCCAACAAAAAATTATTCAAGCTGCGAAAAATAAAGTTGTTTCTCTGAATCTAATTGCCGATGCTGGCAAGATTAATGAACTGTTCACAGTTATTGGTGATAGTTTCCATACCAACATGTCCCCTGGTCAAATGCTTCGAGCTTATAACATCACCAAAGATTTTGGCGATGACCAAACCATTAGCTTAAGCCTTGATCCAGAAAGTGGTTTAATTTGTCCTCAAACTTTGGAAGAAAGCGGTGCGTTCGTCTTAACAGTTTGTCCAAGCAAAACTACTGCTGATATTCAAGATTACTTTAAAAACAGTTTCTCTACTGGGCAGCTAACATCTGAAAAAGCTACTGTTTGGCTAGCAGATAGTAGTGTTACTGGAAAACTGTATAAAAAAGCTGAGACGGAACTAAACAACGCTGGTCTAACTGTTTACAAAGTTGTATACGGCGGCAAACCTCTAAATCAAACTGTTGTTTACACCGTTAACGACAAACCTACTACTGCGGAATTCATAACCGGCAAACTAGATGCCAGCCCAGTATCACTTCCCCCTCCTGGAATTAAAATTGACCCAAATAAAGTTGATGTGATTGTCATTCTTGGCAGTCCTGACGCAGCTGCAACGACTAAATAATTATTATGTCCCAATTACCCTTACTTGCTATTGTTGGAGAGCCAAACGTAGGCAAGTCTACATTGATGAACAAGATTTACGGCGAACGAATCGCTGTGACTTCTGTTGTGGCCGGCACAACTCGTGACCGCCAATACCTCGATACCGTCTGGAACGGCGTTGATTTTACTATGGTAGACACTGCAGGCGTTTCTTTCGGCGACAAGCAAGAACTAGAGGCCGAACTTTTAGAGCAAATTGATGTTGCTACCGAAGAAGCGAACATGCTTCTCTTGGTTGTAGACGGAAAAGAAGATGTTGATGCAATTGACCGCAAAGCCATTCTTAAATTCCGTAAAATTAAAAAGCCAATTGTAGTGGCTGTAAACAAACTAGACTCTCCGAAAAACTTGGAAGCAATTACTGCACCATTTATGCGTTTAGGAATTAAAAATGTCTTCCCTGTATCTGCTCAAACAGGCCGCGGGATTGGTGACTTACTAGACCAGATCGCTCTAGAGCTTAAGAAGATTGCCGTACCAAAGAAGAATCCTTCTACAGGGATTGCAGTGAGCATTGTTGGTAAGCCAAATGTAGGCAAATCTAGCTTAATGAACAAAATTCTTGGTGAAGAACGTGTAATAGTTTCCCCTATCGCTGGGACCACTCGCACAGCAATCGACACTCGCACTAAAATAGATAATCAAGTTTATACTTTTATTGATACAGCCGGATTAAAACGCAAAGGTTACCGACAAAAACAACCAGATGTATTCTCTGGTTTCCAAACATTTAAATCTATACGTCGTAGCGACGTTGTGTTCTTCTTGATCGATGTGAACGAACCTATCACTAAACAGGACCAAGTTATAGCTGGTGAAATTTTTGATCTATCTAAAGGTGTGATTATTATTGCGAACAAGTTAGATATTTACGATGGTAAAGAGAAAGAATTAAAAGATTACATCTCGCTGCATTTCCCTTTCCTATGGTTCTCTCCAGTATTCACTCTGTCTGCCAAAACAGGAAAAGGTATTCAAGAAGCAATTGATGCGATTAAACCAATTTACGAGAATCGCCAAAAAGTAATTCCTCAGGAAAAGCTTGATATGGTGCTAGCTCAAACCATTAAGACTAACCCACCAAAACGTTTGCGTGATCAACGTGAACCAAAAGTTCATGGCCTAACTCAAGTAGATACTAATCCTCCACTATTCCGTTTGGAAGTAAATCGTTCAGGTGCAATCTCTACTCAGTATCGCCGCTTCTTGTTGAAGCATTTAATTAAACGCCTAGATCTTTGGGGCACACCAATTAAATTGCAGATACATCAGAAAGAATAATACTGATATAATCACTTTATAATCAATATGAAACTAATCGTCGGCCTTGGAAATCCTGGAAATCAGTATGAGCAGACTCGTCACAACGCGGGATTTTTAGCTGTTGATTTTTTCTTGCGTAGCCATGGAGCAATTACGTGTCAAAGTAAGTTCAACGCCCAAATTTGTGAATATCATGAAAACGGCATGAAAGTATTTTTCATCAAGCCACAAAGCTTTATGAATCTGAGCGGTGAGGTGGTTCGCGAGATTACTGCCTTTTACAAAGTCGACCACGCGAATGACTTACTTGTACTCCATGATGAAAAAGATTTGCCATTCGGGGCTGTTAAAGAAGGTTTTGCTTCTGGCTCGGCAGGTCATAACGGTGTTCAGAATATAATCGATGAACTAGGCACAAAAGACTTTGCGAGAATCCGGATTGGCGTAGAAACTCGTCCACCAGACTCACCTATTCCAACTGATGTATTTGTATTACAGAAATTTGGGGAAACAGAGTTATCAAAACTTGAAGAAATTGTTTTCCCTGAGACCAATATCATGATTAATAAGTTTATACATAGTTAAGTATTGACCTACAGCAAATCTACATGGTACTATTTAACTACAAATGGCTTAGGCCTCGCATTTGAATAAATCAAATGCAAAATATTACTCAAATAAAGCTGCTACAAGGGCAGTTTTTATTTTTGCGAACGTTGCCTTATCAATCATGCCCATTTTCCTTAACAATCTTTTAGAATCTATAAGCCTTATTTGAGAAAAAATAGCAGACGATTCTCGATCACTAATTCTACCTATATAGAAATAATATTTCCCTATCTTCCTTTTTCCTGTCATGGGTATTACTAATAATGAATCACGATTAAATCCTTTTAATATCAATACTGGGCGATCGTAATTTTGGCCGGTACCATCTTGTTCAGACCCTATATTAATACCAAGTGAACACCACCAAACTTCTCTCGGATGGTAATATGCTTTCTTTGGTTGGAAATTTATTTTCTTTTTAACTAAATTCCATTCGTCAAAACTTTTATCCATAACTTAAATATATAAATAAAGACATAAATTCTGGATAAAGTTTAATACTTAGAGGTAAACAAAAACGACCAACCGGATAACCGATTGGTCGTTTTTGTTTTATCTACACTACCCCACCTACAAGTGAGAACTAGGAAGCATACGCTTACAAGCTCTACTTAACCGCTAAAATCATTGAATAGGAGGGATGATCAATGAATTCGCGACTTGCAAGTAGGATGGTATAGACAACTCGATTTTCGATGATCTATTTCTAGATTCGATCTTAAATCGTGTTAGTAGTATACACTAATTTAGAGGTTTTGTCAAGGGCTAAGGTGAAGAAAGAAACTAGCCTAAATTCAGCTTTATTTTAGATATATTTTAAGCTCTCTTTATGGAGATCCCCCTAATATAGGGATATGACACATTATAACGAGACATACGACCTAGAACCACTCTATCTATATATACTATCCCTCCTCCCCGTTAGGAGACTGGAGGTGTTTGAGGAGTGGCGGGCCAGTGCCGGTTCCTTTGAAACTATCTGCCTGGCTACCGAAGAAGAACTGGCACGATTTGGATTAGGACTAGAGTTAATCATCAAACTAAGGCAAATTAAATTGGAGCATTCAGTTGAAAAGCTAGCTAAAGATCTAGAAAAAACAGGTGTCAGTACTCTCACCTACTACGATGAAGGATATCCAAAAATACTAAAGGAAATTTACGACGCTCCACCCGTACTTTTTTATCGTGGAAAATTAAGCGATCCTGACGAAGCATGTGTTGCGATTGTTGGTAGTCGAAGCATGACTTCTTACGGCGCCTTAGTCATGCCGCGAATCACCACTCCCCTAATCAACTCTGGAATAACAATTGTATCCGGCATGGCTTTAGGAATAGATGGCGCAGCGCACAGTGAAAGTATTAAGTCTAATGCTCGCACAATTGCCGTGCTTGGAAGCGGTGTTGATGAAGCTAGTATCTACCCAAGAGGTCATTACAGACTATCGGAACAAATTCTAGAAAATAATGGTTTAATTATTTCTGAACAACCGCCTGGTACACCAGGATACAAACAAAATTTCATTGCCCGAAATAGAATTATTGCAGGACTTAGCTTGGGTGTGGTTATAGTTGAATGCAAACTAAAAAGCGGTGCGCTTCTCACTGCGGATTACGCTGCGGACTTTAATCGTGCTCTATACGCAGTGCCAGGACCTGCGTATTCAAGCTTAAGTGAAGGGCCACATATGCTAATTAGAAATGGGGCTTGCTTAATTACGCATGGTGATGAAATTCTCCATGACCTAGAAGTATCTGTGCCAGATATTCCAAAGAAATTAGAGGCGCTTCGTCATGCTGAATTTACCGAAACTGAGAAGCTTGTGTTAAAATTTATGCATAACAATCCAATAACCGTAGACAGCCTAGCGTTGCTTACAAAACTAAATGTTGAAGTAGTTATGCAAACTCTTACGGTGATGGAGTTACGTGGTGTTATTAAAAATATTGGATCCCGAGGTTTCATTTATATAGCTTTGTGAAAAGCGTTTTAGAATGATAAGCTCAATTAAGAATTTAATCTATGAAAACACTAAGCTTAGTCTTTCGAGAAATAGACAAGTCCAGCTTCGACCGCATTAAGAATGGTGAAAAGACCATCGAAACAAGAGCAGGTCTTCCTGAATACAATGTGATAGAACCTGGGGATGAATTAAAAATAAATTGCGGAGAAGACGAGATTAACAAAAAAGTTGTGGAAGTAAATCATTTTAGTAGTCTAGAAGAATTGATTGATAAAATTGGATTGGAAGATATTATGGCGGCTGGAACAACCAGAGATGAAGCAGTAGCGCGATGGAACAGTTTTCCAGGATACCCTGAACGAATTAGTAAATATGGAATTATTGCCTGGAGACTAAAATAAAAGTAGGTCGACCGCAAAAAGCAATCGACCTGCATACACTAATCTCGTTAAACACGAGGGTTACACTAAAAATACATCATTGAAAGCAGATAGCTCTGTGGCGAAACCGTCAGCATCTTCAACTTCAGAAATGTGCAATTGCCCATTACTGAAGTCCAAAGCTCCAGAAGAAAAACTCTCCTTAAGTCTCTGGATGATAGCAGCCTCTACTTCCCACGGAACCTCATCCTGGCCGCTATGCCTACTTAAAGTAAACTGCCCGTCTTCGTTGTTAATGCCGACAACATAGTTCACACCTCTCAGATAATATATCTGACGAGGTTCTGACTTTCTTTCAGACCACGCCTTCCGAAATACGTTAGTAATATCAGTCGTTTCAATTCTTTCGATCACTTATTACATCCCCCTGTCAAACTAATCCAAACTCCAAAACACTATCGTACCAAATGCAAAAATATTTGACAAGAATTAAAGTAATCCGTTAAACTCCCATTTGCAATCGCAAAGAGCGCTAATCCTAATTTAAAAACCTTCAATGGCAAAAGATTTAATCATAGTAGAGTCCCCAACTAAGGCTAAAACAATTTCTAAATTCCTCGACGGAAAATACGAAGTTGAAGCCAGTTTTGGTCATGTTCGAGACTTGCCTAAGTCTAAAATTTCCATTGATATAGAGCATGATTTCGCTCCTCAGTACGCTATTGCACCAAAAGCCAAAGAGATAATTGCCAAACTAAAAAAGATGGCTAAAACTGCTCCCTCTATTATATTAGCTACTGATGAAGACCGTGAAGGAGAGGCTATCTCCTGGCACTTAGTAGAGGCGCTAGGATTAAAATATGATAATCCTAAATTGAAGCGTATTGTTTTCCACGAAATCACTAAAACCGCTATTGATCATGCTCTTGCAACCCCACGCGCGATTGATCTTAATTTAGTAGACGCTCAGCAAGCACGCCGTGTTTTAGATCGTCTGGTTGGATACGAACTTTCCCCGTTCCTATGGCGTAAAATTCGCTACGGGCTCTCTGCTGGCCGCGTACAGTCTGTGGCAACCCGCTTAATAGTAGAGCGCGAGCGAGAAATTGAGGCTTTCAAGGCTGAAGAATACTGGAGCATTGAAGCGATGCTATCTAAAACCGAAAGCAAAGAAAAAGATCCAATTACTTTCACTGCGAAACTTTCAAAGATTAACGATAAAGCAGTTGGTAAAATGGGCATCACAAATAGTGCTCAAGCCAAAGAAATCACCTCAGATCTAGACAACGCTAAATATATTGTTAACGATATTACAAAGAAAGAAGTAAAGCGCAATCCAGCGGCGCCTTTTATTACATCTACATTACAACAAGAAGCGGCGCGCAAACTTGGTTTTAGCGCCAAACAAACTATGGCAGTAGCACAAGGTTTGTATGAAAAAGGGTTCATCACTTACATGCGTACTGACAGCTTAAACTTAGCAAAGTCTGCTCTAGAACAAGCACAAGCAGTTATTCTATCTGAATTTGGGAAGCAATATTCATTGAGCGAGCCACGAATTTTTACTAACAAGAGCAAGGGTGCGCAAGAAGCTCATGAAGCTATCCGCCCAACAGATCTTTCTGCATTGCCCCAAAATTTAAAAACATCTGAACGCAATGCCGTTCGGCTTTACGATTTAATTTGGAAACGTACTATTGCTTCTCAAATGCCACAAGCGGTTTTTGATCAAACTGGCGTAGACATTTCTGCTGGTCCAAGCGCTGCGCCAAACAAGTACACTTTCCGTGCAAATGGTCAGGTTGTAAAGTTCGATGGGTTTATCCGTGCTTACACAGAAGGAACCGATGAGAAGTCAGAAGATGAAATTGAAGGTGCTCTACCAGAGCTAAAGCTTGAAGAAATTTTGAAGCTAATTGAGTTGCAACCGAATCAACATTTCACTGAACCACCTCCCCGCTATACAGATGCTACTCTAATTAAAACATTAGAAGCTGCTGGAGTTGGTCGTCCTTCAACTTACGCCCCGACTCTAAGTACTATTCAAGATCGTGGCTACGTTACTAAAGAAGACAAGAAATATGCACCGACAGAAGAAGGTTATTTAGTGACTGACATGTTAGTTGCACACTTTCCCGAAATTATTGATTTGAATTTTACTTCTCAGATTGAAGAACAGTTTGATGATATCGAAGAAGGTAAGCGTAAATGGGTGCCAGTTATCGCAGATTTCTACGGACCATTTAAAGCGCATTTAGTAGAAAAAGAAAAAACTGTTGAAAAGAAAATTGAGTTGTCCGATGTCCCCTGCCCTCATTGTTCAAAAATGATGTTAATCAAATACGGACGCATGGGTAAATTCTTAGCTTGCCCCGAAGAAGGAAGCAAGGTGACTTTACCGATGCCAGAAGAAGCTGCTCAAATTGCTGCACTTGAAGAAAAAACTAAAGGCGAAGTTTGTCCAATCTGCGAAGGTCCGATGAAAGTGCATCGTGGCCGATTTGGATTCTTCCTAGGTTGCGCAGACTATCCGAAGTGCAAAGGTATAATGAAAATTTGGAATAAGACTGGCTTCAAGTGTCCAAGCTGTTTAGAAAGCGCTGATCGCAAAGAGAAGCCTGGTGATGTTGTAGAAAAGAAAAGTCGTGGTCGTGGTAAGCCGTTCTGGGCCTGTACGCTATGGCCAGACTGTACTTTGATTCTAAACGCTAAGCCTGAATCGGAAGCCCAGCTGATGGAACTATTTGAGGAATCCAAAAAACCAAAGCCAAAAGTTAAAGGCAAACGCAAGACAGCTGCTAAGAAAAAGGTCGCTAAAAAAACCGCTGAATAATTTCAGCGGTTTTTTAATCATCAACAATAAAGTACCTTTTCCTTAGGGTATACAAAATCAATATGCCGACAAGCAAAGGGATGACTCCAAATAATAGTCCCCCATTACTAAAAGCTATTCCAGCTAAGTAAAACAAAGGTAGACCAATCAATAAATACGAAAATAAAGTGCCCATTACAAAGTGAGTGAAAGTAATGTTAGTGATTCCGGCGGCATAGCTAACCATTTCTGAAATCGGTCCACCAAATACACGCATAATGATTAAAGCCTCTAACTCATTTCGAGGATTAAATTTTATCCTTTGAGATTGCTTCAAGCCACTTTCACCAAATACTTTTAAAATTACTCGAGGGCCGTATATCCTAGCCAACCAGAATACCAAACACGTTCCAATAAATGCTCCTACCATATCTACTAACAGCGCTGGCAACCAACCGATAACTGGTATGGCTCCTACTGTAAAGACTAGGCCAGGCAATGGCGGCCAAATAATTCCAACAATCTTAATGGCTATTAAAATTAAACAAAACCAAACTAAATTTTGCCCTGACCACGTAAGGAGCGACTGGAAACTATCAGTTCTAGAAAAAATTCCATACGCTACAATTGTAACAATAAAAGCCACGGCAATTAGCACTATAAACTTATATTGTTTCAGTAAAGCCTTCATAAGTTTATGATACCACGCCCCCTTGAAATTATCTGATAAATGCGCTAAAATTGTTGAGTATTTGTTAAACCATACTCTTGGGTCTGTAGCTCAGTTGGTAGAGCAGTGGCCTTTTAAGCCATTTGTCGCGGGTTCGAATCCCGCCGGACCCACCAAATGAGTCTTGCTCGAATATAGGATTGCCTTTAGTTTTATTACGGCATAAGTAATCCAACGGTTCTTGCAAGACAGCACGGACAATTTGTCCATCACGCATATACAATTCTTTGAATAACGTTCGAGCCAAGAGAGCCTTCATTTGAGGCTCTTTTGCGTTTTGGTAGGCATACGCGCAACTAACCGTTAGTGATAGTGCAATCTCAACAGTACGGACGACTCCCGCAATTTTACTTTCAACTTTACCGAGTTCATCAGTTAACTTTGTATCTTCCATTCCTAATTCAGCCATAACCGTATGGTACAAATCCATATCTCCAGAGGTGTTATTTTCTTTATCAACTAACTGAAGAACTAAGTTTTTCTTCTGCCGTTTAATGTTCGCTACTTTCCCTAGTATATCCTTACGGGCTTTTTCATAGATAACATGTTCATCAGAAAACAATCCCCTGACTTTTGCTTGAAGCTTTTCAGTAGTAGATACAGGCAGGTTGATAGTTTGAAGAAGTTTCTCAAACTGATTTTCATACTCAGACTCATGATGGTACTTCTGACTACAAGGTACTTTCCTTTTCTTGATAGCCTTTAGACAACGAAGATACCGATAGATGTTCTTTTTACGAGTTACCTGCTCATCACTAGTCATTTTACTACTGCACTCATCGCAGTATGAGATGCCTTTAAGGATAGAAAACAAACGCCACTTCCGACTTGAACTACTAGAGCGTGATGAGCATACCGCTTGGGCTTTATCGAATAACGCACGATCTAAAAATAGTTCGTGGTTACCATTTTCATTTACAACTCCGTCCCATATAATATGCCCAATATAGAATTTGTCTTGGAGAATGCGAGCCAAATAGCTAGCTTGCAAAACACTGCGAGTCTGACCTTTAAATAAACGAAGTGGAAACCCTTCATCAATAAGCTGTTCAGCTAAATCACGAGTTGACCAGTTGCCAGTAGCATACAGTTCATATGCCCTAGTGACCCATTTAGCCTCTGTCCAGTCTACTTCTATCCACGCCTTAACTTTACCAGTAGACGCTTTCTCCTGAACATTTTTATATCCATAAGGGGCTGTCCTTGGCCAACCCCCAGCTTTCGCTTTCTGTATTAGATTGTTCTTAACTCGGCGACCATGTTGAGCAGAATAGAATTCTGCTAGTGAAGATAGGATTCCTTCCAACATTTGACCCTCAGGGCTGTCATCAATACCTTCTGTGGCGGAAATTAATTTAACATTGTGTTTACGCAATGCGACTTTAATAAGTGAGAGGTCATCACGATTGCGAGCTAGGCGGCTTAGGTCGTAAACAGTGATTGCCTGAACAGACTTATCTTTTTCACAACGATTTAGCATATCCAGCAGTGCTGCACGATCCATTGTGCGAGCACTCAGTCCTGCATCTGTGTAAATGTCTGTCTCAAGGTTAAATGTGTAGCCATTTTGCTCTGCGTATTCTGTACATTTAGCTTGCTGTGTTGGGAGAGCAATGCCTTTTTCGGCTTGCTGGTCGGTTGATACCCGTAGATAAATGAGGGTAATACCTTTTGATTGATTTATTGATTGTTCGTTCATAATAGTTACTGTTAATTATTTGGATAATAAAACCCTGCCTAGGACTCGGTGTCGCAGCCGAGGTGCTGTAAACTTTGCCTAGGTAGGGCTTTGGGATTCTATGTCGCAGATAATTGTTACTTTAATTATATCATACGACCTGCCTCTACCAGAGTCTGGTCTTTGCTGACAATGCTGTCTTGCTGTCAAAAAGGAACTTCACTTACGCTTATATCCTCATTTTCATTACTTAAAGGTTCAACGCTCGGCGTGACAGCAAGGGTAGTAATTTGAATGTTGCGCAAACCATCTCCCCGATCACGGGTTACTAAGATTCCTCGCTCTCGCAGATTAGGAATGACTTCTTCGAGTTTTCGCCATAGCCAGTTTGCTTGCTTAGGCAAAACTTTTTGTTTGTCCAACCCTATTCCATCAGCTACATCTTTTAGTTCAGTTAAAAGTGCAGTTGGAGTTCCCTGCCACTCAGTATGAGTTTTCATAAACTGCATTATCATAAAGGCTACGCTAGATGTTTCAATTACCTCATCATGTTGAAGTTGGCGATTAGCTTTAAGAGCAGAAATGAAAACACTTTTACCAACCCCTAGTACTTCACTCGCTCCTGCACCAAACTGTGCAAATCCTGCCATGCGATACTGTTCTAAACCTTCAACTTTAGGATTATCTTGTCGGTACTTCATAGTCTGTGCTATTACAGTAAACAATGCGCCAAGCAAACGAGGGCGAGCTTCTTCAAATCGTGCGAATAGTTTTTGCTCATCTTCATAGTTTTCAGGGGGTTGTAGATTCACTATCAAAGCACGGTCTAATATGTCTGGTTTATCTATTGGCAAGTTAATGCCGTTCATACCAAGCACTCGCTGAAAGGAATAGATAATGTCGTCGTCATTTGTAAATAACTCTCGCTTACTAAACCCTTCTCCAGTTACTACACGGCATAGCAAGTCTGAAAAATCAGATTTTATTGGACTCAAGTTATCTAGTGGCAGAAAGTAGTTATGACTGGCTTGTTGAATGAACTCATTTAAATCTCGCTGTGGACCAACTGTTTCAAGCATTGAGGGGTCAAGTAAACGCCGCAATAACTTAAACAATGTGGTCTTTCGTGAACCCTTCTCACCTTTAACGACAAGTATAGGATGTGGGAAGCCTTGAATAAGAGCAGTTGCAAGCCATATTAGTAATAGCAATCGCTCTTTCTGTTCGGCTGGCTCTGGAATGTAGTCAAAGACTTCTTCCAACTTTCCGCCCTCTATGGGTGTAACCTGTGCCTTTTGATGTGCAAACCGATAGAATAAGATTGGAGGCTTTTCTACTACTGTCCAACCATTCTCGGTAATTTTGACTGCCTTGCCATCACCCAAGTCATACCACAGCTCGTTACCTAAGTTAGCTGCTCGAACATGAAGTTCTAATTGTTTGCCCTCGTGCAATGCATGTCCTTCTAGAGTTCGTACTGCGGTTTCTATAATCGCCGAGTTAATGGGCTTACCTAGCGACTTCCAGCCTAAATGCGATAGCCATGACTTAAATTCACGATTGCGGAGTCGCAAGATTTTACCACCATTCCCCTCCATCGCAATGAACGCTGAACCAAACTGGTCGTGAAATAGAACAGATTCGCCTTTTAGTACTTTATTGATAAGAACAGTTGTTTGACCTTTATCTTCCTCATTTAAGATTTCACTTTGAGCTGAATCTTGTACAGCCGTATTATCTCCGATAGGAGTTTCTTCCATTATTGTTGCCTTTCTTTGTTAGCAAGTTGTTCCCCAGCATGAAGCTGTCGAGCAATAGTTGCTAATGCCAATGCCAAACAATCCACAAGTCGATTTTCTTCGGCTTGCATATCCATATCATTAGTTTCGATTGTTTGAAGATTCTCTGACATTGATTAAATTTAATAAATCCGCTAGGGGCTAGGTAGTTCCATGAGCTAGACGGCTCTACCCAGCCCTTAACGGACTGTTTGCTCATGGAATTTTGCCCAACAAAAAAGCTATAGACTTTTCTATAGCTTATTGGACTTTTAATGGCGTGTATAAGAATTTTGTGTACTACACTTGTTTGCGTCTGAGATTCTCTTTTGAGACGATTTTACCAACACTTCCCTCGTCAACTTTCTGTTTAAGTTCAGTAGGTAACTGACGCAGTATTTCCTTACCTGGTAAATGTCTATTCTGATAAATCAAATCATCTCGTCTAACATTTAATGGTTTGCGTTTACGAAACTTGCCAATTTTAATTTCAGGTTTACTGTACTTCCTTTTCAATGGCATGATTTCTGTAGGGTTAACCTTTTGAACATAGGCAAGGATGTCTCTCAGTGAAGCGTATGGGCTAACTAATATGCTTATTGGAAACTGTTCACTAAGTTCTACGGTATTCATGCTGTGAGTTTCAGCTACTCGACATAAAGCAAATTTGTTTTTATAAAGTGGCAGTGGCAATACATCATCAAAAAATATGACAGGATGTATCATTTCGTTCCACTCTTTTGGGTCTAAATTGAACTTGCGACATATCGTGTCAACTTCCTTAAGCAAAGCTGATAGCGCGGTATGGTCATTACCCAAATATTCAATAAGCCATTTTTCTTGGGCACTATCATTATTGAAACCCTTTGCAGGAATACCCAACTTCCTTCTAAGCTTAAGAATTTCACTTCGAAAACGATCGCTTCTTACCAAGGCTTCAAAGTGATGAACTAACTTCTTGTGCGCTTGGGTAGTATGAAGTTTTTTGGCATCTCGAAATGTGGGAGTATCAGCATTGTGAGTGATTTTCATTGCTCATGGAATCAATTACATGCCTAAAGTATAACAAAATCAGTATAAATAACCACTCTTTACTTAACAAGTTCAGAGTTCAAAAAAACCAACAATTTTATCCTCACAACAAGAGAGAAGGGGCCTAAAACAGAATATGCCGAAATCCTACGACATCTTAATCTTTGCTTGGGATAACTTGTCATAAGTCTGTTCAGCTGCCTCAGCCCCTAGCCATTTCTGTTCAGCCACTATCCAACGCAGGAACGGCTTAGCGACCTTGTTGCCATAGACCTTACGTTTGAAGTGTTTTAACATACCATCGACTTTCATAGCCCGATTCATACGATATGCCATCTCAGCTAATACTCCGCCTCTGCGATTGATGCTCTGCAACTCATAGCTGAGTTCCAGGCAGGAGCGACAGGAGAAGTAATTAGGCTTGCGGTCAGGGCGAAGATACAACTTACTACGTAAACTCCCGCACATAACGCAAAAGAAGAATGGCTTGTTTCCAAAGTGAGTCTCGCCAGTCAAGATAGTGATTGCTTGAGTTTGGGCAATTCCTTTATATGGGTAAAAGACTTGAACCTTAAATGGATCGCCATCAATAACCTTGTAGCCTATGAGCAGAGTATCGTACTGGCTAGATATATAGGCTTTACCAGACTTAGGCTCCCCCTCTTTGTTTGGGTGGAGCAGATTACGACTTAGAGAGCCAATAGATAATGAAAAGCACTCCTCCACAGTCATTTTGGGATAGAGTTTTTGCTTGTTTAATTGATTGAAGAATTCTTGTTCCATACCTTAATTTTAAATCAAGTCAGCAGGACAGTATAGACGGCATAATTTGAACATCTTATGCAGAGGTTTCCCTACACAGGACTCCTGAGGATATAGAAAGGATTGTTTACCAACCACTCCCCACCCACCCCCTTCATACTCTCTGTGTTCCTAATACAATTCCTCTTTAATGAATTGCAATTCAAACCGCCACCCACCTGTGAGTGGCTTGTTAATCATTAAACGAAAGGGTTACTCAAATGAGCAAGAACCTAGCAGTACTAGCTGAGTTCGATAACCACGACTGTAAAAGTTCAGCTGACTCAGGATGCAATACCTGTGTCTTCTTCTCTCGAAGCAAAGTCCGTTGGAATCGTTTCTTAGAGAAGATGGACTTGGTTAGAAAGAATAGCAAGCACATTGACTCTCAGCTAATCAACCACATCATGCAACCAACACAGGAGGAAAGCCAATGATTGAATTAAAAGAGATACTAGCAATCCCTAGTTCATACAGGGGTTCAGAAAAGTCTGCTGCGAAAGTCAAAGAACAGATAGCACTTAGATGGCCTAAGCTAGCAAAGGACTATGACCCTAGATTCACTACCCGCACCGCAAGGGCATGGCAAGTGATAGGTTACAGAATCAAGAAAGGTGAGAAAGCCATTAAGAGCATTACAGTAATTGAGAAGACCGATAGCAAGGGCAAAGTCATTGAAAGCTA
Organism: uncultured Candidatus Saccharibacteria bacterium; assembly: GCA_964561085.1. Lineage (GTDB taxonomy): Bacteria > Patescibacteriota > Doudnabacteria > UBA920 > UBA920 > UBA920. The sequence continues at coordinate 40,521 of CAZLNP010000001.1, forward strand.
TCCTAAGGTTATTTCGCTCTTTCACATAAATCAGATCGAAAAGATGAAGATATAGTACCAGATGAGACTCTGAATGTTTTTTAAAATTCCTGGCTTTATGTCGGGTTAAGCGTTTTGGTAGTGATCGTACAACAAAACTACCAACTCTAACAATTAAACTATCCATATATGGAAACAACTCAACCCCGTGTCCAGTTAAACGCATCACTTAGGTACAGCCCTACTGGAGAGCTGATTAGCCGAGACTTGCTGATTAACTTCAGAGAGGAAAGTGTGGACGAGTGCGTTAAGTTACTCGGAGACTTTAACAGGCAGTTCAACATCAATCTAGGTTTGGCAGAGCAACCACAAATTGCCTCACAAACCACGATACTGCCTGCGGACGCTCCAAGTGATTGCCCTAGGTGTCTAGTTCCTCTAATCAAAAGGAAAGTTAGTAACAGAGAAAGTGCAAGCTATGGAAAAGAGTTCTTAGGCTGTGGCAACTATGCTCGCAAGGGCTGTTTGTTCAGTCATTGGCTGTAAATTAAATAGGGTTAAGTCCTCAATTGGACTATGCCCTATTTTTTTCTACACCCCATATTGCATTGGCGCTCAACCGATAAAACATAACCCTCATCAAGACAAGTCTTCTTTTTCTAAATCAAACAGTACTACCTGTTTATGCTCAGGGTCGTAAAACATGTTGCTTGTCGTGACATCTTTATAATCCGCCAAGGTATCATAAACAAATCCCAGCTTTTCTGCTATTTCTTCTCGCTCTGTGTCGCTTAGGTCTTGGCTTAAGTAGTCTGCCATAACTGGTAGGTTCTCCCATTTTGCAACGAAGTAATCATTACCTTGGTTATCCGTATAACCTAACTGAGAGTCAATTAGTCGAACATCATTTCTATCTCCTATTCGCCTTTGAGCTTCCGCAAAACTGCCCATTGCTTTATGGCCAGTACCGCGTCCTAATTCTTTCCTTACAAAATAAGTTTCACCCAAACTTGCAACTTTAAAGTTTTGTGACCAATTTCTCTTTTGAAAATATGTTATTGTTAGTCCGTTCTCTTCAACACTTGCTCCTTCAGGTTGAGATTCCAAAGTTTTAACTAATTTCAATACTTGTTTGATAATGCCAGGGCGTATATCGAGGGAAGCCTTCAATTCTGGTGTGTACGCTAAAGAGCGAGATTCAGTCTCCTTGTTAATTAACTTATCCTCGGCATGGTTACTTAAAGAATTACAGGTCTCACAGGTTGAAGGAAAGTTGCCGTGTGGGCACATTCCATTTAGTTGCTCCGATTCTTTTTCATGCATATCATTAAAATTTACTATTACTTGTTATCCACGGCTTCTTTTATTTTACTCGCTAAAATTTGGCTATAACTTCTATTCTTGCCATCAATAACTTCATCTTTTCCTATACTAACATCTGATAACTTATCTCCAAAAAAAGTACGGGCGACTTCTAATGCTTTTTGCGCATCTGCCTCAGACGCTCCATGCATAACCACCTGATCATTGAGAGTAACACCTTGGTCAATCAAATCCTGGAATATTTTAATATCACCATTGTATCCGCTTTTCTGTAGTTCCTGCATGAAAGCTTTGAAGTTATCTGGAGCTAAGTCATGTAAATCTTTGACAGCAAAGTATGACTTATAAGTCTCTTGGCTATTATCTTTAACTCCTTCATTTACTCCAAAGAAAAGCCACGAATTAGCATCCTTAGTGCCTTGTCTAACTCTAATTCCTGGTGCGATTTGCCTATTTTCGGTACTAGCTTGCTGTCTAACTTCGTAGCTGAATTTATTAAATTCCGCATCTAACTCTTTATCAGCTGATGCCTTTGCTTCTTTTGCCATCTTTAATACCTCCTCTACTGAAGTGCCCATCCTATTCCACGGAGCTTTTCTAAGCTGATCATCATCAATCTTTAAAGAATTGTCGATAGCATATTGCATGTAATCCTCACGGGACATTTTTGATAAATCCACTCCATTAGCTATTGCTATTTTTGCTAATTCATAACTCGCTGGCCAGCCTACTAATTTTTTCTTATCCTCAGGAGATAATTCAGTTGTTTGAGAAGTTTCTATCTGAGTCTCAGGCTGAGGGGTTTCAGGGATAGGTATTCCCAACTCCTCACGAATAGAATTTTGTTCATTAAAATCTTGGGCTTTGCTTTCTTCTTTCTTTACTTTTGACTCCTCTTTTTTCCAAAGCTGAGCCATTACTTTTTCTTTCCGAAGCTCTTCTTGTTTAGTCTTCTCAGGGTCAGTATACTCAGGGATAGTCCAGATATACTCAACTGCTTCAGCGCTCATTCCTTCGTATTGGGGAGGAAGCATAACATCATCACTGTTTTCATTCGGTGACTCAGCTGGCTTTTCTTGATTCAGTCGTTTTTCTAGTGCATTACGAAAAGATTCTGGTAGACCTTCCATAGTCTTATTAATATCTTCACCGTCTTTTATGCGCTGTGCATACTCTTCAACCTTTTGGTCTCCAGGTGATAATTGTGGGGATGTCTCAAAATTTCTATCCATATTTAATAGCTTAAAAATTTAAACTACCCATAGTATTACACATTTTAGAAAACTTTATAATGTCTACCTTATCAATACTGAAATCAAAAACTAGCTACATCATTACAAATGAAAAGTGGCTTAGGTCAACCATTTTTGTTATTATATACTTAAATAGACTCCCTTAAAAACCAAACTAAAAATAATTCTTTGACCAATCCTATTACTGGGCTATCATCATGGGAAGTTGCTAAAGCCCCCAAGAATATCCCCCCTCATCATTTCACTTCTATGGAATTGGCGTTGCAAGTTGCAAAGAACCAGATCTTATCTTTTTTCTTTATCTTACTGCTTATTTCGGGGGGGTTATCTGCACTCCTTCATGAACAGATTGATTCAATTGTTTTCTTCGCTATTGCTGGTATCAATGCCGTATTAGGTTTTATCCAAGAATTCAGAGCTAATCGCAGCGCACAATTATTGGAAAAAATGGTTGCCCATTATGTGACCGTAAGAAGAAATAGTAAAATAAAAAAAATTCCCAACATTGAATTGGTGCTAGGAGATATTGTACTGCTAAATCCTGGAGATATACTGGCCGTTGATGCTCAAGTGATTTCATCAGTTGATGCTTTTTTAGATGAATCTATGATTACGGGAGAATCACTTCCTCGTTTAGTAAATTCTAAGGAAAAAATTGGTGCGGGTGTAACAGTAGTATCGGGCAGTTTGACGGTAGAAGTAACAGCAGTAGGAAAAGATAACTCTCTAAGTCAGTATGCGGAAAAGGTTGTAAAGTTAGAGAAAAACAGTAATTTTGAAAAGTTTATACATACCATAAGTAAAACTATACTACTAGTAACTACATTTTGCTTACTGATTGTTTTGGTTGTTAATGTTTTGGCAACACATGGAATGGGAATTTCAGAATACATTTTATTTAGCATTTCCATGCTCATTGGGGTTGTCCCAGAATCATTACCTCTGATAGTCACTTTAATTTTTACAAGCGAAGCGATAGCACTTTCAAAACAGCAAGTCCTAATTAAGAAGTTGTCAGCTTTGCAAAATCTAGGCTCAATGAATTATTTATTCACTGATAAAACAGGGACAATTACAGAGAATATATTGCGAGTTAAAGAGATTGTGGCTATCGATGACTCTTTGGCAAAAAATTTAATGATAATCTCTAGCGGTAATTACGAACGAATGCCTATGGATGAAGTGTTCGATCAAGCCTTAAGGCAATATTTCGTTGCCAACAACTTACAGACTGATCGTAAAAATTCTGGCTTAGAATTAGGTTTTGAAGCCTATCAGGTATCCCGAGGGTACGCCATTCATCTCCTCCCGAATGGTGATGCAATTTTCCGAGGACAATACGATGAGGTAATGAAGGCGTGTATTAAAACCCCTCGTCACATCGAGAAAAAGTGCCAGGAATATGAAACTCAAGGCTTGCGTGTAATAGCTATGGCTTACAGAAATAAAGATGGTATTCACATGCAAGGAATAGTGGTTTTTGAAGATCCCCTTAAGCCTGACGCAATATCGATATATAAAACTCTATCTAAATTGGGCATTGATATGAAAATAATTACCGGTGATACTATTGAAGTAGCGAGGTATATTGGGAATATCCTTAAACCTGCGAAAAATGAAAACTATGCCTTTGGCATGAACGAATTAAAAAACACTCCTAGCCATAAATTAGACAACTACTTTATCTATGCCAAATGTAAACCTGAGCAAAAATCTTTATTGATAGATAATCATGAATCGCGAGGTGTTGTCGGTTTCTTAGGGGAAGGAGTCAATGACGCCATGGCATTAAAACGAGCTGATATTGGCTTTGTAGTAAATAATGCGAGTGATATTGCTCGACAGGCAGGTGATGTTATTTTACTTGAAAAAAGTCTACACCCTATCATTAACGTTGTGATGCTGAGCCGTCGAGCATTCATCAAAGTCCGTACCTATCTATTATGCACACTGACTGGAAACATAGGCACTCTTATTTCTTTGACTACAGTAGTAGTAATCTCTCAACAAATCCCTCTCTTACCGATTCAAATTTTACTTAATAATCTACTAACTGATTTACCTCTTTTGTTTTTGTTGTCAGATAGAATCTCTGAAAATTCACTGCAACATCCTGTGAAAGACGAGATCAAAAAGTTCTTCAAAATTATCATTATCTTTGCTGCAATAAGCTCTGTTTTTGACTTTCTGTTTTTCTTTCTATTCCGTCAATTCGATATATCCGTATTACGCACTGGATGGTTTGTGTTTAGTGTATTGGCAGAGCTAACTTTGGTTGTTTCATTGCGGTCAGAACTTTCAATTTTTAAAGCACCCCGAATTTCTACATTACTAACAATTGCATTGGTATCGTGTTTGGCAATAGCAATAGCATTGCCTTATCTTCCCATAAAAACTATTTTCTCTTTTGTGCCACTCACAAGCCCCCAGCTAATGATATTAGCTGGACTTACATTAGTATATCTTGGGGCTAATGAAGTGGCTAAACACATCTTTCGACGTCATCTCTTCTAAATGAATCTCGATAATTGCTGAAGTTAACACTAAACCTCTTTTAAGATTAACTGTAAGTTCTGGAAGTAGTTCAATTTTCATGATCCCCGACAGCAAAGTCAACATAGACAGCATTTTACTAGACCGAGTACATACTAAGCAGAAACCAACAACCCTTCCCTCTCCAACATCTTGTAGCAAGTATCAAAGTTGGCTACCTGTATTGGCTTCAGAATATGCACTAGATTCTTAAAATACTTGAGCATTGGGGTCTTCAGCCCACCAATAAAACACCCGACTGGGTGTTTTATGTTAATATTTAAATATGAAATTAGAAACTTTTAATAATTTTTTAGACTACGAATTACTAGATACTGGTAACGGCAACCGCCTTGAACAATGGGGCAACATCCGGTTAAAGCGTCCTGACCCTCAAATAATTTGGAAGTCTAGCTTACCTTCCCGCGAATGGGATGCTGCCAACGCAGATTTCATTGGTGCCGGAGAAAGAGGTCGTTGGATGAAAAAATCTACCATCCCTGCAAAGTGGGATGTATATTTTCGTCCTGATGTAAAACTAGTTGCTAAACTTACACCTTTTAAACACACTGGTATTTTTGCAGAGCAGGCAGGCAACTGGGAATGGATGTCTGAAATTGTGGGACAAGCTAATAACACGGCTGGTGGGCCTTTAAAAATTCTAAATTTATTCGCCTACACTGGTGGTGCTACGATGGTACTCACTCGCCTTGGTCATAAGGTCACTCATGTTGATGCTAGCAAACCCGCAATTGCTTGGGCCAAAGAAAATCAATTTGCAAACAAGTTCGCTCCAGACAGCATCCGCTGGATTTTAGACGACGCGGTGAAGTTTGTTCAACGCGAATTGAATCGCGGCGAAAAATATGACGGGATCATTATGGATCCTCCAGCGTTCGGACACTCCCCTTCAGGAAAGACCTGGAAGTTTAACCGTGACTTACCAAATTTATTAGAGCAAAGTGTGCAGCTACTTTCAGACAACGCGAAGTTTTTGTTAATCAACGGGTACGCAACAAACTCTTCTGCCATCTCTCTAGGAAATATTTTAGAAGATACTATTTCAGCCAGACCTGAATTGGGTGGTTCAGTAGAGTTCGGGGAACTTTGTCTAAAACATAAGATTGGAAATAAAAAATCCGCCTCATCTAAAAATGACGAAGCGGACGATGGCCGAATGATATCAACCGGAATTTTTGCCAGGTGGCAAAACTAAGATTTAGTGAAATTTTCGTTAGCTAACCCTGACTACTGCCTCATTATTAGAATGCAGCTTCCTATAATACAGGGCGCTTCTTACATCTTCAAAGAACTGAGATAGTTTAGACTCCTCATAGTCCTGGTAACCATACTCTGTGGCCCATATGCGGTAAACTTCTCCGCCTGACTGTCGATACCTAATCCACAGATAGACAGAATTATTTCTCCAGAGAGGGCCTCGACCAAATGCGATGGAAAACCTAGAAACTATGTCTCCGTAGAGATCATATTCAGTTTCGGCCTTTCCAGAGTCCAATGACAAACCTGCTTTCTTTCCCAACTCGGCGATAAACTGCTGAGTAGATTTTTTAGCCTCTTCCAAACTCTCCTTCCGCATTTCAAGAAGATCTTCGGATCGCTCAGTTGAGAGCGACTTATCTACGCCATCCAATTCCCTCTTGTTCAGAAAATACTGACTGAGGTCTGTGTCACCTGATTTCCTCTTACAGGAAAAATACAACAAATAAAGAAACAGTATAACAGGCGAGAGCAAGAAAACTACTACAAAAACAAAGATCACAATGTCAGATCCACTTGGCATGATTTTTCCTCCGTTCCTAACAAATTCAACGTGCAAATTCTAGCGTATAAAATAAATTATACGCTATTTTTAAACGCTGTAAAATTTTACATAGGCAAATTATCGGGTGTGCTTGGTCTATAGTCAGGCAACTTCCCTGGCATCGTAGAAACTGGCTGTTGCACCAAAGGCAACTCATCTTGTGGTGGATCAATGGAGATGGCTTCACCATCGAAGTCACCATCATTTTTATCAGTAGAAGATTTCTTGTTGCGAGTTAACCAACTGTAAAGTACAGGAGTGGTAAACAAGGACAGAATACCTGAGCTTAAAATACCAAAGATAACTACAATAGCTAGTCCACGCCAGAATGGTGAGAACACAGCTAGAGGTAGAAGTCCTGCCAAAGCAGTAATCTTAGTTAACAGAATTGGGCGGAAACGGATACCAGAAGCAATCGCAATCGCCTCTTTTTTATCCATACCTTCTTTTACTTTACGGTTCGCATAGTCAATCAAGAAAATACCTACGTTCTCGGCAATACCAATTACCATGATGATTCCGATTGTTTCCAAGAAACCAAACTGTCCACCAGCGAAGAATGCCAATGCTGGAAATACTCCAATGAAGATCAATGGAACTGCGAACAAGATAATTAATGGTTGTACAAATGAACGGAAGAAGATTACGAATACAACGTAAGTTACCAAAATAGATAATGCAATTGCTAAGAATAATTCTTGGAAAGATTTTTCGAATTCATTTACACCAACACGGTCTTCGAAAGCACGATCAGAAACTCCCAAAGTAGCAGTATTAGCTTTTGACCAATCTGTAATCTGGCGTTGGATGTTAATTGCATCACGGCTATCGTTTAAACGAGCGCTTACTTGAGCATAGCGTTCACCTTGAGCACGGCGAATAGATCCAGGAACTGCAGACTCAACTACAGTAGCGATGTCCCCGACCACAACTGGCCCGTTTGTTCCAAAAACAACCAAAGATTGTATTGCTTCAACGGTATTTGGTTTTGTATCTGCAGCCACACGAAGTACTACATCACGTTCATCAATTCTGAATAAAGTCTTTTCACCTAGTAAAGCAGAGATTTGGCCATAGACTGCCGGGCCGCTAGTTCCTGCCGCAGTAGCTTTTTCCTGATTAACAGATACAACTAATTCATTACTTGTCTGATCGCTATCTGTAATCACACCAGCGACTTCATCATAGCTACGTAATTGATCAGAAATTTTCTGCGTTGCAATTTTTAACTTAGCAGGGTCATTTTCGAAAATCTTTACAGTTACAGGATAAGCTGCTTCTGGTGGTCCTGCACCAAATTCTTGGGCAAGCGCACGTTCATCAAACTTTTCTTGCAATTGTTCTTGTAAACGCTCTGCAATTTCTGGGCTCTTCTTTTCACGATCAGCAGCATCTTTAAGAGTGATGAACACTGTCATAGAATCGCTTGAACCACTACCGCTTAAATCTTGGTAGAAGAAGTTTTCAATTTCTGTAATATGATCTTTTAGAATAGTCTCAACTCCTGCTGTCTGAATTTCTAACTGAGCTTTAGTTTGGTTAGCAGGGCGAGGTACAGAGATTTGCAAGAAGTCTACATCGTCAGGACTTGCGAATTGTACTTGGCGAACTTGTCCACCAGCAAACAACATAGCAGCCACGCCAATTGGCACAGCTAAACCAAGAACGATTACAGTAATCTGTAACCAAACATGCTTTAAGATGTAACGGTTAGTGTTAATAAACCAACGCGCAACTGGCCACAAAGTGTGAACGTCATCTTCATCATGAAGAGTACCCTTTGCGTCGGCCTTCAGGAACTTTGATGCCAACCAAGTTAAGAAAATTAGAGGTACAAAGTATGAAGCGATTAACGCTGGGAATACTGTTAATGGAATGTACTTAATAATCTGGCCAAAAGTTCCAGAAACTAGACTGAATGGAATAAATACAATTAAAGAAGTCAGTACGGCAATGAACAGGCCTAGACCGATTACATCAATTGAACGAAGTACGGCCGCTTTACCCTTTAGACCAATTTCCATGTAGCGCTTAATTGATTCGAGCACCACAATAGATGGATCTACAATTAACCCAATGACCAAGATGAAGGAGAACAGCACCAAAGTGTTCATTTGAATTCCTAATAGGGCTAGAACGATGAAAGTAACTAAGAAAGAAAGTGGAATAGATAGAGCAGAGATTAACGCACTGCGCCAATCTAAGAACAAAAGCATCCCAATAATTAGTAGCCAAATACCGCCGAAGATGTAGCCTAAGTATCCAACTGGACCTTCAACATCCCACTTGGATCCGACAGCTGCTTCTACAATTTCATCTACTTGATGCTGAGCGTCAGTTGCTTGACTGTAAACAATTGCGAAATCTGTTTTACCGTCAGAAGCTTTTGTTTCTTCAACTACCTTAGAAACTTCTTCACCAGTAGCGATTAAGTCAGCAGTCAGGTCGATTCGTACTTCGTAAAGTAACGCAGGTTGAATTTTAAATTTGTTATCGGCTTCGTCTAAGTAACCAACGCGGTGTACTTTTGCGCCATCATCAAAACCAATGTAAACAGAAGCAATGTCTGCAAGTTTTACTGTACGAGAAGGTATTTCAGGTCCTTGAGCAGGAACAGAAATAGAAAGGTTGCGAACATCTTCTAGGTTTTTCAATGTCGCTGCACCTGAAATTGGAATTTCTTTTCCATTAATAACACTCTCCCCTAACGGGAATCCAATATTAGCACTTTCAATTTGAGAAGTAATTGCCGGCAACTGGTACTGTGGAGGCAACTCAATGTAAATCTTTTCTGAAACACCACTAATGTCTGTGAAACTTTTTACGCCATCTACTTGAAGGATCTTTTCTTCCAATTCAGCAGCTTGAGCCTTTAGTTCAATAAGAGTTTTTGGACCAGCAACAGCAACGAAGAAAGGCGCACCAGATGTGTCTGGTACTACAATGTTTGGATCATTAATTCCATCTGGTAAATCTACAGATGCTAATTTTGTACGAGCATCTTGGATAGCGATGTTTACATCTACGCTATCGTCAAAGCTTACAACAATAAGTGATACGTTTGTCTGGGATGTAGAAGTTACCTCTTTAACACCTTTTAAATCGCGAAGGGCATTTTCGATCGGTACAGTTACAGTGTTATTGATAGTTTCTGGGCCAGCACCTGGAACAACTGTTGTTACAACAGCGATTGGTACAGTGATTGCTGGGAAACCTTCCACGCGAAGTTGGAAAAAGCTACCAGTTCCTACAATAACGATAATTGCTAAAAGCATCGCAGTTAGCTGCTTTTGATTCAAGAAGAAATTTACTATCCTTGCAGTAGTGCCTAGCTTCTCATTCGGCTTTGGGGCATATTCTTGCCCAATGTTTTCAGTCATATTGTTAAATAATTGATTACTAAAAAAGCCCTTAACTATAACAAGTTAGGGGCTTTTTGTCAAGTTTATGATTTATCAGTCTAGTTATCTAGCTGGTCGGAAACGAAGCGTCCAATTAGGATTAGGAACACGATTGGAGCGAGCAACCAAATGAAGCTGGCGTTTGGATGCAAGAACAAAAATTGAATTAAAGGAGAGAAACTATTTTGAACCTGATCCGGTAAATAGCTAATTACAATATTAATTAACAGTCCGACCTGAAGAACTGTAAATGCCAATGTGAAAGGTAGGGCGAGAATTTGTCGTCCATCTGCTGTAGAGCGGAAAGCATAACGACCCATGAAGATAAAGAAAACTAGGAACAAGATTGAAAATGCTGCCAATTGGGGCATTGTAGAACTAGCAATATTTAGTTTATCCGCTGCAATATTAGAAAGAAACGGTGCTTTAATTACCAACAGTTGCGCCATGTAAGTACAAACCAAGATCAACAACATGCGTCCCCTACCTGCAGCGAATGCAAAGAGTACGCTAGCGACTAACCAAAAACCTAAAATGAACAAATCCCATGATGGGCTGTTCCAGTTAAATGTGCTAATTAAACTTTGAAAATCGGGCATTTTTAGAATTTTGTTTCAAGGAGTTTTTACCCACAAGGGATGCTGGGCTTTTCTATATTATACCACATGCATAATAAAAAACCGACATTGAGGCGGTTTTTCTAAATAGCTAAAAATTGTCTTTAATTGAATCCCAGAAAGATTTATTTACTTCTACCGTCTCCCCTTTCAAGTCAGCCAGTTCTTTTAGAAGCTCGGCTTCTTTTTTTGAAATCTTGCTTGGGATAATCACGCGAGCCGTCACCAACAAGTCACCTCGCTTATTACCACCTGGTTGGGCAACTCCTTTACCACCAACTTTGAAAACTTTCCCTGGCTGAGTTCCAGCTGGGATTCTTAACTCAATTTCACCATCCAAAGTTTGAACTTTTACTTTTGCACCTAGAGCCGCTTGAGTAAAACTAATTGGCACTGAGGTTTTTAAAGTCTGCCCATCGCGGATAAATTCTTTGCTTGGTTTAACGCGAATATTTAAATACAAATCTCCGGGTTCAGAACCCCGATAGCCAACTTCTCCTTCGCCATTGATGCGAATGCGTTGATTATTATCTATGCCGGCTGGAATCTGAACTTCCAAAGTTTTTTCTTGTCGGAAGAAACCTTCCCCCTTACAAGTCTCACAAGGTACCTCTGGAATTTTCCCATCACCACCACAGCGATCACAAGCCACAGAAGATTGCACAGCACCAAAAATAGTTTGGCGTTGTGTTCTTATTTGACCTTGGCCATGACAAACAGGACATGTAACAACTTTTGTATCAGGTTTTGCACCACTACCTTCGCAAGTTTTACACTTATCTTTTTTCTCTAAATGAATCTCTCTCTTAACGCCAAAAACAGCCTCTTCAAACTCTATCGTAAGAGACATTTCTAAATCGATGCCACGGTTGCGTGCCTGCCTTGCTGAACGGGAACCAAAAATGTCACCGAAGATATCGCCGAAATCAAAATCCACACCTTCGCCACCGAAACCACCAAAGCCCCCGCCAAATGGATTACCACCTTGTGGTCCTGCGCCGTAGCCTGGTCCACCACCTTGCCGCTGGGCATCTTCAAAAGTCTGCCCGTACTGATCGTACTGACTCTTCTTCTCTGCATTAGAAAGAACCTGATATGCTTCGTTTACCTCTTTAAACTTGGCGTCATTGCCTTGGCCTTTATCTGGATGATACTTATGAGCCATCTTGCGATAGGCTTTTTTGATTTCGTCATCAGAAGCAGATTTTTCAACTCCTAAAGTTTCATAGTAATTTTGTGGCATTAAATCTGGAAAATAATTAGTTATGCACAGCCAGAGGCTTGACCTGATAGTTTACGTTTAGTTCGTTTCGGGTATATAATTTAAGTACTGGGGGTGATACTATTTACCTGAAGAAAAGTTAAAGTCTAAAATTAGTTTCTGGAGGAACTATAACCTAAGGTGTTTTTTGGGAGTTAACTATGAATAAAGAATCGCGGAAGGATCCGCACCTGTTGGACAATCGTTATTGTCCGATAATCAGCATTCTATTTTCTTTTGTCCATGTTGGGACAACCCCTGTCAATAAATCTGCCTTGAAGCTAACCTACCAAATTTAACCCTGCCGACTTGCGAACCTACGGCTACCCAGGCGACTTGTACCCACAAGTCGCCTTTTCTCTTTTATATTATTTCTTTTCTTCTGTAGATGAGCCTTCAGATACACTAGCTTCGCCATCTTTTGGAACTTCAGTGTATTCTGCATCAACTGGCTTTTCATCATCTGCTGGAATTTCCTTTTCAGATGGATCTACTGTTCCTACATCACCAGGCTGAGCTGCCTGACCCGCTTCGTACATAGCTGCACCAACTTTTTGAATTGCGTCAGACAAAGCTTGCACCTTAGCCTGTAATACATCTAAATCTTCTTTGTCTTTTACTTCTTTAAGTTCATCAATTGCGGTCTGAGCTGCAGTCACATCTTCTGCTTTCGCTTTATCGCCCGCATCTTTGATAGTTTTTTCGGATACAGAAATTAATGTATCTGCTTCGTTACGCTTATCTACTAATTCACGGCGCTTACGGTCATCGGAAGCATGTGCTTCAGCTTCTTGCTTCATGCGTTCTACATCTTCTTTAGAAAGAGATGATGAACCTTGAATTGTAATGTGAGCATCTTTTCCTGAAGCTTTATCTTTCGCAGATACTTTTAGAATACCGCTAGCATCGATGTCGAAAGTCACCTCAACTTGAGGCACTCCGCGAGGCGCTGCTGGAATTCCATCTAGATTAAAGGTTCCCAAAGATTTGTTATCAGCCGCGAACTCACGTTCTCCCTGCAACACGTGAACTTGTACAGAGGTTTGATTGTCAGCAGCAGTTGAAAATACTTGAGACTTTGAAGTTGGAATTGTAGTGTTACGATCAATCAAAGGAGTGCGTACACCACCAAGAGTTTCTAGACCAAGAGTAAGTGGGGTTACATCTAGCAAAAGAATTTCTTTGCCTTGAACTTCGCCGCCCAAAACACCAGCTTGAACCGCAGCACCTTTAGCTACAGCTTCCATTGGATCAACGCCACGTTCTACTTGCTTACCAATGTAGTCTTCAACGAACTTGATAACAACTGGCATACGAGTTGGCCCACCAATCATGATGATTTTTTCAATTTGTTGTGGTGAAAGACCAGCATCTTTAATGGCTTGTTCAACTGGAGTACGCATTTTAGCAACAATTGGCTTGATTAAATCTTCAAGCTTTGCGCGAGTTAGCTTCATTTCTAAGTTTTGTGAACCAGATTCATTCTGCGCAATGAAAGGCAAAATGATGTCAGTTTCCATTGTTGTAGAAAGTTCGATCTTTGCTTTTTCAGCAGCTTCACGAACACGGTTCATTGCCATCTTGTCTGAAGTGATATCAATTCCGGATTGGGTCTTGAACTCGCTAGTTAAGAAATCGATCAAAGCAGCGTCCATATCTTTTCCACCAAGAGTTGTATCCCCTGATGTAGACTTAACTTCGAAAGTAGCTTGAGTCTTACCATCTTCTTCTGTTTCAGAGAATTCCATGATGGTTACGTCCAAAGTTCCGCCACCAAGGTCAAATACCAAAATCTTTTGATCTTGAGTACCAGATTTGTCGATACCGTAAGCGAAAGCCGCAGCAGTCGGTTCGTTAATTACACGAACAACTTCTAGACCAGCAATTTCACCCGCCTGCTTTGTTGCTTGGCGTTGAGCATCATCAAAGTAAGCAGGAACAGTAATAACTGCTTTCTCTACTTTATCGCCCAAGTGGGCTTCTGCATCGCGCTTAATCTTCTGCAAGATGAACGCGCTGATTTGTTCTGGAGAATATTCTTTATCGTTAATCTTATAACGGAAGTCTGTGCCCATTTTGCGCTTCGCTTCGAATACAGTTCCTTCAGGGTTTGTTACAGCCTGGCGACGAGCAGGTTCCCCTACAAGTAGTTGGCCATCTTTTGTAAATGCTACGTATGATGGAAAAGCTTTTCCACCAAGTGAGTTACCTTCCGCAGATGGGATGATAACTGCTTTTCCACCTTCCAACGCTGCAGCTGCAGAGTTAGAAGTTCCTAAGTCGATTCCTATAATTTTTGACATAAAATAATTTCCTTTCTATTAAGCTTTCTTACTAATAACCACCTGGCTTGGTCGAATCACTTTGCCGTTGATCTCGTACCCAGTTTGTAAGTCCTCTACTATTAGACCATCAGTGTCCCCCGGCACTTCCCTAACAGCTTCGTGATATTGCGGGTCAAAAGGTTTACCAACTGCATCGATTTTCTTCACACCCATTTCTTCCAAGACTTTATCTAGCTGGGCGAGCGTTGCGTTGATTCCCTTGAGCCAAGTTTCATCTATATTCTGAGGAGTATGTTTCAAACCTTGCCCGAGCGTATCTAGCGTTGGCAACAACTTTACTATCGTCACCTCTTTAGCAAAATCCATAATCTCTCGTTGCTTTCCTTCTTCGCGTTTCTGATAGTTCGCAAAGTCAGCCTGCGCTCGTTGCCATCCTGAAAGATTTGTTTGCGCTTCCTCTTTTGCTTCATCTAGCTGGCGTTGCAAATCAGTCGGCTCTTCTTGATGAGCTTGCTCCGGTTCTTGAGCCGGGTTTTGATTATCTTGTTCTTCTGGTTCCATCTATGTAAATAAAATTAATAGTATTGCTGCCGCTCCACCGCCACCAATTAATTTGGTGATGTATTCCATGAGCGTAATATTTTTCGGGTACTGCATCGACTTTGGACCGATTAAACCGATGACACCTTTTTTCCCTGAGGGAAGTTGTAGTCCAGAGACAATCATTGAGTAATCAGAGCGCGTAGAAAGTTTTAATTCTTTACCGATGAACGCTTGCGCTTCTTTGTCGCCGTAGTCTTCGATCATCTCATCTGCGTAATCTTCCAAGTTGTCGAAGAATTGAGCGATCTCTTTTGCATCTTCAGGTGGAAGGCTTTGATTATCTAAAATATTTGAGAGGCCAACAGATGAAACTTCTTCTGGGAACATCGCGAACGATGCTTGTGAAGTATGCGCGGTAAGGACTTTTGCTAAGCGACGACCGATTTCGGCGTTCACTGCTTGGAGCTTCACAATTTCGCTGCGCAAAGTTTCTTGCTCGCGCATCGTTAGCTTCACTTTATCCATGAGCTGATTTACGAAATAGCGGAAACCTTCATCTGTAGGTACTCGCCCCGCAGATGTGTGCGGTTGGCGAATGTATCCCATTTTTTCCAGGGCAGCCATTTCGTTGCGAATTGTTGCGGAACTAAGTCCGAACTCGAATTTATCGCACAAATCTTTACTTGCCACCGCTACCCCGTCTTCACAGTTTAGCTTTACAATGGCAGCCAAGATTCTGGCTTGTCTAGGAGTTATTTCTTCTGTTTCTATCATGTGTTTGATGTAATATATAGAGCAAAAGTAGCTCTAATTCAGTATAAAAATAAATTAGCACTCTGTCAAGTAGAGTGCTAAAGCACAAATAGTTATGCACAAGTGAATGTAAAGTTGACTTGACATCAATAAGTTCACAGTCTAGACTTAATCTAAGATTAATAACTGACCAAATGGTCACAATATACATATGAATAATAAAATAGTAATCGGAATCATTATTGGACTAATAGTAGTAGGCGGTGTTGCCGCTTACATGATTAGCCAAAACCGAAATGAAGTTGAATCTTCAAAAATGATGGAAGATAAAAAAATGACTGGCGACTCCATGACAGAAAAAGCAGTGGACAACGCCATGAACGGTGAACAGAGAATGAGCGTAGACGACGGTGCAATGAAAAGCGATACTAAAATGGAAAGTGATGCTATGAGTGGCAGTGAATTAATGGCAGCTCAGGCCGGAACTTACAAAGACTACTCCCCTGCTCTAGCTGAATCCGAGGCAAAGGCTAAGAATAAAGTTGTGTTATTTTTCCACGCGCCATGGTGTCCTTTCTGTAAAACTGCGGACACTGCTTTCAAAACTAACTTAGATAAAATACCAAAAGGTGTGACAGTTTTAAAAACTGACTACGACAGCAACTTAGAACTACGCAAGAAGTACGCCGTAACTTATCAGCATACTTTTGTTCAAATAGATGCTTCTGGCAACCAAATAACCAAGTGGAATAGTGGTGACATTGATTTGCTAATCAAGAACGTAAAGTAACTCTCTCCGAACGACTTTAATTTTATGATTGAAATATTATTTGCGCTCCTTGCTGGAGCCCTAACAATTGGTGCCCCGTGCATTTTGCCACTCTTACCTATTCTACTAGGCAGTTCAGTTGGATCTACATCTAAAACCAGGCCGCTATTCATTGCAATTGGATTCATATTTATGTTTACAATTGTAGCTCTCACACTTTCGTGGTTGATTAGCGCGGCAAACATCTCTCCAAACCTACTACGTACAATCGCAACTTTTGCTCTCGCTTTGTTTGGGTTATTTATGTTGTGGCCAACACCTTTTGAAAAAGTGACTGCATACTTAAGTGGGTTTAGCACCAAAGCGACATCACTTAGCACAAAGGCAGGCACAGGTAATTTGGGTGGGTTTGTTTTAGGCCTAATGCTTGGACTAATTTGGACACCGTGTGCTGGACCAGTGCTAGGCTCTATCTTAACCTTGATTGCGACTCAAACAAACATAGCTCAAGCAGGGATTCTACTAGTGGCGTATGCAATTGGCGCTGGTATTCCAATGCTATTGATTGCTTATGGTGGTCAGCTTATTACCACACGAGTACGAGCGATAGTTCCTTATGCAACAAAGATTCAACAAATATTTGGTATAATTATTATCTTGCTCGCAGTAGCCATATATTTCCAATATGATGTTGCCCTACAAGCAAAAATTTTAGAAAATTTTGATTTCTCTAGTTTAGAGTCTAAGATTATCGCTCCTAAATAAAATCCGCTACGGCTGTTCTATTATGAAAAAAATTATTCCCCACATTCTAATCGTCATTGTTTTACTAGTTGGTGCTGGGCTCTATTTGCAGTCTACGAAAAAAACAGGAGAATCAATTTTGCCTGTGACATTAAAGACCCAAGAAAGTTCTTCTGATGAACTTACAGTTGATAGCCCACCAGAACAGCTATTCAAAAATTACGGGCCGGCTCCAGACTTTGTTGGTAATGACAAGTGGTTTAACAGCGAGCCATTAAAGATGGAGCAACTTAAAGGCAAGGTTGTGTTGGTAGACTTCTGGACTTACTCCTGTATTAATTGTATTCGCACATTCCCCTACATAACTGAGTGGTATAAAAAATACAAAGATCAAGGATTAGAAATTGTCGGTGTCCACACTCCAGAGTTTGCATTTGAAAAAGTTCCGATGAATGTGGAAGCCGCAATTAAGAAATACGGGATTAGCTATCCAGTTGCACAAGATAATAGTTACAAAACATGGACTGCATATAAAAATCAGTTTTGGCCTGCACACTACTTAATAGATAAAGATGGGAACATCGTTTACACTCATTTTGGAGAAGGTAAATATGATGTGACCGAAAAGGCAATTCGAACTCTACTAGGCTTAGAAGGTGAATTTCAGATTCCTCAACAGGAACCAGCAAACTTAGCAGCAACCCCAGAAATATATTTCGGGCTTACCCGATTAAAGAATTTTGGTGGTACTGAAAAACCTAGCGGCGAACAACAAATTTACACATTTCCTTCAAAGCTAAAGCCAGGTCAGTTTGCATTAGAAGGCAGCTGGGTATTTAACCAGGAAGCAGCAATTCATACGAAGGGATTTGGGAGAATCAAACTAAACTTCGATGCCGCAAAAGTATTCATGGTTGCCCAAAGCAACCAACCAACTACTATTAAAGTTTATGTGGACGGTAAGTTAATAAAAGGTGTTGTTGTGAAGGATTCAGATCTGTATGAGCTTTATGACTCTATGGTTGGCGGGCAACACACTATGGAAATTGAAATTCCTGACGGAAACTTTGAAGCGTTTACATTTACATTTGGCTAATGACTATTATCAACCGAGTTAAACAATTAAGATCAGAGAAAAGCATAACTCAAGAAGAGCTAGCTTCTGCTTGCGGGGTCTCCAGACAGACTGTTATTGCGATAGAAAAAGGAAACTATACCCCATCTCTACTACTTGCACTACAAGTAGCGGAGTTTTTTGGTTTGCCCGTAGAAAAAGTTTTTGAAATCAAGAAGTAAATTAAGTAGTATAATTAAACTGAATCATTCACAAATAACAATCACACTATGAAACTAATTCTTTACTATCTTACTTTACTTGTATTTATCGCCATCGTAACCGGCTTTGCACTTTCTCAAAACGGCGGCAGCATGGGCATGTCTCAAATGCTTGGAGTATCTGCGGCCTTAGTACTTTACACGGTAGCAATGTCTTTAATTGGTGAGGGACCTGCTACTGATGAACGAGAGACTCATCATAGATATGTTTCAAATCGTGCAGCCATGATTGCAGGGACGATTGTTTTCTCAGTCGGAATTATGTATCAACTTTTCATTTCGCATTCTTTGGACTACTGGCTACTGGTTGGATTAATTGCTATGAATCTAACAAAAATAGTTAGTTTAATTTATTTGGGATATAAGAAATAAAAAAGGCCGCCATATCTGGCGGCTTTTTTATCAGTGAATTGCCTAGATCCTATTTCAATATCGATTTCAAGTACTGTCCTGTATAACTACCTTTAACCTTAACAACTTCTTCTGGAGTTCCAGCGGCTATTAACTGTCCGCCTTTATCTCCACCCTCAGGGCCAAGGTCGATAATCCAGTCAGCAGTTTTAATCATGTCCAAGTTGTGCTCAATTACCACAACGGTATTTCCCTTTTCTACCAACTGATTCAAAACGTAAATCAAACGTTTAACATCAGCAAAGTGGAGACCGGTCGTTGGCTCATCTAAAATGTAAAGTGTGCGGCCTGTTGATGCTCTCGATAGCTCAGTTGCCAACTTAATACGTTGCGCTTCCCCACCGGAAAGTGTTGTTGCGTTTTGACCCAGATGCATATAGCCCAAACCAACTTCGGACAAAGTATCTAGTTTGCGTTTTACTGGAGGCACATTAGCGTAGAACATTTTTGCTTCATCAACTGTCATTTGCAAAACATCAGAAATGGTTTTTCCATTGTAATGAATTTCTAAAGCTTCGCGGTTATAGCGCTTACCATCACACTCTTCACAAGTAATGTATACGTCTGGCAAGAAATTCATCTCCACCTTGATTACACCATCACCCTGACACTTCTCACAACGTCCACCCTTAACGTTAAAGCTAAAGCGGCCAGCTTTGTAGCCTTTCATTTTTGCTTCGCGTGTTTCAGCAAACAAGTCACGGATGTAAGTGAAGATTCCAGTGTATGTTGCAGGGTTTGAACGTGGCGTACGACCAATTGGAGATTGGTCGATGTTAATCATCTTATCGATGTGTTCAATTCCCAAAAGTTTTTTGTGTTCACCAGGTTCATCTTTACTGTTCCAGAAATACTTAGACAATGCCTTAGCAACGATATCATTTAGTAGAGTAGATTTTCCAGAACCGGAAACACCAGTCAAAGCTACGAACTTTCCAAGCGGGATATCCATGTTCACATTTTTCAAGTTGAACTCAGATGCGCCAACTACAGAAATCTTTTTACCGTTTCCAGCACGGCGGCGTTTTGGAATTTCAATTTCTTCTACTCCTGAAAGGAACTTTCCTGTTACAGAATTTTTATCTTTTTCAATTTGAGCTGGAGTACCTTCTGCTACTAACTCTCCCCCATGCTTACCTGCACCTGGACCAATGTCTACCACCCAATCAGATTCACGAATAGTTTCTTCATCGTGTTCTACAACAATTACAGTGTTTCCTAAGTCGCGAAGTTCTTTCAAAGTCTCAAGCAAACGAGTGTTATCACGTTGGTGCAAACCAATAGAAGGTTCATCTAATATATAGAGTACGCCAGTTAGGCCAGAACCAATTTGAGTAGCCAAACGGATGCGCTGAGCTTCTCCACCGGAAAGAGTATCTGCGCCACGATCTAGAGACAAGTAAGAAAGCCCTACGTTCAACAAGAAAGAAATACGTGCGGAGATTTCTTTTAGGATTAAATTAGCAATAGCCATCTCTTTGGCGTTTAGCTTCTTAGGCAGGCCGTCGAAGAATACAGCGGCATCTTCAATGGAAAGCTGGGAAACATCTACAATACCACGACCATCAATAGTCACAGCCAACACTTCTGGCTTCAAACGCTTTCCACCACAAACAGGACACTTGCGAATACGCATGTAATTTTCAATTTCACTGCGCATGTAATCAGAATCTGTTTCTTTATACTTACGCATCAAGTTTGGAACTACACCTTCAAAAGGTGCTTCATATGTTCCGCCGCCAAAGCGTGAGTCGGAAGGCATTTTAATTTTTTTGCCATCTGTTCCGTAAAGAACAATATCCAAAAACTTTTTAGGTAGATCTTTTACTGGAGTAGACACAGAGAATCCGAATTCTTTCCCAACTGTTTCTAGCACTTTTGAATACCAAGACAGACGAGAAGTAGTTTTACTCCAAGGACGCACTGCCCCTTCAGCCAAAGTTAAACGCTGGTTAGGAATTACTAAGTCAGGTTCGATAGTAAGTTTAGTTCCAAGACCTTTACACTCTTCACAAGCACCATGCGGACTGTTGAAAGAGAATTCACGAGGATCAAGTTCTGTTAAAGCAACGCTATGCCCATTTGGACAAGCAAACTTTTGAGAGAATGGAATTTCTTGCTTGATCTTTTCGCCGTCCATGATTACTACATTGGCCAACTGATCCCCCAAGTCCAAAGCTTTTTCTAAACTTTCTGAAATACGACCACGGTCTTCAGCTGCAATAGCAACACGATCGACTATCACATCAACACTGTGCTTCTTTTGCTTGTCTAAGTTCAAACCCTGCGCTTCGGCGATGTCCATAATTGTGCCATCAACTCGAACACGAGCAAAACCAGATTTTTTAATCTGTTCAAAAACTAATTTATGTTCACCTTTTTGATCTTTGATGAATGGTGCAAGCAACATCACACGAGTGCCTTCAGGCATATGCATCAAAGTGTCTACCATGGACTGTAAAGTTTGACCCATTACACGCTCACCACATTCTGGACAGTGAGGAATACCGACGCGAGCGTAAAGCAATCGAAGGTAATCGTAAATTTCAGTAACTGTTCCCACTGTAGAGCGAGGGTTATGTGATGCAGATTTTTGGTCGATAGAGATCGCTGGAGAAAGACCTTCAATTTTATCTACATCTGGCTTATCCATTAACCCAATGAACTGGCGCGCATACGCCGAAAGAGACTCAACGTAACGACGTTGACCTTCTGCATATATAGTATCGAACGCAAGGGATGATTTACCGCTACCAGAAAGGCCTGTGATTGTAATCAGCTTGTTGCGAGGGAGGTCTAGATTAATATTCTTAAGGTTGTGCTGCCGGGCGCCACGAATAACGATTTTATCGCTAGTGTCTGCGGGTTTTTTGGGAGCTGTTTTTTTAGTAGCCATGATAAAATTTGTATAAAGTTTATATAAAATACTTCTCAAGTAACTTTATTAACCCTAGCACCAAATAGACAAAAAAACAAGAGCCTATGGAAGAAGAATTATCACCCTCAGTCAATGTTATAATACCTCTATGAGTGCCTCCAAAAAAGATTCGAAATCCAAGCTAAAAGATAAGCTAAAAGACATTCCCCACAAGCCGGGAGTATATAAATACCTCGATAAAAATGGGGTTGTTTTGTACGTGGGCAAGGCTAAGGATTTGCGATCACGTGTATCTCAATATTTTGGCACCAGCGACAACCGCGCCCAGCTCCCCTTCCTTTTAGCTGAGGCTGTCGATATTGAATATATAGTAGTGAACTCCGAGCTGGAAAGTTTGTTTTTAGAAAACACCTTAATTAAAGAGTACTTACCTGCTTACAACATCAAACTCAGAGACGACAAAAATTACGCCTTCATCAAAATTGATTACTCTACTGAGATTCCGAGTATTACTTACGCGCGGAAAATTGAAGAAGACAAAATTCCAGACTCTCCTCACACAAAATATTTCGGCCCATACTCCTCCACCGCTAAGATTCGCCAAACTTTAGATTTTGTTCGCCGCGTATTTCCGTATTGTGCAAATAAAGAAATTGGTAAACGCCCTTGCTTCTACTATTACTTACATAGGTGTCCTGGGGTTTGCACGGGCGTCATCAGTCTTAAAGATTACGAATTACAACTCAACAGAATTGCGCTTTTCCTAGCAGGCCGCAATGTTGAGATAAAGAAAACTTTAGCCAAAGAGATGCGCAGCGCAGCAAAATGGAAGTATTTCGAAACAGCAGCGCGTTTGCGCGATCAACTAAAAGCCATTGAAGTACTAGATGAACGACAAGCAGTTCTTTTTTCTCAAAAAGTTTCTTGGGATTTCGTATCTGTTTTTGTTGATCCTATTTCTGCATGTGTAAACGTTTTCAAGGTACGCGAAGGCAAACTACTCGACAAAGAAAATTTTGTCTATGACAACATCTTGCACGTTCCGGAAGAAAATCGAGAAAGCGAGATCCTACAAACATTTCTTGAAATGTATTATGCAACTGCAACCAATCTTCCAAAAGAAGTTTTTGTTCAAAGCCAAGTTACAAACGAACCTTTAGTGAAAACTTTGTTCGCTTCGAGAACAGCGTTAAACAAGATAAAAGCAAAAATTAAGTTGAACATGCCGACAAGAGGCCAAAAACTTAACTTAATAAACCTAGGCAGAACTAACGCCGAGGAATATTTACGAAAGTGGCAGCGAAGCCAAGCATCAAATATTCAAGCAAACCAAGAAACTTTAGAAAAACTAAAAGACCTCTTGAAACTACCCACAACGCCACGCCGTATTGAAGGTTATGACATCAGCAATACCCAAGGAACCAATCCCGTAGGCAGCATGGTGGTTATTAAAGATGGTCAGGCTGCTAAATCTGAGTATCGCAAATTTAAAATTACATCTAAGCAAACTCCGGACGATTTTATGATGATGCGAGAAATGCTTACTCGCCGTCTAGCTCGCATGAAAAATCGTGACATCCCAGAGAAAGAGCAGTGGCCAATCCCCGACCTCATTGTTATAGATGGAGGCAAAGGCCAACTAGGAGTTGTGGTTGAAGTACTAGAAGAAGCAGGATTAAAAATTCCTATTGTTGGGCTAGCAAAACGGATTGAAGAAATCTTCCTCCCTCACAACACCACCCCGATTGTACTAGATCACAGCAATCCAGTTCTACAAATGCTGCAGCGTTTACGTGATGAAGCACATAGATTCGGCATCACTTTTCACAGAAGCCTGCGTAGCAAGCAAGCAGTAAAATCTATGTTAGACACAATCCCTGGAATTGGACCAAAGACAAAAAAACTTTTGAAACAAAAAGTTGGTACTGTTGATAAAATTCGCAAGGCACCGCTCGACGATTTAGTAGAACTAGTCGGCCCTGCAAAAGCCAAAATAATAAAAACCTACCTTAGTTAATTGACTTTCAGTCAATTTATAAATATAATTTCATTAGTTCCTAATTTGTTGTACGGGAACTTGCTCGAAGTTTTTACCACAGGAGGACGTTCATGAAGATTCTAACTTTCTGTCTGTTAGTTGTGCTCTTCTCTATTTCGTTGGCATCAGGAAATACCCTGCAGACCTCGGCTCGCGGTCATCCTCAAACATCCAAAGTCGTTACCGATCAATCGGCAGCGATTTCTGGCCATGGGAAGATCGTTATGGTTCGTCACGTTGCTTGGATACCGCCGGTATTGATACTTGCTAATCACGAACCTTTTCGTTTGCATACCAAGTTCATTCCGCCGGCTCTACCCGACAAATCCCCTCCAGTGTTTAGGGAACTTCCACTGATCGGGTGGAATAACGTAAACTGTTACGGAGGAACTGTCGCAAAATATGCCCGAGGCTAGCTGCTTCAACAACAAAACAACAGTACGACGCCCAGAACATCGGGCGTCGTTTTTAATTGCCCGACCTTGACACTTTACCAGTAAATTACTACAATAAATTAGCTTTTTTAAACTTTACTTATGAAAAACATCGCATATATTCTAACAATTATTGACATGGTAGTTATGGTCGCTTTGATCATTTCCGTGGCTTTGCAAAACAAATCATCTGGCCTATCCAACGTATTCGGTGGCGGTGGCGGAGTAGTATCTACTCGACGCGGTTCCGACAAATACCTGTTCTACGCAACAATCATTTTAGGTATTCTTTTCGCAGGAATAAGCCTAGCTGTTGTTTTGCTATCAAAATAAATCCTAAACCCCGTTACTTTTAAAAAGTGAACTCACAACCCTACAACCGTAAATCTCTGTGGGGACAACTTATTGAAACATTCAAACTTGTCCCCCACATTCGGCTTTCCGTCCTACGGAAGGTTTTTTCATTAATGGGGCGAAGAGAGAAAATGGTCCTTGCGATACTGTTAGTTTTGACAGTCACTAGTGGAATTTTTAGTTTTGGAAGATTGTATGCAAACTACACTGAAGCAGTCCCCGCCGAAGGTGGCAGTTACCGCGAAGGAATTATTGGTCAACCAAGATTCATAAATCCTTTACTTGCAACTACAGATACTGATCGATCAATAGTAAAATTAGTTTTTGCTGGACTCTATAAATTAGATGCGATCGGAAACGTAGTACCCGACATGGCTGAAGCTATGCCTGCTGTATCTGAGAATGGCCAAGAGTATACAGTTAAAATAAAGTCTAATTCTAAATGGCATGATGGCACTCCCGTTACAGCCGATGACATTGTCTTCACTGTACAGACACTTCAAAACGGTGATTTTAACAGTCCACGCCGTGGAGAGTGGCAATCAACTGTAGTTGAAAAAGTAGATGACAGCACAATTTTATTTAAACTTAATGCCCCTTCTGCTCCTTTTTTGAATAACTTAACTCTCCCTATAATAAGCAAAAAGAATTGGGAATCTGTTTCCCCTGCTGACTTTGTGTTGTCTTTAGGGAATATTGAAGCGGTGGGCAGTGGTCCTTACATAGTAAAAGAAGTGCGTAAGTCTACCCAAGGCACAGTGCAAAGCATTCATCTAGAATCTTTTTCGGACTATCACAATCGCCCCGCTTACATTGAAAGCGTGAAGTTAAGCTTCTACGAAGATATTGAAGGTGTCCTAACCGCTATTCATGGCAAACAAATTGATGGCTTTGGGTTTAGCCCGTTCGATCAAAGTGTTCGCTTGGACGAAGACAATAATGAATTTAAGGTTACTCAATTAGACCTGCCACAATACCAAGCAGTATTCTTTAACACAAGTAATAAATTATTTAGTGATGTGCGCGTGCGCAAAGCTTTGCAAACAGGTACTGACATCCAAACTATTATCAACACTGTTTACAATGGCCAAGGCCGAGCCCTAAATGGACCAATATTGCGCCAACACGTTGAAGGTTTACCAGATGCCATCATTAGTAATGATTTAGAAAGCGCTAAAGCGCTACTAGACTCAGCTGGATGGAAACTTGATGAAGGCTCAAACGTACGCAAAAAGAATGGGGTTGAACTAGCCTTCACGCTATCTACAAATAACTTTGCTCTAAACACAAAAACCGCTGAGCTACTTGCGGGCCAATGGCAGAAACTTGGCGTTAAAGTGACTTTGAATATTCAACCTACTAAAGAACTCACTGAGAACGCAATCCGTCCTCGTAATTACGATGCGCTTTTGTTCGCGCAAAAACTTGGTGCCGATCCAGATCCATTCCTATTCTGGCATTCCAGCCAGGTTCGCAACCCAGGCTTAAACCTGTCTCTATATGCGAATACTAGTGCCGACAAGCTTATTAGTGAAGCTCGTGCAGCCACAGATAAAACTATTCGCGATGAAAAATATCGTCTATTCCAAGATGTAATCCAAGCTGATGCTCCAGCTATATTCTTGGTGCAAAATGTTTTTTCATATGCGCAAAAGTCGGATATCAAAGGTATCTCTTTAGACAGCCTATCAGATACCACAGCTCGTTTTTATGACCTTCCTAATTGGTATATAGATACAAAAAGGGTTTTAACTAAGCGGTAAACAAGTAAATTGATTTGACACTTTCCCTTGTCCCGTGCTATAATGTTTTTACAAGTTAACTCTCAGTTTCTAAGTGGAAGCTCGTGTGACCGAAATTACTCGGCACAACATTAGTTCCCATTTGGTAATTGTGAAGTGTTAGGCGGCCCCGGAAGCCACTTTCCTCACACCTAAAGATATAAAAATTAGTAAACAAAAGTTTTTTGTGTTTCCGCTTTTATTTGAGCCCTGCTCTTTTAATAACGGTTTCCGGAATTGCCGGCCTACATAGACAGACCCATGGTCTCGTTTACAGCCACAAACTTAACGCTAAAACTTCGAAAGCAAATTATGATAAGCAAACCAACCGGGACTCCTAACGCCCGACCAGCGCCTAGACGAGTAGCGCCAACAAGTGCTGCGCCGCATCGTTCAGCTACAGCGACTCGCCCAACAGCGGTACCATCTTCCATCACTGCCCCAACAGGCAACTCAAAAGCAACGTTATCTCGCAACGTACTTCGC
This sequence comes from uncultured Candidatus Saccharibacteria bacterium, assembly GCA_964561085.1. Classification (GTDB taxonomy): domain Bacteria; phylum Patescibacteriota; class Doudnabacteria; order UBA920; family UBA920; genus UBA920. The sequence continues at coordinate 67,520 of CAZLNP010000001.1, forward strand.
GTTATTCCACTTGGTGGTTTAGAAGAAGTTGGTGCAAACATGATGGCTTACGAATACGGTGAAGATATTATTATCGTTGACTGTGGATTCGCGTTCCCAGATGAAACAACTCCTGGTATCGATTATATTATTCCAGAAACTAAGTACTTAGAAGATCGCAAGAAGAATATTCGTGCGATGTTCATTACTCATGGTCACATGGACCACATTGGTGCTATTCCCTACTTACTCGCTAAGTTAGGTGACCCACCAATTTACACAATGACTTTGTCTGCGGGTATGATCAAAAAACGTTTGGAAGAATTCAACTTGCAAGGTCGTGTTAAATTAAACGCTTTGACAGTTGATGACACAGTTCCAGTGGGCAACTTCCAAGTGAAGTTCTTCTCTGTAAACCACAACATTCCAGATTCTGTTGGTCTATCTATTAATACCCCAATCGGTCAGATCATTCACACTGGTGACTGGAAGTTTGACCACACTCCAATTAACGAACGCACTACGGACTTCCACAAGATTGCTACCTTTGGTGGTAATGGCGTGTTAGCTCTAATGTCTGACTCTACTAACGCTAACAAGCCTGGGTACTGTCTATCTGAACGCGATATTGGTACAAGTATTGAGAGAATTTTCTCAGATGCTAAAGGTCGCATTATTTTTGCGAGCTTCTCATCTTTAATCTCTCGTATGCAACAAGTTCTAGACTTCTCCGCAAAACATAACCGCAAAGTTATTGTGACCGGACGATCTATGGTTAACACTTTAGAAACTGCCATTTCATTGGGCTACCTAAAAGTTTTACCTAAACTGATCATCAAGTCTGAACAAGCTGCTAAATATCCTGATAACCAATTAACAGTTCTAACCACCGGTGCACAAGGCGAAGAAGCTTCTCAGCTAGCTCGCATGTCCCGCGGCGAACATCGTTCTATTAAGATTAAAACTGGCGATACTGTCATCATTTCATCTTCCCCTATTCCAGGTAACGAACGCTCCATTGTTGCTGTTCTAGATAACTTAACTCGCCAAGGCGCTACAGTTATTTATAACAAGATGCTGGACATTCACACCTCTGGGCATGCCCAACAAGAAGAATTGAAATTGATGATGCAATTAACCAAGCCAAAGTTCTTTGTCCCTATTCACGGTGAACACCACATGTTGGTTGGACACTCTAAATTAGCTCAAAGCATTGGTATTCCTGAAAACAATTGTTTCGTTCTAGGTAATGGTTCCGTATTGGAGTTCAACGCTAACGGCGAAGCTCGTGTTCTTAATGAGAAGGTTGAATCAGGATATGTGTTCGTAGACGGACTGGGCGTTGGAGACGTTGGTGAAGTGGTTATTCGTGACCGCCAGCTAATGGCTCAAGACGGTATGTTCGTGATCATCTCTACAATTGATCGTAAAACAAGTAAGCTCGTAAATCCTCCCGAAATACTTTCACGAGGATTCGTTTACATGAAGAATAACGAAGAACTATTGAGAGAAGTTAAGCACGAAATCCGCAAGATGATCGAAACTCATGCTGGCAAAGGTGAAGCTGACTATGCTGACCTACGCCAAGAGATTCGTGATAGCGTTGGAGAGTATCTATTCCAGAAGACTCAACGTCGTCCTATGATCTTGCCAGTTATTATTGAAGTTTAAAGTTAGTTTCGCAGAAGAATATTGATACGAAAACACGTCACCTTCGCCCTGCTACGCAGGTCGTGTTCCTATCGTTTTCTTAATCAATATTCTTCTGCTAAGAACTTTCATCTTCCCAACAACTGTTGGGGGTGAATGAGCGAAGAAAATTTTGAAAGATTTTCTCCATTCATTTGCTAAGGGTTTATAGTTGGGTGAGCCGTGGAGGCTACTTACGTAAACAGCAATATCTAATCAATTGCGATGTCTCGGGTAAAAGGTGCGCGCATCTTCCGACTTACGTTGCCAAACTTAATTTAAATATGAAACGAACCACAACTACTGGTCTTAAGCCAGTGCGTACCTATGAACGTGCGCAGCTTTTTAGTGACAAACTAGATAGTGCCGTGAGCGCTGAGGACTCTAACAAATCCGAGCCGTTGCCAGCTACTCAAAACACTTTGCGAATAATTCCGTTTGGTGGAGTTGAGGAAATTGGTATCAACATGACAGCTTATGAATACGGCGATGACATTATCATTGTCGATATGGGTCTAGGATTTCCCGAGAAAAAATATTCAGGAATCAATTATATTATTCCGAACTATCAATGGCTGGAAGAAAACAAGAAGCGAATCCGCGCGGTAATAATTACTCATGCGCACATGGATCACATTGGGGCTATCCCCTACATTCTTCCCCGCCTTGGCAATCCTCCGCTTTACAGCATGCCACTTTCAATTGGATTTATTAAAAGCCGTCTACAAGAATTTAATTTGATAGAACAGTTGCCTCTGCACGCCATTTCTCAAGATGATGTTCTGCGCTTTGGAAACTTCACTGTGGAATTTTTCCGCGTGAACCATAATATTCCTGACAGTGTTGGGCTCGCAATTAGCAGTCCAGCCGGCCGAGTAATTCACACCGGTGATTGGAAGTTAGACTTTACCCCTGGAGACCAGCAACCCGCAGAAATGGATAAGCTGGCGAAATGGGGTGGTGAAGGCGTATTAGCCCTCCTTTCTGACTCTACCAACGCCCAGAAGCCAGGTTTTTGTGCCTCTGAAGCCCAACTGCATGACGCTCTTGAACAAATGTTTAGCCAAGCCAAAGACCGCATAATCTTTACCAGCAATGCCCTAATTTTAACTCGCATTCAACAGGTACTAGATATTGCAGTCCGGCTTAACCGTAAGGTTGCCATTGTCGGTCGCTCTATGCAAAACAATATTGAGATCGCTCTAAGTCTCGGGTATATCAAACTTGTTCCTGGAACAATTGTTTCTACGGCACAAGCCAAGCCTATGCCAGGTAATAAGCTAATCGTTTTAACAACCGGAGCTCAAGGAGAAGATAATGCTGCGTTAGCACGGGCCGCTGATGGTAGTCATAGAGACTTGCAGCTAAAGCCATCTGACACAGTTGTTATCTCTGCCACCCCTATTCCTGGAAATGAAACCGCCCAAAGCAATTTAATTTCTGAACTGCTAAAGCAAGGGCTAAATGTAATTCACCACAAACTATTTGATATTCACATTTCAGGCCATGCTCAACAAGAAGAATTAAAAATGATGATGGATTTGGTTAAGCCTAAACATCTTATCCCGATTCACGGTTATCATAGTTTCTTAACTGCTCATGCGAATTTAGCTATTGGAATGGGAATGCCAAAAGAAAATGTTTTCATTGCCCATAACGGAACTGTATTTGAATTCGAATCTGACAAGCCAGCTCGAATGCTCCACAAACGTCTGCCAGCAAGCTATGTGCATGTTGATGAAACTGCCATCGGCCAAGTAGACGCGTCTTTGTTCTGCGACAAAGAGGCCATGGCCGCAGCTGGAGTCGTAAGTGTTATTGTAACGATAAATTCGGACAAGAAAAAATTAGCGAAAAAATCGGAACTCATAACGCGCGGCTTCACTTACAATAAAAACAGTGGCAGTCTCTTGAGAGAACTAACTTACGAAGTTGATAAACACGTTGAACAGTATCTGAAAAAGTCCTCAACAAATATAATGACTTTAGAATCAGAGCTTAAAAGTGTTTTAACAACCTATATCTTGCAAAAAACTGGACGTGAACCTTTGGTTCTGCCAGTTGTTGTGGAAGTTTAGTTTGATAGATGAAAGGTTGCCTACACGAAAACACGTCACCTTCGTCCTGCTGTGCAGGCCGTGTTCCTATAGTTTTCTTAGTAAGCAACCTTTCATCAACAAGTAATCTTCAAAAAATAAGAGCGGCCGATTCAACACGTGATGTGTTGTCTCGACCGCTTTTTGATTAAAAGTCCTCAGGACTTGCCGAAGGCATGGTCACAGGCAAAGATTCGTCTGTGGTAAAGCTGTAGAATAAAGCCTGCGGACCTAGCGCCATTTTATACAGCCTATCTAGCTCTAGATCCTCCTCAAGCTGAAGCTTTTTAGCTTTGATCAGCTTGATGGTTTGGCGAACTTCTTTCTGCATCCGCATTAGTAAATCGCCGGCATGCTTTTCGGAAAGTTGAGCGTAATTATCCGCCTTGTCAGAGATGAACGTTGGCTTGAGTGGATCCCAATAAACGTGATCGCATGACCAACCAAAATTGAAGTTGCCAAACTGCTCCAACCTATAAAAGTAGGAGCCGTCAAATTCAATGACATCGGTTGCAATCTCAAATTGCTTAACCTCTTCCCTAACGCTGATTAGATAGTTAAAGTGCTTGAAGATGTTTCCAAGCCCAGATATGTTTTCTCCCATAATATAAACCCTCTTTTTGTTGATGTATAAGTACCCAATAGTTGATGTCTTACGACTAAACATAGTAAGACAAATGGTCTTCTGTGTCAATCTAGCAGAAATTAGAGAAAAATAAGAGCGGCCGATTCAACACATAGTGTGTTGTCTCGACCGCTTTTTCTAAGCTACTGAAACGCTTCGGCATACATCTTGTCGGCGGCGATTTCTATCCGCTCCTTCCAACGTTCCATGACATCACGCCGACAAACTGCCATGGCATGATGCTTAAGCAACTCAAGAAACTCTGATCCTGTTTCATCGTCAAATGCAGCACGCTTCTTGCCAACGCCCGCAGATACATTATCAATAGACCATTCGAAATAATTTGAATCCAATGCCACAGAAAGTTTTGGGCAAGTTTCTGCGATTCCACTGAAATGCAATTGCAATGGAATCTGCGGATTGAAGGTCAAGGTGATCTCCTCACCAAAACCCTTTAAGCTCTCAAGGAGCTTTGGGTTTGATTTACACCTTTCCAATAACCACATACAATGTGCGATGATTTTTTCACTTATTGAACTATTCATTTTTCCCTCCTTCAGAACTTTCTAGCCGCTTCAGTGCGAAATGAATTTTTAACTGGCCGACCCCGGTAAGCACACCTCTTTCTATCGAAAGATACGACTCTCTTCATCCAGCCAGATCCTTTGGAAGTGACTTTTGTCTGATGATGCTTTGACACCTTACCGTTCGGCTGCAATGGGACAAGTTTTTCCTTACACTCAGGACAAGTACCGTAGTTCATAATTCTCTCCTCAATTTCAGAATGTATCATTGTATCCAATCTTGGAATTTGCATCTGGTGAACTTAAGGTTCCACCTTTCTGCAATCCTAGCATTGGAGCAAGGGTAAACTTAGGTTGCGTCTTTGACGATCCTAAATACTTTTTCAAGATCATCTTTGCATCTACTGAGCAATTAAACTTACCAGACCACTTTCCAGTGATTTCTATTGATTCCAAATCATTAGGTCGATAGTAAAGATAGTCAGAGTCGCTTGCGTCAATATAAACGATCACTCTTTTCGGTATCATGGCAAGCTCTTTATCTAACCCAATCTTCTGAATGATGCTTTTTGGGATGGTAATAAAGAATCTACCCCTACTCCAATCAAGTGGTAAATAATGATCCAGTTCTCCTGAATCTATAAAATCTTCTTTTTCGCCTCTCATAAATTCCTCCAAATTCTAAACTGACTAACCATATTATCCACTTTTGTGGTAAAATGTCAATATATGAAACAAGAAACTATCCTCTCTGGAGTTCAAGCTACTGGCCGAATGCATATTGGCAACTACCTGGGAGCACTTAAACAATTCGTAGATATTCAAAATGAAGGCAAACTAAAGTGCTACTTTTTCGTGGCAGATTTGCACGCTTTAACTGTGCCTCGTGACCCTAAACAGCTTCGCCAAGATACTATTGAAGTTGTAGCGGAATATATTGCCGCGGGGTTAGATCCTGAAAAGTCTGTAATCTTTGTTCAGAATCATGTTCTTGAACACGCCGAGCTAGCTTGGATTTTTAATTGCATCACTCCAGTTGCCGAACTCAACAAGATGACTCAGTACAAAGATAAAGGCGCTAAGCAAGAATCGCAAAATGCTGGACTACTCACCTACCCTGTTCTTATGGCGGCAGATATTCTTTTGTACAAACCAAACTTTGTGCCTGTTGGTGAAGACCAAGTTCAGCACATTGAACTCACTCGCATTGTAGCGCGCAAGTTTAACAAGCAATTTGGTAATGTTTTTCCTGAACCAAAGCCTTTTGAACGCAAACCTTTGCGTATCATGAGTTTAAAAAACCCTACAAAGAAGATGAGTAAAACTGGTGATGATCCAATTTACTTAGACGATGAGCCAGATGTAATTCACGCCAAGTTAAAGAAAGCTGTGACTGCTACTGCAGGTGAAGGCAGTGAAGGGGTTGAGAATCTTTTGTATCTTTTGGAAACTTTCGGAGATGCTTCTACTGCTGGTGAATTCCGCGCACAAGTAAAAAATGGCACTATTAAATATAGCGAGCTGAAAGCTACTTTAGCAGATGCGATTGCTGACTACTTTGCAGATTTCCGCGAAAAGAAGAAAGCGCTACTTGAAGACAAGCAACGATTAGCACAAATCTTAGCTGATGGAGCGGCTCGTGCCCGCGAGATAGCGCACGCAACAATGCAGGAAGTAAAAGAGAAGACGGGATTACTATAGTTTTAAAAAGTTTGCGTATAAAAAAATGGCCTACTCTATTTCTAGAGTGGGCCGTTTTTTGTTTCTGATTTAACCTGTTCCAATAGTTCGAAACTAGCTTGCTTTGCTTGAACTGCTAAGGCGATTGCTTCTTCCAAGGCAGGCCGATCGTCTTGATACGGTAGCAGGCTTCGCGGTCTTACTTCACGCCTAACCTGTTGAAGTTGTTCAGTATACAGCTTTACGCCGTTCAACTGGTTAAAAATATTTTCCAGCATAGCAAGCCGTAGACAAGCTCCAGACCAAGCATATCGAGCTTTAAACAGCTTTTCAACAGGATCATTGCAACTATAAATTGCTTCCGGTGAACAATCTAATCTTGTCATAAAAACCCCCTTGCAATCAGTCTAGCCTAACTTCGGATTATGGCCAAGATCTCGTCGCGCTTGTCTTCCATTAAGCTTGGGTCTTTAGCTTCAACAATAAGTCGGATCAATGGCTCAGTATTGGATGCGCGTACGCTAAACCAATAGTCAGGGTAAGAAACTTTTACGCCATCAATCGTGACCTGCTTGCCATCAGAATATTTTTCTTTGATCTCTTCCACTTTTGCGTCAACTTCTTCTCTGGAAGAAACTTTTGTATTCACCTCGCCAGATGAAACATAGCGTTTGTATCCTGCGACTATTTCTGACAAAGGCCTATCTTGTTTTGACAACCAAGCCAACAACTTAATTAGTAATAAGGTTGGTGCTTCATAGGTCCCCCAAGGCAGACGGAAGAAATAGTGACCAGAGATTTCTCCACCGAACACAGCGTTATGCTTTACCATGTAACTCTTAATAATAGAGTGGCCAACTGGGGTTTCCACAAGTTGGGTATTTGGGAACTCTTCAGGAATTAAATTACCCAAACGGATTTCGTAAGCCAACGGGTCAGCTGAATTTTCTTCAGCTTCAATGTGAGCAATAATTGTATACAAAATTGGAGATGGAACTGTCTCCCCTTTTTCATCAATAATAAAAATGCGGTCGGAATCTCCATCGGAAGCAACTCCAATGTTAGCATTTTCACTAAGCACGCGCTTGCGTAACTCTTCAGTGTTCTCTGGTTTTAAAGGATCGGCTTCGTGAACTGGGAAAGTGCCATCTAACTCAAAGTTCATCTTTATAAATTCACCCGGGATGTGATTAAATAATTCACCATAATCTGGGATACCCATCGCGTTGGCAGTGTCTATAACAATTTTAAAAGGTTTAATTTCAGGATTGCCAGCAAACTTTAAAAATTCTGGAATTGTAATTTTTTCTACTGACTCTTTTACTTCTAAAGTTCCTTGAGTTTCTGATAAAGGCGCAAGATCATTTTCTAAAATCATTCGGCGCATCTCGTAGATGCCACTCTCTCCCCCAACTGCAATACCACGCTCGCGCACCATCTTAAAACCATTATACTCTGCTGGGTTATGAGAAGCAGAGACCTGTACACCACCATCTAGCTTGAAAAAACCGACTGCAAAATAATATGTCGGTGTAGAAATTAAGCCAACATCAACAACATTAACGCCAGAATCACGTAAACCCTTTATAACCTGTTCTTTTAGAGATGGAGTTGAAAGGCGCATATCGCCGCCGACAGCAATGTTCAAAGTGCGGTCTGGAATTTCTCTAGTCATTAGTGTGGCGAAAGCACGCCCAATAGCGTAAGCCCCTTCTTCATCTACTTGAGATGGATAGATAGCGCGAATGTCATAAGCTTTAAATATAGATGGTTCAAGATTCATAGAATTATAGTTAAATTTGGCGAGAGCAGCTTGCACTGCTCTGCATTATTATAGCAAAAATAAAAGCCGCTTGCGTTGTAAGCGCATGCGGCTGGGTAAAACATTTTTTGTTGGCAATACTAGCTGCTCGAAGGAATGGCGAAACCAACGTCGCCTTGAGCAACTATACCACCTGTTCCTTTTAGGCCGACCCTAAAAGTGCCGAACTCGCCTGGCACAGCCGAGACATCTTTGAACAACCCAGACGATTTGAGCGCCGTCTTTACCTGCCTGAAGAAAGTCCGATTTTTGAGATCTTTGGGATCTGTTATTCCAGACTCCAACAATGAAGTGCTTAGCCTTTCCCTTTGGTCAGGCGAAAGCGACGAGTGAATAGACGGAAGTTCTTCCTTCTTTCTGCCGAATGAAGAACCAATTATGATTGAACCAGTTTGCTTTGCCACTAAAAAATTCCTCCTAGAACATAGTGTTAGTCAAAACTGCTGACTACAAAATTGATTTTACTTAATTAGTATATTTTTGTCAAAACAAAAAGCGACCCGAAACTGCTGGGGCGCTTCTTTGCATCACTACCTTTTAGGTGTTTTACTTTTTCGATTTTCGATGTCTGTGTCTATCTATGAAACCTTGTGCGGAAACATGAATCTGATACCGGGAGTTAGAGACAATAATGCTGTCTTTCTTTTTTTGTTGACGCGAAATTTCAAGACCGAAAAATTTTAACACCTTTGGGATAAAACCCAAAAGACTCATACACGATACCTCCGTTGAAAATAAACTGTCCGAGATGAAAATATAACAGATTTTATTCATCTAGTCCATAACCTTGTTCACACCACCAAATTCGGCTACAATATAGGCTATGTCATTTCAAATCGGAATCGTGGGTTTGCCCAACGTTGGTAAGTCCACACTATTTAACGCAATAACAAAGTCCTCTGTTGAGGCTGCTAATTACCCATTCGCGACTATCGATCCGAACGTGGGTGTTGTTCCTGTGCCCGATGAACGCTTAGCAAAGCTGGCTGTTCAGGAAAAGTCTAGCAAGATTGTTCCGACTACTATTGAGTTCGTGGACATCGCTGGCCTTGTGAGTGGCGCGCACAAAGGTGAAGGCCTTGGAAATCAGTTCCTGAGCCACATTCGCGAAGTTGATGCGATTCTAGAAGTCGCTCGCCTCTTCACTGATGACGACATCATTCATGTTAATGGCTCAGTAGATGCAAAACGTGATATTGAGACAATCGGAATTGAACTTCAGCTTGCAGACTTGCAAAACGTCGAGAAGCGTTTAGAAAGCAATGGTAAGGCTGTGAAGTCTGGCGACCGTGATGCAAAGGTGCGTCAAGTAGTTTTGGAAAAATACAAAGTCGCTTTGGAAGCTGGCAAGATGGCGAACACAGTTGAGCTAACAGATGAAGAACGCGCAGCTTCTAAAGATGTGCAACTGCTTACAACCAAGCCTTTCTTGCTTGCAGCAAATGCGACATACAACATGTCTAGCAAAAAATACGAAAGCGAAGATGGTAAGCAGATAGACACTAGCGTTTTAAACGACAACGCATCTGGCGGCAAGTTCGGCGACACTATTATAGTAGACGCGAAATTAGAAACTGAACTCGCACAACTAGACGACGCAGACCGTGATGAATATTTAAAGGATTTAGGTTTAACAGAAAGTGGTTTAGACCGCATCATTACTGCTGCATATAAAACTTTAGGTCTAGTAACATTCATTACTGCCGGTGAAATGGAAAGTAAAGCATGGACTTGCCCAGCAGGAACGAAAGCTCCACAAGCCGCAGGCGTAATTCACACAGACTTTGAAGCTGGGTTTATTCGCGCGGAAGTTATCCAATGGGACAAACTTCTAGAAGCTGGCGGATACGTTGGTGCCAAAGAAAAAGGTTGGCTACGAATGGAAGGCAAAGAATATGTCATCCAAGATGGCGACGTAGTTCACTTCCACTTTAATAGATAAAAAGAAAAAGCGTTTCGACTGGGAGAGTCGAAACGCTTTTATATTTTGATCAGTTGTTGCGTTGCCGCCTAACGATAAAAAGATTCGAAAGTGTGAATGGTCTTGGAATATTCGTTAACGTGATCTTGCATATGGCGCGCAGCAGCTGAATAAATGCCACGAGCCAAGCTTTTACGAATATGAGCTTTCTGTCTTTTTGTAAACTTTATCCTCTTTTGGAAAAGATTGTAAAATTCATTGCCAATCGATGAGGATGTAGACGTATACTCATCAAGGACGTTAATAACGTCAACTGGCTGAGGTGAGTCCATGCGCAAAAGATCTGCTACACTAAGGTTCATTTCATTTCTCCTTCAATTTCAAATTGATACCAAAATCAGCATTATTCTACAACATTATACCAAAATTGTCAATACAAGCACCTACAAAATCACCTCTGGACAAAAGACACAGAATACAGTAGAATTAAGGAAATTTGAAGAAAATTTTAAGTTTTCTTGAGGTAACATCAGGCACAATCAGGTTAAGAATATTAACCAAAAAGCCTATGGACCACCGCTTGGACTAGCTTAGAAGCTAGGCCAAATATAGAGAACGACACAATTATTAATATTCTCTGCACCAATTGGGGTGTAGAGATAAGGAAAACTCCTTATGCCGAGATATGAATTGATGTACATTCTCGCATCTAGTGTATCTGATGATCAGGTACCTACAACCGCTCAAACTATTGAGCAGTACGTCACCGACAACGGTGGCACAGAAATTACCCACGAACAATTGGGTAAAAAGAAATTAGCTTATCCGATTAAGAAGACCCGCAACGGTCATTACGGAACTATTGTTTTCACTGCTGAAGGCAAAGGCGTAAATTCTTTGGACGCGAAAATTCGCACACAAAAAGCGACTATCATCCGTCACATCATTGTGAACATTGATGAGCACTTAGAACGTCTTGAAAAAGATAAAGAAGCTCAAGCAAAGATGAACCGCAATCGCCCACCGGAAGCTATCGCAGCTGACAACAGCGAACAAGTTGTTCCTGAAGCAAAGCCTGCTGCTAAACCAGTGCGCGAAGCTGCTGTAAAAGCTCCGAAAGCTGAAACACCAAAAGCTGTAGTGACTGAAGAAGTTCTTGACGAAGAAATCGAAAAAGCACTTTCTGAAGATATTACTAAATAAAATTTACAACTATGGACTTAAACAAAGTTATGATTATCGGTCGCTTAACTCGCGAACCGGAACTACGCAACACTCCTAACGGTGCTGCGGTCTGCCAAGTAGGATTGGCAACCAACTACGTTTACACTAACCAACAATCCGGCCAAAAAGTTGAGCAAGTCGAATACCACAATGTGGTGATGTGGCGCAAACTGGCTGAGATCGCTAACCAGTACTTAAAAAAAGGTCAGCGCGTTTACATCGAAGGTCGTCTAGTAACCCGTTCATGGGATGCACAAGATGGCACAAAGCGCAGCAAGACTGAAATCGTTGCCGACAACATGATCATGTTAGACGGTGGCAAAGGTGCTGACGGTGGCATGGGAAGTGGAAACAATAACTTCGGCGGCAACAACGCTTCCAATAACGGTCCAGACAATTCTAATCAATCTTTCCCTGATGAAGAACTTCCAACCATTCAAGCTAATGGTGGTGGCGAAGACATCAGCGTAGAAGATATCCCATTTTAAACTCTAATCAGTCCCCTTAATAATTACTCATGGCATACAATAACAACAAGAATAATAACAATGCTCCAGTAGTAAAAAAGATTTGCTACTTCTGCTCTAACAAGATCAGCACTGTTGATTACAAAGATGGCCAAACAATGCGCCGCTTTATGTCTCCTCATGCTAAGATCTTAGCGCATGGTCGTACAGGCACTTGCCCTAAGCACCAACGCATGGTGACAATCGCTTTAAAGCGTGCTCGTCACATGGCTTTGCTACCTTTTGTAGCTCCTTAAGTCACTCAATCAACAAATACCTTTGGTACGAAAACACGTCGTTTTCTTAACCAAAGGTATTTGTTTATCACAACGTAAATAGTAACAAAAATAGTATGGATTTAAACGATGTAAAATTAGGCGCAATTGTGCTAATGAATGGTGAACCAATGCAAGTGATTTGGTCTAATCGTATGCGAACTGCACAACGCAAACCAGTAATGCAAGCTAAGCTTCGCAACGTTATCACCGGTAAAGTTTTAGAATACAGTTTCAAGTTTGGTGAAAAGGTTATTGAAGCAGACGTCACTCGCGAAAATGCTAATTTCCTGTATGCAGACGATGACGGCACTCACTTCATGAATAACGAAACGTTCGAAACAGTCGACTTCGACAAAGAAGCTACAAAAGAACAAGAACTGTTCTTGAAAGAAGGCACTAAAGTGATGGTACTTCGTTTCAACGGCAAACCGGTATCAATTGAATTACCTGTAAAAGTTGAATTAGAAGTCATCGAATCCCCTCCTAGCGTAACCGGTAACTCTGGAGGCAGTATTACTAAACCAGTGAAAGTTGAGACTGGCTTAATGGTTAACGCTCCGATGTTCATCAAAGAAGGTGAAATCATTCGTATCGATACTCGCACTGGCGAATATGTAGAACGAGTGAATAGTTAAGAAGAAACAATACAAATTTAAAAAGACCCTTTACCCTCTTTAGGGGGCCACGGGTCTTTTTTTGAAATTTATTTATACAATGATTTTTCCCATATCTTTTGCAGCATCCCAAAGTGCTGCTTTCATCTTATTCTTTATTATTGCCATCACTTGTTTTGGGCTAGTGTTGTCCATAATCATGGAAGTTGTTGCTCTAACAATATATTCTGATTCACTTTCTCCATGCACCGGTGAGGAGTAATTTATATCTTTAGCCAAATGGCTGTCTTCCAATAGCCACTCGCCCGGATAAGTTTCTCCCAATTTTGAAACTGTAGAGATGGTCCCACTCTCAGCACCTAAGAATTTTTTAAGCTCTGCTACGAATTGAACTAATTCTTCGCTACGTCCACTTATAGACCAATCATTTTCTTGCATAGTATTTACGGCTTTTTTGAAATCATTGTCCAGGCTCGCAGCCATCGATTCCAACTTTTCTATCTCCTTTATGAGTTCTGGGTTGCGAAGCGCCTCATAAACATTTTCAGATCTTTCGAATTCTCTATGAATCTGTTCCTTCTGAGCAACATCTGGCACTACCTTGATAGAACCGTCATGAGAAATATCTACCTCAGCTCCCTCGTCAACTAACTTTCGATCAGAATTAAAGCGCTCAGCATTCATCATTTTAGCTTCCTGATCACTTAAATTTTCCATATGTTTTGATTAATTTATCTAATACGATTATAGCAAACTACGCGGCCTTGCGGAATTCTGTTTCTTCTTCTGAATCGTCTGGCTTTGGTTTTTCAGGTCCTGGCCAAACACTTTCTGGAACTTTTATTACGTTGTCATTTCCTGTTTGATGCGTATACCCATCTTTCTCCATAGACTCTCGGCGAGATGTGATATTGGCAATCCGCACAATACGAGCTAGCTTATGGATTTTATCTTCCAAATCAGTAATCTTTTTTACTTCCTGCCCCTGATTCGATATCCTGTCTTTGATTTTTGCCCAAAAGGACATAAAAGCCTGCTGTTCTTCTTCCTTTAATGCATTAAGCTCCTCTACTGCTTGATCCAACGAGTCGTAGCCTGCGTCCTTTAGAATTTCTAAAGATTTTTGATGTGGACTTAGTTTATCAAAAATATGTTTAATAACTTTCTCCGCTGGTTGATCGTGGCTTTCAAACTCCACTACGTTATCTTTTACCTCGCCTGGACTAAACTCTGATCTTTCACCATGCATATTTTTAAAATTTAATTATTTTAAATTAGTAAAATAGTTGCTGACAGCCATGGCGGCCTTAGCACCTTCACCAGCTGCGATAATAATCTGTTCACCCCAGGCATCATTAATGTCTCCAGCTGCAAATATTCCCGGTACGCTGGTTTGCAAATCTTTATCTACCTTAATTTCATTCTTCTCGTTCTTCTCAAGAATATCCGCAAAAGAAATACTTGGCTCGTAACCAATCTCTATAAAGACTCCACTGACGGGCAGCTCTTGGTCTGGCTTACCTATTTGCTGAACAGTCATCGCTTCGACATGAGTAGTGCCAGAAATTTTAGTTATTTGTGCTTGATGATACGCTTTGACATTAGGCAAGCTCATGATTTTATCTCTTACAATACCTTCACCAGTATAATCGTCAGTCATGTTAATTACATATACTTGACGAGCCACCCTTGATAGTGCGCAAATCGCATCCATTGCAGAGTTACCACCGCCTACCACAGCTACATCTTTACCTTTATACAAAGGTCCATCGCAAGTAGCACAAATTGCTACACCTTTTCCATAAAACTCCTCTTCACCAGGAACACCTAAATGACGAGGGTTCTTTCCAGAAGCAACTATTACAGATTTAGCATAGTAAACATTCCCTTGTTTATCTTCCAAAACAAAGCTGGTGATATTTTTGTCTAGTTTTACTATCTCTACATCAAGCTTTACTTCAAGATCTTCTTTTAAGGCAGCCATGTGTTCCTGGAAACGCAAAGTTAAATCTGCGCCAGAGATCATGCTGAAACCGGTGTAGTTTTCTACATCGGCTGACCATATCATTTGCCCACCAACAGCCTTAGCAAGCACTAATGTTTTTAGTTTACGGCGAGCTGTATAGATCGCAGCAGTCATTCCTGCTGGTCCTGCGCCGATTATGATGCAGTCGTACATATGACTGTATTATACCATCTTCTCTGCGATGCGCTCTAACGCCACAATGTATGCTGCTGTTCTCATTGTAGTATTATGCTTTTCTTGAGCAGCGCGGACTGCGGCAAAGGCTGCGACCATGTGTTCATCAAGTTTCTTGAGAACATCTTCCTTAGTCCATGTTTCGTTATTCTGGTTCTGATACCACTCGAAGTAACTTACACATACTCCTCCGCTGTTTGCGAGGATATCTGGCACTACAGTCACACCGTTTTGCGCAAAGATGGCATCTGCTTCTGGAGTAGTTGGACCATTAGCCATTTCTAGAATAAATTTTGCTTTGACTTTTGCAGCGTTGTCGCCAGTTAAAACGTTTTCAAGTGCTGCTGGCACTAGAACATCGACATCAAGTTCAAGCAATTCTTCATTAGTAATTTCAATGGTACCCTCTAGCCCGCGCAAAGCCTTATTCGCCGCTTTATGCGCTTCTGCCGCAGCTAAATCTATTCCTTCAGCGTTAAAAATCCCGCCCTTGCTGTCTGACAAAGCAACCACTTTAAAACCATGCTCTTTTACGTACTCTGCTAAGTAAGTCGCTACGTTACCGAAACCTTGAATTGCAATAGTCTTTCGGCCTTCTGTTGCAGAAGCGTCTGGCACAAGTCCAGCTGCCAAAGCTTCGCGAAGTACATAGCCACCACCAAAACCAGTTGCTTCGGTGCGACCCTGGCTGCCACCATTCTCTACTGACTTACCAGTAATTACACCAGGAGCTTGCGTGCCGGTTTGTTTTTCAAATTCATCACGCATCCACGCCATGATCTGTCCGTTAGTATTTACATCAGGCGCAGGCACATCTACTAAGGGTCCAAAGTTGCGGAACATTTGCTTCATGTAACCGCGAGATAAACGCTCAAGTTCCCCTTCGCTCAACTCTTTCGGATTCACAATTATTCCACCCTTACCTCCCCCAAAAGGAACGTTAACTACGGCGTTTTTGAAAGTCATCCAAAAACTTAACGCGCGAACTTCATCTAAGTTTACATCTTGATGATATCTAATTCCGCCTTTGTATGGACCGCGTGCGTTGTTGTGCTGTGATCGAAACCCAGAAAAAATCTTTTGAGTTCCGTCGTCCATTTGTACTGGAATTGAAACTTCGATGTAACGATCTGGATTCTTTAATTGGTCTACGATTTTGGCGTCTGCGTTGCTAACTTGTGCCGCAGCATCTAGTTGGGCTTTTGCTGATTCGAAAGGATTGTTTGTCATGGTTCTAAACTTAATTTTTATTCTTCTGTTTACTCTTCTAACGCTTCAAGGTATTTCTCTACGTCTAGTGCAGCTTTACAACCTTCACCGGCAGCAGTAATTGCTTGGCGATAGCGGTGGTCATGAACGTCACCAGCAACAAACACACCCGGAATGTTTGTCATGGTAAATTCTTTTGGTTCAATGTAGCCTTTTTCGTTTGTATCGATGCCAGCTTCACGGAATATCTTAGTAGCGGGGGTGTGTCCAATCGCTGCGAAGTATCCTTGTGCTTTAATTTCTCTCTCTTCGCCGGTTGCGTTATCTTTTACGCGAATGCCCTCTACGCTGTTTTCACCCAACACTTCTGTGACAGTAACGTTAGTGACAAACTCAATTTTCGGATTATCTTGCGCTCGCTTAAGCATGATGCGAGAAGCTTTAAATTCATCACGACGATGAACAACAGTCACGTGAGAAGCGAACTTGGTCAGGAAATTTGCTTCTTCCATGGCGCTATCTCCGCCGCCAATTACCACTACATCTTTTTCTTTAAAGAAAAAACCATCACAAGTAGCACAAGCACTTACACCTTTACCACGTAGCTTTTGCTCACTTTCTAGGTTAAGCCAATTTGCTTCTGCGCCAGTGGCGATAATAACAGCCTTCGCCTTATACTCAGTATTAGCTGTTTTAAGCACGAAGGGGTTAGATTTAAAGTCTACCGACAGTACGTCTTCGTAAATCATTTTAGTGCCGAAACGTTCCACTTGCTTAGTCATATTAGCCATGAGTTCTGGCCCTTGAATACCTTCTGGAAAGCCTGGGAAATTTTCTACTTCTGTTGTTAACATGAGCTGACCTCCAGGAGCGATGCCTGCCATTACTGTTGGCTCTAGTTCTGCTCTAGCAGCATACAAAGCTGCAGTTAGTCCCGCAGGTCCCGCACCGATGATTATTAGTTTGTGAGTTTCATTTGATGTTGTTTCCATAACTGTCCTTTCTAGTTTGTACTAATTCTTTTTAGAGTAAATTTTGATGAGTTCTTCGACCGCAGCTTTACGCTTAGCAGGGTTAGTGCTTTTTGCATCTATGACACATTCGCCTAGGTATCCTTCTAGGATCAAATTGTTCACCTTCTTCATGGCTTCAATTACGGCGTGGCTTTGATTGATGATATCCATGCAGTAGGCGTCGGTTTCTACCATTGTGGCAACTGCCCGAACATGACCTTCTATGTAACGGAGTCGTTTTACTAAGTCAGCCTGGTTAGCGGCCGCAACACTGTTAAGTTTTTTTGACATAATTTCTATATTTACTAGACCCCCCTGTGGGGGGTATATATCTAGTATATGCTCCCCCACTTTTTAAGTCAAACTTGAGAGGTGTTCATATGCATGGTATGATGTGCATGACAATCGCATTCTAAAGCCACTCTGGCTCAAATAAAGCCGCCCGAAAGGGCGGCTTTATTATTGTCTATTTTATCTTTAGCTAATTTAGTATTGCAAGTTTAGAACCCCAGCACTCCAGCAGCACGGGTCACAAGAACTTGGGTCTGTTGAAGAAGTTTGTCTGCAGTATTAGCTGCTACTGCTGTAATTGGGTTGTATCCCCAAGAAGATAGGACTTCCATGGAAGGAATACCAGCTAGAGCGTTGTCTTTAATGACTTGAAGAGTACCACTGTTGTTAATTAGAGTTCCTGATCTGTGGGTAGAGTTAGGATCAGAGATATTGTCTGTTGAAGTCATGAAAGAGACATCTCCATACAAGGCATTAGCAAAGGAGAAGCCTTGAGCTTTGAACACCTTCTCAGAAACAAATCCTGCTTTCATTCCACCAGTGATTAGGTAACAAGTGCCTTTGTCTGTACCACGATCTGAGCAAGTGATTGAGCCATCTCTTGGAGGAATGAATGATCCTACCGGAAGAGTTAGATCAGAGCTGCGAGCGGGAACTGCATTGCTCCAAGTGTTAAAGCCATATGAAAGGTATGCACCTGCTGAAGTGTAAGGCCTGCGTTTACCATCTGAAGTAAGAGTGTAGATGGTTCCAGTCGAGTCTACGATGTTAGTACCTACTGGATGGCGAGTGACAGAGCCGGAGGTTGAGCCAGATGCAGAAGCTGTGCCAAACAGTGCGAACATTGAGAAACCGCCTGTTTCGCAAGTCACAGTATTTGCATTTGTATCTACTGTGCAAGGAGCTAGCGAAGACCAAGTTCCTGAGCTATATCGCCAAACCACAAGAGATGATTCACTGATACCATCTATCTCATCATCTTCATAAGAGAAAGTTAAAGTAATAGGATCATTAAAAGAAGTTACGGATGTCCCAATTCCTGTTAAGGCTTTCAAGTCGTATGTGTGGCCATTTACAGGGTTTAACCCTGTAGGCATTCCAGAAGCGATTAATGCATCTGCAGTATTTATTTGCTTAATCTGGAATACAGACTCTGCCCCAACAGCTCCAGCAGGGATATCTAATTCAATTCCAGAATCCCCATCTGTTAATTCAACCGTGCCTCCAGTAGCATTAGAAACATTATCACCTATTTCACTTTCTACTTCTGCAGAACCAGTACAACCGTCAGTTGTAAATGTTGCACTAGAACTTGAAGTAGAAACAGATGAAGCGTCTACCGATACCACACTGTAGTGGTATGTAGTACAAGCAGCAAGGGAAGAGATTGTCTTTGAGTGTGAAAGTACTCGTGGAGAAGTATCCGTTACTGCGGAGGTCTCTGTGTGAGTAGAAGTAAGTCCGTATGTTACACCAGTAGAAGCAAGAGAGCCTGTTGTCCAAGTGATAACCGCACTAGTGGTCGCAGGATTAACACTAATAGCGGAAATTACTGGGCCAGTTGTATCGATTACCAAAGCCTTGTTGGCAGCTAAGTTAGTAGTCGGAACGAAGTTTACCATGGCATGAGCATCAAGATCAGCGATGGTTCCAGAAATAGTTTTAACGGTTAAGTCATCGGTCGAATCACCAGCTTGAACTGTGTAATTACAACTTCCACTGGTCGCGCTAGTGACTGTAAAAGTACAGGTCCTGTCTGTCGCACCAGTTTCCAATGTCACTGTGACGTTGCCAGTTGAAGTAACAGCCTTCGAGAAGGTGACATCAATGTCTATTACTTCACCAACGCTGTATGTACCATTAGCTTTGTCAGAAGAAACATTAGTAATAGTTGGAGCGGAAGAATCTAGGGTTACAGGGTGATCAAAGTGAACTGCCCAGTTGTACAAAGTGTTGCTGTACAAAGATGGGTACGGGTCTGTATCACGCAAGTTCCCAGCTGCGCTGCCAGCATTTTGTGCACCAGTGTTTGTTCCAGGCACACCTGTATAAGCGTATCTTAAGCGTTGGTTATTGCCTGTTGGAGTACCGCTTAGAGTAACTCTAACTGTATCGGTGTCAACTAACTCAACTGAGCTAATTGTTGCCGATGAAGTTGAGTCGTAATATTCAAATCCATAGTTTGTGCGGGCACTAACTAGAGTTGTATCAAAAGCTAGTTGCCCTGCAGGGACATGGAAGTCTGCCAAAATTACGTTCCCTGTACGAGTAACAGTGTCTGGGCTCAATGGGCGCCAAGTCTCATGATCTATAGCAACTTTCTTAATTACTTTCGCATGATACTCCCCTAACCAACGGGAACTTGCTGCAGTTAAGTGATGTCGATCTGAGTAGCTAAAGAAGTATTTTGGAGCAACTAGTACGATCTCATCTGGATTATCTTCCGCTGCATACAATTGATAGATTGGGATTTCCGAAGTAGCATCGTTAGCGTAAGAAGACATGAAAGAACTCATCTGGTCGATGAACATGTAAACCTCATTACTCTGTCCAGTAATTGCTTTTACATCAGTATCGTAATCGTTCTGCCATTCTTCTAAGTAACCCTGATATGTTGCTCCACTTACATTATTGAAGTTATCAGTTTCACCATGAATATTAGTTACGCCCATTACACGAGACACTCGGCCAAGAGACAAAGCAGCGCTTTTTGCATTCGTAACTTGGTTCATCGCATTAGTATATGGCCCTGTCCCCTTTTTCAGCTGGGAATATGTATAACCACTAACTCCATGGAGCGACATAACTGTATCTAAATCATTGCCGGTATCGTTGAAAGTCAAAGAGTTTGCAATCGCACTACTCATGGTTTCAACACTGCTTTCTATCAAAGCTGTGAAGCTACCGCCAGCACCCATTCCACCAGAACCACCGGTTAACATTTTGTTAGAGTAAGGTTGTGTAGTCGAAAGGGCTGGGCTTGCAGCAACACCAACAGACAAACTTTGACCTGTAGACAGAATTTGGTTTAAATAATTGATTGTAGCAACTTGGCTAGTTGCAGAACTAAGAGTTGCGGATCCAGTTGTCGGTGCAGTTGCACTACCTGGCGTTACTTCAAACTTCAGGTACATGCCAATATCGTCTTCATCTACTATATACGTAGTACTAGTAGCGCCAGAAATAGCAGAATAGCTGCCACCAGCGCTTGTAGCAGTTAGCCATCTGAAAGTAGAACCTGATTCCGAGTTGCCGTTCACGTCTACAAAGGTGTACGTTCCTGTAAGTTGCTCCCCAACTGCTGCATTCCCTGAAATAGCTACACCTGTCGCAGTTGGCGCGGTTGGAGTTGCAGAAACTGGACGAGCTGTAGCTGTAGATGATGGATCACTTGTACCATTGCTATTAATTCCAGATACGCGGAAGTTATAATTCAAACCGTTAGTTAATCCTGTAACCGTAGCTCCTGTGGAAGTAGAAGTGCCATCAGAAAAAGTTAACCAGGTCCCAGAAGTACTGAGCTTGTATTCAACTAAGTAATCAGTAATTGCAGCGCCGTTGTCTGCTCCAGCAGTCCAAGTCAACGCTACCTGTCCGTCACCAGGTGTTGCACCTAAACCAGATGGAGCAGCTGGGCCAGTTGCGGGTTCTATAATTTGTACATTATCTAAGTCGCTAGTACCAGTACTACTCATTGCACCCAGCCAGAACCCTTCGTCAGTAAATGTGCCAGATGTAATAGTTGCGCTTGGTGTTCCAGAACCATTTACAAACACGCTCGCACCTCCACCTTGGAGCGCCGTTAAGGTTAAGGTGAATGGAACTCCATTTGTACAAGATGTGAATCCGCTCAAAGTTTGAGGTGATGCAGATGGACCGGATCCAGCAACGTTTGACCCACCAGTCCAGTAATACAATTCCCAGTTCGTTGCATTAGCTAAAAGAATATAAGATGATGTTCCTACTCCAGTGAAAACTAAATCACCATAGCCAATTGCTACTGGGCCCACACCCGAACCACAAGATGACCTAGTAACAGTAACTGTAATACTTACATCGCCGTTAGTTCTATCATATGTTTGTACTGTACTCAGTCCAGCGCCACCCCATGCACCAGTACCGGTTATATTTAGATCTCCATTTTGTTGAACGTTTCCAACAGTCCCTCCCGTACCACCTGGATCAAGCTCAGTCCATTTGTCAGTATCAATAGTGGTGCCAGTA
This sequence comes from uncultured Candidatus Saccharibacteria bacterium, assembly GCA_964561085.1. Taxonomy (GTDB): domain Bacteria; phylum Patescibacteriota; class Doudnabacteria; order UBA920; family UBA920; genus UBA920. Next base: position 89,415 of record CAZLNP010000001.1, read on the forward strand.
AAATCATCTGACATAGCAAAGGTATTTGGAATACCGTTAGCTGTACTGGAAACAGGGCCAGTTCCTACAGAGTTAGTAGCAGAAACGCGGAAGTTATATGTAGAACCGTTTACTAAGCCAGTAACTGTTGCCCCAGTTGAGCCTGATGTGCCGTCGGAAAAAGTAGTCCAAGTAGTGGGCTCAGTGGAAAGTTTATACTCTACTATATAGTCAGTAATAGCCGCGCCGCCGTTGGTAAGAGGTGCGGACCAAGTCAAAGTTGATTGTCCGCTCGTTCCGCTAGATGCAGACAAGCCTTGCGGTGCAGATGGGACACTTAACGCGGGAGTTGCGGTCGCTGTACTGGAAGGTACGCCGGTGCCCACCGAGTTAGTCGCAGAGACGCGGAAATTATAGCTCAACCCATTTGTTAAACCGGTTACTGTAGTAGCCGCTGTAGTTGATGTACCGTCTGAAAAAGTAGTCCAAGTAGTTGGTTCGCTAGCCAATTTATATTCGACTAAGTAATCAGTAATAGCCGCCCCACCATTGCTAACAGGAGCTGTCCATGTTAATCCCATTGCAGTGCTGGCAGGTGTTGTTGTAAGTCCAGTTGGAGCGTCAGGGGCCGTCGCAGCACTTGCGCTAGCAATCACAACGTTATCAATTAACGTAGCTGTGCCGGAATGCCCCGAAAGGAAAAAACCTTTGTTGGTAAAAGTACCGCCGGTCAATGTCGCTGCCGCGGTGCCACTCCCGTTAATGTATAGAGCAGCGCCACTAGTGGAATCAATAGCGATGCGGGCACTAAAAGCCACGCCGTTGGTACAGCTAAAAGCTGTGGTAATATTTTCAGCATTACCATTAGCAAGCTGTCGGGAGAAATAAACTGTATTTGATACAACGTACAGAGTATAAGACTGTCCGCCGCCGGTCAACACCCCAGGATCTCCATATCCAATACCAAAAATACTACTACCACTAGCGCAAGTCACATCAGCTGTCATCTCTAATCCCCCAACAGACCTATCATATGTATCGTCAGTAACCAAATAGTTGTTACCCCAAGAAGCAGAACCTGTCATGCTCAAAGACCCATTCTGTTGAATGTTCCCAGAAGTTCCCCCTACGCCACCAGCATCTGTCTCATTCCATTTTACTGTATTAATAGTGGTTCCAGTAAAATCATCTGATAAAAGAGTCGATGCCTGGGAAAGATTAAACGTACTAGTAATGATTCCTGTCACTGCAAGAACTGCTATGAGCGTATATATGGACTTTTTGAACATAAGGGTTTATTTTAATTCTGCTTTAAGTATGACATATTATTCTCTTATCATTGATTCAGCCCTTGACATTTATCCACAATTGGAGTATACTCTAGCGTCGGATGCGTTTCTGGTGCCACCATAGACTGGTGACCCTGGGAATGATCCGCAGTATTAACGGAGGATGTCTGCCTACAGAGCGCGGTGCGCTGTTGTGGAAAGACGAGAAAGGACTCTATGTCCCAGACTCTGAGAAAAGCTACTCGCTCTCTAGTGAAAGCGACCAAAGTAGCCCATGTGCATCAGATGCTAGGAGTGCTCATTGTAGTAGCTCATGCATCAGAAATCACTAGAGTGATTTCGCACATCAGCTTGTGGCACTTAGCCATAGCAATGGTTCTCTTCGGACTATGGCTAGCCAGCGAAAAGCACTCATCAAAAGAGCTGGCATAGAGGCCAGCACACCCTAAAAACTGGACTGCATACTTATTGCGGCTCAGTTTTTTCTTTTATTGGCTATCTGGGGGGTTAATGAGGGGCTTGATTTTTTCCTCAATTTCTGTTACAATTCGATAGTTATTTAAGTTCATGGCGCTATCGTCTAACGGTTAGGACAGACGGTTTTCATCCGTCAAATCGGAGTTCGATTCTCCGTAGCGCTACCACCTAACATTTTATCCCTTTTGGAGATAGGCAAACATTCTTTTTTCCAATTGGTTATTACATTTTTATCACTTAGAGAAAAGTTTTCCACTAAACTTTTCACAAGACGGCGTCGGGATTCTTCCGACGCTGTTTTGTATGCAATGGTTGGGCTTTTAAGCAGTTTTCCAAGGTTTTCCATTTTCAGCATCGATTCAGCATTTTCAGACTGTACGCCATTTAATTGTTCAGTATATTCAATTTTTTTGTTTAACAATTTTGACTTCATGGATTGATAATCTTCGCTACTGATACTTTTGTCCAAAAATCGATCCATTATATCGTCAAGCTGTTTCTCTACTTTATGAATTTCAAATATCCATTTAGCAGTAAGCTCCCCCTGTTGGCTTTTCAAGTCTTCCCTTAACTGTCCGATTGCTTTCAAAAACATTACTACTTCTTCATCCGAAAATTCAATACCCTTTAGTTCTTCAAAAAACTGTTCATCTACAAGTTCTTCTAACAAATTATATTTATGTTCTGCGCTGCGGCAGTTGTAGTACTTATAATAAACATTTCTATGTACTTTAGTTGAAGAAATACATCTTAATGGTCTATCGCAGGTAGGACAATTAAGCATTCCTTGAAATACATACAACCGTTTTCTTTTATGCTTAAAGCTCTTCTTGTCTAACACTTCCTGAACTTTATCAAATAAAGATTTAGTAATGATCGGTTGATGAATACCTTTGAAATCTCCTTTATTAGTCCACCGTACGATTCCGTAGTAAAATGGGTTTCTAAACATTTTATAAAGTGTTTTGTGTTTTACCAAACCACCGTCATTATTCCTTAACCCCATTTCTTTTAACTTATCCTGTAAAGGTATAATCCCATACAAACCAGTAGCAAACATTTCGAATGCTTGTTTTACAAGTCTACTTTGAACAGGGTCAGGTTCTTTGAAACCTTTTTTAGAATCTAAATAACCGATTGGAGCTCTTGATGGAAAAAGTCCTTGTTCTAACATTCTATCAAATGCTGTATTTACTTTAACCCGCAATCTTTGGCTATAGACTGTTGCCTGCCCCCATAAATCATAAATTCTTGAAAGGTCATCGTCTGATTGAGTTGTGAGATTTTCAGCAGCAAAGTGAAAGTGATAGCCTTGTTCAATAAGTTTGTAAAAATTTCCAATATCTTGGTAATTCCTTGACGATCTGTCCACGGTAGCAAAGCAAATTCCAGCTAACTTTTCTTTCTTTAATCTTTGTATTAACATGCCAAACAACTTTCTCCCAGGACGAAAGGAAGATTCTACCCCCTCAAAGAAGTCAACTATTTCTAACCCTCTCTGTTTTGCATATAGTTCTATTTGTTTCTTTTGAATTTCTGGACTCCAGTTTGTTGCTTGGTCTTTTGAACTGACCCGTACATAAGCTAAGAATTTATTATTAGATAATTTTTTCATGTTGTCCTTCATATATGTTTCCTTTATATGATATTTTATTTTTATAAATATCGTTAGTTAATATTTTTTTAATTGTTGACGGCCACCACCTGTTACCTCCACGCTTTGTTGGTATGCTTCGCAAATTTAGGTATGCAGCAATTTTAGTAAGATTCATTCTCTTATAGCGTTTTAAGTGAAAGATTTTTCTTACAATATCTGCCTCTGCTTGATTTGTTATCAACTGTCCGTCTTTGCAGTCGTATCCGTAAATTTCTCCTCCATGCCACCTCCCCTTAGCTGCAGCCGAAGCGCGTCCGTTGGTCAGTCGCATTGTAATCATGGCTCTTTCGAATTCACTAAAAGCACCTATAATTTGCCTAAACAGTTTACGAGTTGCATCATTACTACCTAAGTCTGGTTCAGTTAGTGAGATTAGCTGTTTATTTAGTTTTATAAACTCTCTTATTAGTCCTTCCTGGATATAGAGGTCACGGGCTAATCTCGTCAGTGACAAAATTACAACTGCTTTTACTTCGCTATTAACTTCTAAATACTGCATCATTTGTGCCAGCGCTGGCCTATGTTCCAAACCGCCACTTACACCATCGTCTTTAAACCATTCAACTATTTCTATACCGTTCTTTTTTGCATAATTTGATATTGATTCAACTTGTAATTCAATGTTGTCATTTTCCGCTTGTAGTGCAGTTGATACTCTGCAATATGCTATCGCTTGCATTTTCGTTCCTTCCATATCTGATTACTAACTTTTGCGAATTCTGACCGAGCGAACTTTATCCCCTTTAACAACGAAAACGCTTTCGCGTAATCTGCGTCTAGTATTGCCCTAATTCTGTCCTGTTCCATCTGCCTTAATTTTTGTGAAGTACCTTTTAGCCACTCGAGCCGTTCTTCACAATTAGAGAATTTCATGTTACTCCAAATATAAAACCACCAGAGAATGAACTGCCAATTGTTACGACACAACAACAGTTTCCCTGGTGGTTTAATTAAACTATACCAAATAAAAATTTGGCGTTCAATATCCATTGTTGTGTCGTATATAAATAGTAATCACTATAGATGGCAAAGTACAATCTAGTCCGCAACTAGCCACAAAAGTATTCCCCTGTATACTCTTTATTAAATCCTCCTAAAATGGTGTCTATGGTGTATATGCTGTCAGGCTAAAATGGTATGTCAGATTCATTTAGTGTATCCAAGGCCGCTTCGTCTGAATCTTCCATGACACCAGAAACAGCATTGACACCACTCTCGTAAATCTTCGTAAATGTAATCAGTCGTGCGCCGTCCTTATCGCGAGAAACTTTGATTCCGAGCGCCATCAGGTTTGTTGCGACAACTTGCAGTCTACGCCATAGCCAATTCGGTGTTTTTGGAAATTCTCTCTGTCTTGTGTCTTGTTTTAGCTTTATTGCCAGTTCTTGAAGCACTAATAGCAAGTCAGTTGGAGTAGCTTGATAGTGCGTTTTGTTTTCCATGAATGCAATAACAACTTGCGCCACAGGAGAGTCATCAATCGCTTCAGCATTTTGTCTGATTAGGTTTTGAGTTAACGCATCTATAAATTCTTCTGCCGTGTGTCCAATCGCAATACTGATAGCACAGCCCCACCGCACAAAATCTGCCATACGGAAGTTGCTTATTTGTTCTGGCAGTTCCATTCCCGGGTATACTTTAATGGATTTTTGTACTGCTCCAATTATTGCGCCTAAGAGCTGCGGTCGTGCTTGTTCAAACTCTGCCATTAACACACCTTCTTCTTTATAGTTTTGAGGTCTTTCTAGTTCAATAATTAGTGAACGTTCCAACAAATCAGGTTTACTAACCACAAGATTAATTCCGTTCATGGCAACGACACGGCGGAAGCTGTAAATAATATCATCGTCATCTGAATAGAGTTCTCGCTTTGACATACCTTCGCCAGTCACGGTTCTGCATAATAGGTCTGAAAATTCAGGTTTTATAGGTGATAGATTATCAAGCGGTAAGAAATAATGATGGCTGGCTAACTGCACATACTCTCTGCTGTCGCCATGTGCGGTTAAAGTTTCCATTATTGATGGGTCAATTAGCCCACGGAGCAGTTTGAACAAAGTAGTTTTTCTTGACCCTTGCGGTCCGTGAACAACTAATATCGGGTGCGGGAAGTTAGGCAACACAGACGCTACGAGCCATACAAGCAGTAATAATTTTTGACGTGGTTCTTTCGGAGTAGGAATGAAGTCAAATACTTTTTCTAACTCTGCTCCTGGTATAGGTGCAACCTGCAGGCGCTGATGTCCGAATCTGTAAAACAGAATTGGTGCAGGGTCTAGTATTTTCCACTCATCTTTATTTATCAGTACCGCACGACCATCACCTAAATCGTAAATTATACCGTTATCAGTTTCAGCAATTCTTACATGTAGCTTTATTTCTTCGCTGTCATGCGTTGCGTGTCCTTCTAGCGTTCTAACTGCTGTTTCTATAGTGCCAGACGACACGGCCTTGCCTAATTCATCCCAACCGAGATGCGACAACCATGACTTGAATCCACGCGACCTCAGCTTTAGAGTCTTATGTCCATTCTCCTCTACAGCTATAAAGCCGTTATCAAACTGGTCATGAAATAGTTTAACGTTTCTGTTCAGTACCAGTTCAACAAGCTGTTCGGTAAGATTCTTTTCACTATCTGATTCAACTATAGATTCAGCTACAGAATCTTGGGTTTCTTTTTCTATAATTTCGTTTTCTTTGTCTGTCATATTTTATAGTCCTAGTAAGTACTTGACGGCTTCGGGGAAAGAATAGCCGTGAAGTAACATTATGAATTTAATTGAGTTGCCCCCTTCTTGGCAGCCGAAACACCAACAAGAATTTGTTTGTGAGTAAACTGTGAATGACGGGCGTTTGTCTTCGTGGAATGGGCATAGCCCTGTGAGATTGTTTCCACTACGCCTTAGTCTGCCGTCGTACAAATCAGCTATTGGAATTTGAGTGGCCATTTCTATTTGCTCATCTGTCAATCGTCCTTTAGGCTTCTTGCCACTGGCGACATAAACTTGCCGTCTCAGTCTTGCTATATGCTTAATTACTTCAAGTAGTTGTAGCCCGTCAGTGTGCTTAACCAATTCTCTGCAAAACCAGTATTCAAAGTCAGTTTTTGTACTGTCATATAATCGTTCCAGTTTCCGCAATATTGATTTCTTGACGGCTTTCTTTACGATTTGCCATTCCTTAATCTTGCTTGGCAGTACAGACTTGATTTCAGGGAATATCGATAACAACTCAGCATCTGTATATTTGCGCTTTGAATCCCTATGTTCAGATTCCAGTTCTTCATACATGAGCCACTGCTCATAATCTTTATCGACATGACTAGCTTGTGTCATCAGTATCTCCTTTCGACTGTTTACAATCGTTATCGAAAATATGAATGACAGCTTCTAAGTAATCTCCGTACTTGTCTAGCACTTCTTCTATATTCATTTGTTTTCTTTCTGCATAAATGCAAAAAGAGCTTTCTCAAGCAGACAAACAAAACACCCGTTCGGTGATCGTTTATCAACATAAGAAAGCCCTTCTAGTTTTTACGTATATTCTAGAAGCAGGTGTCGCACCCCCTATACTCAACGGAGCGGTAGGATAGATATACCTCGCTTATCAATGCAGTACTGTTTAAAAAGAACTCTTTACTTAATTACTAGGTAATTATAGCAGATTCAAACAACCATGTCAAAAAATTATTTAATAATTTCAAAATCTCTATTGCATTTAGGGTTAGAGCAGGTGTAGAACTCCGTCAAATTCTTAGAAACAAACCGCATCCCCTGTTTTAAAAGGCCACTCTCATGAAATGGACAATGATAACTTTTTAGTTCAATTTCAGTATTTAAAGATAAGCTAATTTTCTTGTAAGCAGACTGCTCATCAAAAATTTGTACGGTGAACTCTAAACCACATTTCTCACAAACTAAATCTAACGCACTATTATCAGTAACTTTATTAAAACGCTTCCGACCCATAGGGTTGCTACATTTTATGCAATAAATTTTCTCTGCTATTTGATTACTCATATATATATTGTAGTATTAGTTAACTTCTCTAGACGTGATTTCTTACATTCGGTTAGTACCGAGTGTCCAAGACCCTAAAGCAAGTGACTATAATATAACAAAATAACCCCTCTCAGAATAGGCATATAAATACCTATAACCAATACAAAAAGTGTTCTCTGAGGCCATTCTAGGACTTCATGGAATGCTTCAAAGTGCCTTGTTTATAGTACTTTTAGCTGTAATGGTATATAATTAACCTACAATTCTGCCTAAACCTTCAAGTAATTGAAGGCATGGCGCAATACTAAACCCACTACTACATGAAGGCGGCTATCCGTCTTGCTTACCATGTAGTAGTGGTTATCCTTCCGAAAGGTTGGATAAGGCAAGCGGGTAGCCCCTTTTGTTTTTTAAAATAATTAAATCCACTACTACAATGAAAAAATGCCCATACTGCGCTGAAGAAATGCAGGACGAAGCAGTCGTTTGCAAGCACTGCAAAAAAGATATTCCCAAACAAGACAAGCACTTACCAACGAATGTACCCAACTTTAATCCCACATTAAATAATAGAGTTTTAATTGCTATAGTAATTATTATTGCATTGTTATGCCTTTACGCCATAATGCGAATGAAGCAAGGCAATACTTCCGTGCCGGCAACCCCGGCAGCAACTACAAATTCAATAAGCAACCAGTCGCTAGAACACAAACTGGCTTCTATACATTCTAACGACACAGCTCCACCGCAAGAACTGGTTAATCAGTTTAAAGACCAGTTATATAAACTAAGTTTAGTATGTCCGAAAAATACCGAACAACAACTAAGCGATTATATCGTGAAAGCACATCAACTAATCACTGAAAAGCGTCCTGTATTTACACTTCTTGAAGTTAGTCAGGGATTTTATACTAGTATTCCAAAAACAAATACCACTACAGACTGCGTTGATTACATGACAATATACATGGCTTTAGTCCTAAAAGGTTACTAAACCACTAAAGTAGTATTTTTCTGCTGATTGTATTCAGCCAACTGTGCCTTCAAATTTTTAACCACTTTTCGTTTTTCTTCAATAGACACATTTGCGTTCAGGTTATGATTATGCGTAATTATACTAGCTTCGCCAAACTCGGTACGCTGAATGTCACAGATTACTGAAAATGCACTAGCTATTGTAGCGAGTTCTTTGGGTGCTAGAATATTTTCACTTTTAGCATACTCGCCAATCATATCTAGTAAATTGCTAGTCATTTCAATACGCTTGTGTTTAGCTGTGGTCATCTGCTCCATAGAGGAAACCACCACGTCCGCATAGTTCTGTTTTTCGTCTTGGTATACTTGCGCCTTTTCTAGTTCTTGCTTGATTGATTTTTTAAACTTGCTCCAGTTGTGGCGGGAAGCATAAAGTTGCAACGCACTGACGGCAATTTGATTTGCATAATCTTTATGAATGTCTATTAAGGATTCACCTTTAATGTAGCGTTCAAATATTTTAGAGTATTCTGCTTTAGGAATTCGTGCCATAAATTTATAACTTACTATATATCTAAAATATATCAACCTCTGCAGTAAGTACACATCTTATTCTATGCCATGTTTATTCTTCCAATCCTTGAAAAGCTGCTCTGTTCGCTGATGTTGCTCATCTGTTAGTTCCCCTACAATTCCAGACTGTTCTTCTAGGTCAATATTTTTAGAAAGTGTTATATAATCTTTAACCATTTTTGCCTTAGTTTCTAAATCAAACAGACTATCACCGTTATAAGATAATTCTTTAATTCTGCCGTGGCTTAAACTATCTCTTATGCTTTTTATTTTCCATAAGAATTTAGTATGTGCGGTTTTGCCCCTGACTTTCTCTACAAAGAAGATTCTATCGCCGAACGAAATTTCATTCGGTTTATACGCAGGGTGAGTAGGATCAACTTTCTCCATTTTCAAACCTATATTAGTTCTGATAAAATTGTCCAAATCTTCTGTTGAATTACCCAACATTTCATTAACTACATTAGCCGCTTGGGTTAAGGTGGAATTTAAATCCTGTTCAACGGTATGACAAAACCAAAAAGCAAATTCAACAGTTAATCTTTCTTCTTTTGAAATCTTAAGCATCGTATCAGGAATTAAGTTAGCAAAATCCTGACTGCTGTATTGCTTCAATAAATTTTCTAAATCAATTTCTTCAGTCATGCTTAATTTCCTTTGCTAATTTTTCTAACACTTCTTTATCATTATGGAATAGGTATCTATCACTACGTGATGCTAGTGCTAAATTGATTTCATCTACACTCTTTCCACTAATGGTCGCTATTAAATTTTCTTCGTGATCATCTAGCATTAACAAGCATACCTTTGAAGTTATAGGAAATACCTTTATTACTCCTCTAACCAGAAACCCCATAGCGGGCGGCTTCTTCCCTTCAATAAAAGTCATTACAAACGGCGAACTTGTAGTGATAAAAGAATAATTTTCTGGAGCAAAGCAGTATCGCCATTCTAGGTGCAAAAAATTAGCTGCGAATTGCACACCTGAATTAACAACCATTTCAAGGTGCTGGTTCTTAAACTTTGTATCCGAATCAAGCAGCTCAGTTAAATTGTCATGTAGTTCCCTCGCAGAGATACCTGGTGTATCCGATGGCAAGAAATCTGGAGTCTTAACTTCATGTTTTTCCTCCGGAATATCCCATTCTTTCATAATTTCCATGAGTTGATTCATTGAATCTCTATTCTGATTCTCATAACTAGGTACTCGCACAAATTGATAAGCAATAAATAGCGCTAATTTATCTTTTTCCAATTGTGTCGGGCGTTCTTTGTTCTCAATTTTCTCTATTATTGGTTTGATATCGCTTTCCATCTGAGCAAAGTATCTTTCAATGTCATTATTTTTCTCACCTTCATAAACCAAAGAGTAGTAATTACTAATAACCGCCACGTTTTCAAGTGACGGTGAATAGTATTTATTTTCTAACTTATCGTAGACCCAAACCTTTTCGTTATCGGCAAAACCTCTTAAATAGGTTTGAGGTACATAGTGGTGTCGTTTAGGTTCGCTCATTTTATATTTTTATCATACGAAAAATTATAAACTCCGGTATTTTATTTAGTCTAATATAATCTCTTTCCGAGATTTGCTTCATTCCTTCCAAAGGCTTAGGTTCTAAAAAACGCTCTACCAGAAACCCCGCATTATTTGCTTCATTAATCATCTCACTAATAGGCTTATGCCAAGTAGTAACATCGGCAAGTGCACCTAAACCGTCAGCCAACTTTCTACGGTCCATATAATTACCAATAATTTCAACGCTCTTAGGCTGCTTTTGTTTAATAATAGCCAACTGCCTAATCTGCTGGTTATCAGTATCCTCTGTAACGACCATTGCAGTTCTTACTGGATGAGCGCAGGAAAATTGAAAATAAGAGTTAGGCTTCAGCACACGATAGGCTTCTTGAAAAACTTTAGTCCAATCTTCGATGTAATGTATTGCGAGGCTCGAATAAACAAAATCAAAACTATTATCCGGAAAAATTAATTGTTCCATGTTCATAACCTCAAACTTACAGTCAGTATAACTGGCTTCAGCAATTTTAATTAACTCAGGAGATATATCTATACCCACTGATTCATTTGCTCCTTGTTGTTTCAAGTAAATGCTATCTTCCCCACTCCCACACCCGAGACTTAGTACTCGCTTACCTTTTAAGTCAGGCAACAAGCTATACATAGCCGGCTTTTCGTAATACGCATGGTATATAGAATCATTTGGGTTGCGCACATGAGCTGTATAACCTACGGCATTATCGTTGTACCAATTTTTAGTTTTATCGTCAGTAGACATATTAATTTATTAATAATGTAGATTTAAATTATTTGTCAGTTAATTATCACTCTTAAAATAATTCAAACTTGGTAATTAGATCCTTTGGTATATAAAACTCTGATGAGAATCGTTTGCGAATGCTTTTTGCTTTGGACTTATTCCGTTCAATTATAAGTTTGATTTTCTTCTTTTCTGTATCGATAGACTGTAAATAAGATTCTAGCGTAGGCATGTCTGGACTTTTTTTATAGCACTCCTCTATTTCAATCGCAAATTTAGGTGAAAAACTATTAGTAATAATGTAGTCGCCTATAATGGTCTTATAATTATTAGTGGGAAATAATTTTTTACCAGTTGCTACTTGAACAAACTCATTTTGAATAGTCCTTTTAACTGCTTTGTCCTGTTCTGAATCTGAACCGATAAGACAAAAAGCCAAAGTTTCATTGCTTTTGAAAGCAGCATAATAATCCAGTTCACTTTTTTTACGATTTTTGCCTAAGTAAATCCATATATAATGGAAATTATAGAAAAATACTGGGTTATTTTTCTGCGACTCATGTAGCGGTAAAACCACATTTTTCCATTGCAAATCGTTGTGAGTCAATGAAGTAAGATGATATGTAATACTTTCTCCTTCTGAAAGATTAATCGTTTTGCCGGTATGCATTTGGGAGCTTACTTTCATTCGCCATTCCTCATTAAGAAAATATACCTTCCCTCTTTTTATTACAGATTCTGAAGCAACTAGCGAGCGCAAAGCTACATATACTGCTTGAATAGTATAGGTAGAAGATTCGCTTTTTAATTGTTCCATTAATTCAGTAACGGTTAGCTCAGAACTAATTAAAAGCCTAATTAGTTTATCTTCTAACGTTTCCTTTTGAGTGAATATCATGATAATAGTATAACTTAAAAGGCTCAGTTTTTAAAATATTCTTTTAAAAACCTATTATTTCACCACATTTTGGTTGAAAAGTCAATAGTTTTGAGCTATACTGCGCTCATGATAAATAACGAAGTCACAACTCAATACAATAATTTCCACACTGACTACAGTATTCAACTATCCGAACAGGATGAAATTAGCAATGCTATGTTCCATAAAGCAATCGATTTTGAATTAACTGATAAAAAGCTTTTGGACATAGGCTGTGGGGATGGAAGCGCATTAAAAATGCTAAGTGGTAAAGGCGCTAGTGTCTATGGAATAGACCCCTCTACGGAATTCTTAAAAAAGGCGGAAATTAATAATCCTACTGGGATATTCAGACAGGGTGTTGGAGAAGCACTCCCCTTTGAGGCTAATTACTTCGATGTAGTAGTCTCGAAATGGGCAATGCAAACATCTCCTGATGTGCCTGGAATATTGTCCGAAGCAGCTCGAGTTCTTAAGCCTGGTGGTATGTTCGTATTTTTAACCAAGCATCCTATTCAACAGTGGCTTGAAAAAATTAGAGATTACGGGCATGGATCTAATTACTACTCACAGCAAATTGTTACCTCTAACATCTATGAGGGTACTATTAAGCTAAAAGAACCAACTCATACAATTGGGGAATATCTTAACGCAGACTTCTTTAAGAACTTTGAGGTTCTTGATTACAAAGAAGAGACTCAATTCCCTGCTTCTGAACAATTCAATAATGATATTTACCCCACCTTCCTTTTGATTAAGGCTCGTAAGAAATAATCACATGAAAATTGCAATATTTAGTTCGTGGCTTCCAGAAGTCAATGAGTATAACCAAAAACTTGCGATACAAATTGCTGAATATTTAGCCGATAAAGATATCACGGTTGTCACTGGTGGATGTAGCGGTATTCCCGCAGCAGTCGTTGAAGCAGCGCACAATAAAGGAGTAAAAACTATCGGATACTTCCCACATAAAAGTAAGGAAGAATACCATGACCGCCAGCACGAAAAAAATATTCATGCTTTAGACTATTATTCAACTGCTCATTTTATTTCCGGTTTTACAGCTCGTAGCTTAGAAATGATCAAAAATGTAGATGCGGCTATAGTCTTGAACGGTAGGATTGGCACCCTATCAGAATTTGGAATTGCAATCGAGGAAGGTTTACCATTAGCAGTGATTGAGGGCACTGGCGGTATTACTGATGAATTACGAAATCTTGTAAAAGTAGCTCAAAAAGAATTCCCTAATAACGAGGTAATATTCGAACAAGACTACAAAAAAGCTATTGATATGCTAATATCAAACCATTAATACAAAACGGTCCAATTCAGGACCGTTTTTGTTTTGATTCAAAAATTTCAGTTAACTCTGCCAAAGAAGATATAAACTTGTCTGGCTCCGCACTATCCGGAATAGGAATGATTTCACGTTTATACAATATCGTGCTCAAGCCTAACAATTTGGCTTGAAGTAATCCCCTATACCAATTATCATCTATTAAAACGCTTTCAGATGGCAATGCACCCGAATCTTTCAATATTTCTAAATAAAAATTCGGGTCGGGTTTTTGCAGTCCAATGTGTCCTGACATTTTTTGATGGGAAAAATATTGCAACAAACCAGCATCTTCTAATACATTACCAGCTTTAACATTTTGGTTGGCCATAATTCCCAAGTTAAAAGATTTGCTCAATCCTGAAAGCACCTCCATCGCTTCAGGACGAACTTTCGATAAACCATAATAATCTACATTACATTCGTTGTTGTATACTAACTCAGCTTCTTCTTTAAGTTTAGAGTCCTTAAATAGATAATGTAAGGCATTAATCCTAACGCTCCCAGGTTGCTGAGATGCAAACAGCCAAGCTTCGTAGATATTTGCCATAGTTATATTAGGCAAATACCGCTGTGCTACATTGAACAAAATTTCTTGTCGTAATGTCTCTGGCTTCGTATCATCTAGGATAACGCCTCCCATATCAAAGAATAGCCATTTGATGTTTTCTTTCATGCAATTAGTATACCATCTTCAATTAAAGGTATGACACCAGAGACACCATTTTTGTCATAATATATATTCTATTAACCAATCCACATGGAATCACCAGAGGTCATCGTGGTAACTCTAGGATAATCTTAGAACTCACCACTATGATTGAGTTTTGGATTTTACCGAAAAGTTTTGAAAACTATATCTTCTCCCAAATACCTTTAAACATCTCGCGTAGGTTTTGCGCCATAACTGCATCGTGAGTCTCAACCATATAATGCGGGTGTTGATTTGTAACTATAAACATTACATAATCTCCCAAGACCACATGCGTTGCGGTAAAGTCTACAGTTTTATCCCAATATTTTGTTTGACGTCTATCGTCAGATACTCTATTCGCAACTTCTTTTTCAACTTGTTTGTTATTTGTAAATACTCTTAAACCAAAATTTTCCGGAAAGATTTCCCAATGATACTCAACCCAATCTTTATATTCTTCCAATAGAGAAGTGTCCTGGAATCCCCACCAATTTTTATCATCTAATTTCTTAGCACTTTCTATCCAAACTGGTAATTGCTTTTTAAGAAAATCAGCTAGCTGAGGTTCATCTATAAAACGAATTTTAGGCACTGAATACTGCTTAGACTTAGGTAACGCCTGGAGTTCTAAGATTGCCTGTTCTATGGCAGTCTTTTTTTGTTCTAATTCCTGCTCTTGAGATTTATATAGAGTACGAAGCTCTTCAGGTGGCAAAGCAGTGTAATAAGTAGTAGTTCCCCCTAGGTCTTCTTGAATAACCCCCTTTTTTACAAGTTCCTTTGAAACACCATATACAGTGGTTCTATTGATTTTAGAAATACGAGACACATCAGCGGCTGATAGTTTGCCATTCTCTTGAATACATAGATATACCGAGATTTCTTTATCAGTGAAGCCTAATTGTTGTAAATATTCATTTAACATAGCTTAATTATAGCATGTTGTTGAAGATAAATCAACAGTTATTTAATGGCTTATTTACGATATTATTTAGATTAATTTCTACATTCTTTTGAAGTAGTATTGACAAAAGAGCAAAAATCTGTTATACTGGTAAGTCAAAAATAAAAACTATTAAAAAACAAGTCTTGAGGAGGACAATAATGAATACACTATCGAACAAAAGAAAGGCTCTCTATGCTTCAATCTTGGGTTCTGTAAAGAACTCCCCTGTCGAGTCTATCGAGTTTGAGGGTAACCATTACCACTTCAAGCTTGATTACAAACTTCCCTACGGGGAATGCCATTATGCCAGAGTGTTTTCTCAGCTAATATATCTCAAGGAATGCTTAGGCATTATCAAACCTGGAGATACATTACTAGAAACAACTTCCGGTTCTGGCGGACGAGGTGCAGCTGCTGTAGCAACTGCTCTTGGATACCGGATTATAATCGGCCTTCCCGCCGGTGGAGAAAAAGCTCGTGAAGATGCCATCAAGAAAGCGGGTGGAGAACTACTTCTTACGCCGTCTGAAGCTTACGTAAATGGTTTCCCGGAATTCATCAAAAAGTATCTTGTTGAAAACCGTGGAACCAGATATATCAATCATGTTATGGGCGATATATCTGGCAGAGGGATTTCCATTAATCATGCGGCGATTAATGCCTTCCGCCCATTTGTGTACGAAGTATTGGAAGCTGGTATTAAACCAGACGTTGTGATCAGTCCTCTTGGCAACGGGACTACAACGCTTCCAATGGTTGAGGGGTTCAAATCTCTCTTTGCGAAAACAGAAGTTGTAGGTTTTGAGTCTGTTGCTGCCGGTTATGCACACAGAAAATACTATGCTGGCAAGTACGAAGACATCTTCGGAATAAACCCAGATGTGTTTACTCGGCATGACCTGCCGGGCTCATCACCTTCTCACACAACTTTTCCAATGCCCGCTCTAGATGCAGCAATACCGCAACTAGATGGTGTCGGATTGGTGACAAGTGATTACACAGATCGACTGTTCAGTGAAACCGTTGGCTTCAAGCCTTCGGATAAAAGTAACTGGGTCGTGAAGTGGGATGACTTTCATCATTCTGCGCTAACGGAATTTGGCCGGACTGGCAGAGCCGGTTTCGCACTCGCCGTCACATTGGCACGTAAAAAAGAAGTGTCTGGCAAACATTTTCTTGTACCAATATTTGACGCATCCTGGCATTACGATAGCTGAAAAGCGCTCGAACTGATTATCTTTACGATAGTCAGTTCTTTTTTATTCTAAGAACATACTTTTACATGAATTATATGAATATATTACTTGTACATTTCTATGACTCTCGGGGTCATCTAGTGAACTCTAGGAGGTGTCTGAGTTTCCATATAAACTTCTCTTACTAAAGCCAAATAGTTTTTCCACCTGTACCTATAGGACCTACCACGCAAATTCAAAACACCCTCACGGGTGTTTTTGCGTAGGTTTTCATTGGCTATGCGTGAGTTTTCAGTTTGACCTAAAAGTTTTGAAAACCACATGGTATCCATCGTGATTTGAAAACTTTATTAGCTAGGGTAAAGTGAGTATAATGAATATATGAGTGAATTTAATAAAAACATACCAGGTACAGAGTTCAGTAATATCCCAGCACAGAGGGAAAATATAGAAAAACCATCTCCGGAATCCATTGCTTTAGAAAAACTAAAAAGCTCAGGCGAGATATTGTCCTATTACAAACAAAGCCGATCTACTTATATCGACATGAATGGTTGGCAAACTGATTTATCTGACGAAGAGGTTATTAACCATTTTAAGGAATCCCCTACTTTATTCCATAGCACATTTTTAACTAAAGAAAATAAAATAGAGCGGATAGGCCAGCAAGGATTAACAACCGAATCCTTCCGCGAACGCGCTGGTATTAAACCAGAACCACCCCTTGCAGAGGTGGTACAAGAAGCGAATGAGTATACAGAAGACGACTTTTGGAATGACATGATGGAAATGGAATATGATATGGATAGTGCTTTCAAAAAAAGTCCTGAATACAATAAAAAGTATATATCCTTTTCATACTTACCTTGGTGGAATGAGCGTGAGATTATTGAAGATGCCCCGAATTCCGAATTTGACTTTGATGATAATGGCAAGATTAAGGATTTGAAAATTAGCATAGCACTTAATCCAAAATCTGGCCGTAGAATAATCGAAGAAAATCTAGAAAGCTTGAAAGATAATGATAGCGAGATAGCAAAGTTAGGCCGATTAACTTCCTTCTGCGAAGTCCTCGAACCAATCCGAACGGCACCCAGAGATTTTGCTGCAATATTCCTATTAATCAAAGGTTACGAAGATATTGACGATCCAAAGAAAAAAGAATTATTTGTAAAATTTATTGAAAGATTAGGAGGCAAAAGTCAGTTGCCTATCTTTGATTACTACGGTAATTTGCTTTGGCCCCACCAGAATAAAGCTAACTAATGATATAATAAATCTCTCTTACTAGCGCCATAAAGGTTTTCCACCTGTATCTATAGGACCTACCAACAGTCCGCAGTATCGAGAGACCCAAATGGGTCTTTTAAAATAATTTATTATATATGAAAAATCGCATCATTTTAATAAGCATAATATCCATTGCTTTATTAGCCGTTAGCTGCAGCGAGCAAGCACCGTCTGTTGATAATGCCAATACAAACTTACCTACATCAAATTTACAAGAAGCAGATAATTCAAATAATTCTCAGCAAACCGATAATAATTTTTACGACAAAATTAACCAGAATACTAGCACTTGGAAAACATATTCCAATAATTCTTTAGCGCTATCGTTTCAATATCCTAATGAACTAGGTGAAGTAAAAGAGGGCGCGGGTTCAAATGGTTATTCTCATGATTTTTCATTCACAAAAGAAAACCAAAGCTACAGCTATACTGCCATTCTTCCTTTTTCCCGAGATTCTATAAATAGCTATAACAACCAAATCAAAATTGAAAATATGGGAGAACGAGGCCCAGGTGAAACAAACGATTTTCCTGTAGAAATAGCAACTACTATAATTACTACAAAGCCAGTCGATTATAATTGCTCAAAAGATTTTGGACTTGATGTAACTGCTAATGAATTTTGTAGCATTGTAAATATTAACGACACCAAGATTATCAGATCCATAACCAACGGCGATGGGCCTAATGGTAGAGATGCATCGTCTCTTGCATATTTATTCTATAAAGATGGTGCTTGGGTATCGTTTGCAAAAACTTTTTATGTATATCGATTTAGCAATGACGAAAGTTCTTACCCCAATTCCATGCTGAGCAAAGAATTAAATGCAAAAACGCGCAATGAAAAAGTAAAAGCTGAATTGGATATATTCGATAAGATGTTAAAAACAGTAAGTCTGGAATAATCATATTTGCATCGATTTTGCCCTAAGACTCGAATGCATCAAAACGACTGTGTGAAATCTCCTAGAAATCCTTTATAGCTCCCCTAGTTGATCAGTTCTAGACGCGGTATCACTACCAAGAAAAAAGTACTCCAATTATTGGAGTACTTTTTTCTTTGCCATGCTTGCTTATTGAAAGCAGTTCAATCCAAACTACTCCTAAATAATTCCTACTTCTTAGTCACACTTTCAATTGCTCTAAGGATTTCAATCGGTAAAGCAAAGATGACTGTGTTGGATTTATCTGAGCTTAAATCATTTATAGTATTCAAAGTACGCAAGTGCAAAGCACCTGGTGCTCCAGACAAAGTTTCAGCTGCCTTCGCTAAGTTATCTGCAGCAACGACTTCCCCCTCAGCTTGAATAATCACAGAACGACGTTCACGTTCTGCCTCAGCTTGACGACCAATCACACGCTTCATTTCTTCCGGCAAAACTACATCTTTCAATTCAACAGATTGCACATCAACTCCCCAAGCATCGGTAGCATCATCTACTATGCTGCGAATTCGTTCTGCGGTTGCTACACGACTAGAAAGTAATTCATCTAAAGTGACCTCTCCTACTACATTACGCATAGTCGTTTGAGCTAACTGAGAAACAGCGTAATAAAAATTCTCTACCTCGATGATCGCTTTTTGTGCATCGGCAATTCTGTAGTAGATAACAGCGTTTACACTTGCTGAGATGTTGTCCTTAGTAATAGTTTCTTGATTTGGCACATCCACTGCTTTAATACGCATATCAACTTTTTGATAGCTCTGGAATACAGGGATGACTAATCTCCAGCCTGGCTCCATAATCCCAGAGAACTTTCCGATTGTGAACCTGACCCCTCGTTGATATTGGTTTATCTGTTTGATTGAGATAAGCAAGATGAAACCAATAGCTCCTAGCAAAATTACAAATATCATAGTTTTATCCTTTAATTACAGTTAGTCTAGCACTAAGATTTGCGAGCGTAAATATACGCGGCAAGCAGCGTAGCCACTGGCACTGCCAATATTAAAGTGATGCTTCCCACCAAAGCTCGCACTAATTCTTCAGCCATGAACTCACTATTAAGTAGAATCCAAAGCGGCTGAGACTTTTGTAAGGTCAGCAGTAAAAACAGTGGCAAGGCTGCGCCGGCATAGACTAAAATTAATGTGTTTATTAGAGAAGCAATGTGTTCTCTACCAATCGACAACCCTTTTTGATACAAAGCTTTCACGGACAAAGTTTGATCAGTTTTGTGCAACTCTTCTACGGCGGCAGTTTGAGCCGTTGTGACATCATCCAGAACTCCTAGAACAGAAATCATAATACCAGCAAGTAAAATCCCTTGAAGATTAATACTACCTAAGAAACCTGTCTCTAGAATGAAGGCATCGCTTTGACCGAACCCAAATATACTAGAAATTTGTACGAACGCGTAAGCAATGGCAGCCGTAATAGCTAAAGAGATAATCGTACTGACAGCAGAAATTTGAATGCGCTTATTGAACCCATGAGAGATGAACATGCTTACTAACACAATTGCACCTGCTCCAACCAGTGCCACCAAGAACGGATCTTTCCCCGCTAAAATTTGTGGGGCGATGAAGAAAAGAAGTATACATCCAGTTATTCCTAATCCTATTAGTGAAGTTAAACCACGGCGGCGCCCAACAATTAATGCCAAAGCTAAAAATACACCAACAACAATGTATAGCCCCGGAAGTCTGTACCGATCTATAATCACATATTCTTCAGTCACTTCCGCGGAAATCGATCCAAGCACGACTTTATCGCCGACTTCATATTGCACACTACGAGCTGCATCTAGAATTTGGGTGTTATCTACTAAAACTTCTTCACCTGCATCTTCAGCGTCATCAGTCAGCCTTACTTTTAGTTGCTGAGTTATGTATTGAGTTCGCTGAACATCATCAACTTGCTCAAAAATAACTTCAATAACTTCCCCTTTAGCATAGCCCTTAAATGAGGTTGTATCTTGAGAAGCGTTCTCTTGGCTAAAAGATGAGTTACTACTTGGCAATTGCAAAACATAGACCCCAGCCGCGGCAATAATGATAGCAAATACAATTAGAAGATGAATTAATCGAAATTGTTTAAACATATTTATAGTGTACATTTTCCGCAAAGTCCGAACAACTCAAAAGAATGTCCAGTCACTTGCTTAAAATTTACAGAGTTTTTAATAGCTTTGCTTATGATGGAATCAAGATCACAATTCTCTATGTCTTCCACTTTCCCGCACTGACTACAAATAAAGTGATGATGATCCTCTAAACCCGCAAACTCATAATGACCATGTCCATGCTGAAAATTAATTTGTTTTATCAAACCCGCCGCTAAAAACTCTTTGATAGAGCGGTAGACAGTCGCCATATCTGGAGCAGGTTCAGTGAATTTTCTATAAATCCCTTCTACAGACAGCGGCTTCTTACTCTTTGCCAATATAGACAAAAGCTGGACTTTTGATTGAGTCGCCTTGAAACCTGCCTTCCTTAGCAAATCAGCGTATTGATTGTCGATTCTAGGTGTTTTCATGTTATTTACATACTAGCATTTAGTTGATCTAAATGCAAATTACTTGCATTATCATTTTAGATATGATAGTATTGTTTCAATCAATAATATTTTTCAAATGACAACAATCTATATTTTATTAGCCTCGTTCGCGGTGATGCTTATGTCTCTGGTAGGCATATTTACCGTGACTCGAGTCTTCCGTGGATGGGCGGAACGAAATCTAAAATACCTGGCAACTTTTGCAACTGGTGTCTTCATTGTGGTTGCATACAACTTAGTCAAAGAAACTTTTCATAGCGATATTGCTCTCGCTCCCCTACTTGGAATCATGCTAATTGGAGTTCTAATTGCTTTTGCGGTAGACAAAGCTATCCCTAACTCTCATCACCACCATGACGATAGCGAGCACCCGGATTCACACAGTAAAGCTGGGGCACAAAGAATCATCCTCAGCGATACATTACACAACATTACTGATGGGTTTTTAATTGTCCCAGCCTTTTTAGTTGATGTGCATCTAGGATTGCTTACAACTGCAGGCATTATGATTCATGAGATAGCGCAAGAAGTTTCAGAATTCTTTGTTCTTAAAAGCGCAGGATATTCGACTAAAAAAGCACTTACCATAAACTTTGTGACATCGGGGAGTATTCTACTTGGAGTACTAGGAGCACTATTCATTACCAACATTTCTGAGGACATAATTTTCTCTCTACTAGCAGTGGCTGCAGGAATCATTGTTTACACTATATTAAAGGATTTAATTCCTTACTCACTCTCTGTCGCTAAAAAAGAAAAGACTTACCTAAAACATCTTGTTGCTGCGCTGGCTGGGATTGCAATCATTGCCGCGTTAACAACTGCCACTGCAGATACCCATGTTCATTCTGAAGATGAACATGCCCATACTGAGGAAATTCATCTTGAAGAAAATCACTCAGAGGAACCTAGTGCTGATATAATTCATTCCGAAGAAGATACACATTCTCACTAATCAAAAAAGCAGGCAATATTGCCTGCTTTTTTGATTATCTATCACTTTTAGGCTATACTAACTAAGCCTTGGATATTGCTGAGGGAGAAGCGATAGGTCTCGCGTTATTAGACAGCGAGCGCTTCAACCATTGAATCAATATCAATTATAACCGGCTTGTCCGGTCTTTTTTTATATCAGACCGTGGCACAAATTTATAATTAAAGGAAAAACATATGCAATGTCCAAACGATCAAGCGACTCTCTTAATGACTGAACGACAAGGTATCGAAATTGATTACTGTCCTACCTGTCGAGGTGTATGGCTAGATAAAGGCGAGCTAGATAAACTAATTGCTAATAGCGAAGTCGGTGCTGCTCCTGCACAGTCATACCAGTCCCCTGCGCCACAACAACAACCGCAACAGCAATATCAGCAACCGCGCTACGAACAACAGCGTCCAACTTACTCAAACGACGACCATAACTACAAAAAGAAGCACAAAAAAGAATCATTCTTAGGAGATCTATTCGATTTCTAAATGATTTTAGTAAAACACGTGGCCCACAAAAATAAGAACATGAATGTTTGTTAACAACTCACCCTGGCTAAAACAATTAAATAGAACCAGACCCGTTACAGCGCTCGATGGAGATCATCATGCTGACGTGGCAATAATCGGCGGCGGAATTGCAGGTATATCCACCGCCTTTTATGCTTTAAAAAATACCAACAAGCACGTAATTCTTGTAGAGGCAGGGAAAATTGCGCATGGCGCTACCGGACACAATGGCGGCTTTTTAGCTACTTATTTTGAAAGAAGTTTTTCAAGTCTTATTTCCGAGTTTGGAATCAAGAAAGCATCCGAGGGCCAGCAAGCAATTGAGTCCACGTGGACTTTACTAGATGAAATTCGTGAAGAGGCCCAAATCCAAACCCCAATTTGGCAATTCACGGGTTACGCTGCTTGTGCCAACATAGACGAAGTCCTAGTGCACCTAAGAAATAATGCACTAAGAGTTAAAGCTGGGCTCCCTACTACTTTGCTTATGGTTTCTGACGAAGCAAAAGACCTAAACAGTATTCCAGATATGTACAAAGAACTCTACACAGCTCTACCGAAAGCAGATATTCTTTCCTTGTTAGAAACAACTGATGAAGAGTACATTGCTATCTTGCCAGAACGTAAAGGCTGTATGAACAGTGCTTTATTTTGTGAGGAGCTGATCGGTTATTTGCTTGCCGAGTATCCCGAAAGATTCACTCTTGCCGAAAACACACCCGTGCGACGCCTTGTCCTTAAAGATAGCTACGCGGTCTTAGACATATCCAAAACAAAAAAAGTCACCGCTAAAGAAGTAGTGCTTTGCACCAATGGTTTTGAGAATATCAATATAGTTAATACTCCAGGGAAAGCAATTAATGCTAAGTTTCATCAGCTAGTTCGCGGCATAGTTGGATACATGGCCGGTTATACAGAAGAGCTTAACAAGCCCCCAGCAGAAATTAGCTATCTACCCAAGAAGTCTAATCACAGCAGCGATATTTACGAAGAAGATCCGTACTTTTACCTCACCCGAAGGCCTTTTGAAACCGAGACCAAGGAAACCCATAACCTAATTTGTATTGGTGGGCCTGAGGCTTTAATGGATGATACTAACAATTACAACCAAGAACATCTTTACCCAGATGAAGCTCGTTCAGAAATAGATAACTTCCTCCGCTACACTTACAAACACAGTCCCAAAGATAAAATTGAGTACAAGTTTCTATGGCATGGCCTTATGGGATTCACACCCAATGGTATTAGATTAATTGGCCCTGAGCCCAACAACCCAATTCTGTACTATAATTTGGGATGCAATGGCGTTGGCTTACTTCCTTCCATTTATGGAGGGCAAAGGATCTCTTGGTTTTTGTCAGGGAAAAAAGTTGAGCCATCAATTTTTGATCCGAAGGGAGACACTAAACAAGTCATCCCAAAGAAGCACATTCGCAAACGCTTAAACTTAAAAAAATAGCGCGTTAACGAACTAAGTACCTCTACTTATGTTCTATAATGTCGCCAGGCTGGCAGTTTAATGCCTTACAGATTGCAGCCAAGGTTGAAAAACGGATAGCTTTAGCTTTACCGTTTTTTAATATAGATATATTAGCCATCGTAATCCCTACTTTCTCTGCCAATTCCGTCACACTCATCTTTCTCTTCGCTAACATTACATCAATATTTATTATTATTGCCATATTAAACTGTTAAATCATTTTCTAATTTGATATCTAAAACATTCTCTAACAACATTTGTAGCAGTGCCGCGAATACTGCAATCACTAATGGCGCCCCACTAAATGCCAGCCACATCAAGATCATTCCTGGAGCATCATCTTCTTGAGCTACTCTAAATATCCATGGCAAACACGCGACATATAGAACTGTCATTACCATTGCGCAATATTTAATTTTATCTAAAGCTTTAACAGAATTAACAGAAAAAGCAGTGTTATTATTTATGTATCCCAAAAGTTTTATTCCCTGATATAGCGCTATATAGAATGGAATACATGTAAGGTACAACAACACGAAGAATATTAGATCATTTTTGATGCCGTTAGTGATGATTTCGTAAGGCAGTGCGATACCTGCAATACCAAACACAGCCAAACCCATCACAATGATGACTAATTCAAGAAATAAAGTAGAACCTTTTTTCATAAAATTTAAATTAATTTTTGTTAAACTTATTGTATATAGACGTTTATTGTTTGTCAATATATTTTTATTGTTAAAAATATGCTAGTTACAGAGCCTTGCTACTTTCCCAAATAGGGCTACAATAAAAGTAGAAAGGATATTTATGAAAAAGTTACTTGGTCTCGTCATCGCTATATCTGTTATTATTTCCCCATTAATTACACCTATTTCTAAGGTAGAAGCTTACACTCCTCCTAAAATAGAAGTGGATGCACTGGGTCGCAGCCAGTTCCGCATTAGCATTACTAATGCCCCAAGCTACAGCACAGTTGACCTGTATTACCACCAGTCCGATTCAGAACTTTGGAATGGTACATTAGATATTGGGACCACAGACAGAAATGGGCGTTTTACTACCACTCGAACTTTTAACTCCTTTTCTCCGCAACTCGATTGGTTCTGGTACGCTAAAGTTGGTGGATACAACACACCATCAATCTCAACAAATTCCCGCTCTACTTCCGACAAAACATACTACCCAGATAGGCCAGGTAGAGTCCGTGCTAATACCACTTTCAAGAGCGGTGCACTTGTCTTAGATAATGGCACGGTTTACTTAATTTATCGGGACCAAAAAATTGGATTCTCTAACGAACGCGTTTTCTTAGATCTTGGATATCAATGGAGTGACGTAGTTTACGGAAACACCTCTTACTTACCACACATCTATACAGTCACAAGTGGCACATATTCTCACCCATGGGGTAGTTGGGTAAAATCTGGTAACACCATCTACTTCGTTCACGAGGACGGCTTAATTCCAGTCCCTTCTGACAGCATCTTCAAGAATAATGGCGGAGAATCCAAACTAACTGTACCGATGAACTACTATGATAGACAGTTAGATACACTCTCCAAAATGAAAAATAACGACTCTCGCCTGAAATAAAAATAAAATTTCATAGCTAGTGATATAATGAAGTTATGAACATAACTCATTTTGAAGTGTCCGACGAAGACAAGAAGATTCTGCACTCTTTGTCATCAAACGTTGGGGGTCTCCAGCAAGATAAAATTGACTACATCGAAGAAAACTTAAGCTCATCAACAATAAGTCGCGCTACCAAAGCAGAGGCAGTGACGGTCTTTGTTAATTCCATGGTTGATAAGTCCATAATTGACTCGCTGCCAAATTTAAAGCTCATCATCACTCGGTCTACAGGTTTCGATCACATCGATGTAGCCCACGCCCAATCCAAAGGAATTCTAGTTTGCAATATCCCCGCCTATGGCTCACGTACTGTAGCTGAGTTTACTTTTGCTTTAATCCTAACTCTGTCTCGCAAAGTATTTAGCGCGATTGAGCAGATTAAATTTAATAAAAGTTGGGATGTTTCGAATTTTGAAGGGTTTAATTTGCAGGGTAAAACCTTAGGGGTGGTTGGCACTGGGCGCATTGGTTTGAACGTCATACAAATAGCTAAAGGGTTCGATATGAAAATAATGGCCCACGATGCTTTTCCAAATGAAGATAAAGCTAAAGCTTATGGCTTTGAATACTCCAAATCACTAGAAGAATTGCTCGCGGCTTCTGACATTGTCACCTTACATGTGCCTGCGAACCCTGATACTCATCATCTAATTAATTTAGATAACATCTCGAAAGTGAAAAAGGGTTGCATGTTAATAAATACAGCGCGCGGTGATGTAATTGACCCAGCCGCACTAATCAAAGGTTTAAACGAAGGAATTTTGGGAGGTGCCGGACTGGACGTACTTGAAGGAGAACATGAACTAAAGGAAGAGGCTGAGTTAATGTCTTCGAATCATCTAAGTTTCGAGAAACTTAAAGTGCTCTTGGAAGATCACGAATTAATGGATCATCCAAAGGTTATTATTACCCCACACGTTGCGTTCAATACAAGAGAAGCTCGCACCGAAATTATGACCACCACTTTGACTAATCTATCTGGGTTCATGGCTAACGAACCCCAAAATGTTATTACTATATAAAAATGAGTAAACAATGGATAAAAAATAGGTCTGAGCTACAAACCTCACCGGAAAGAAAAATAGTGTTAGATATAATTGAGGCTGCTTACGACGCTATTGATACAAAAGAAATTATTAAGAAGAGCGTGAAGCTTGATGGCAAGACACTGACTGTCAAAGATAAGGTTTTCAACCTGGAAGGGGTTGAGCATATCTATGTAATCGGTTTTGGGAAGGCATCTTGTCTAGCAGCTTCTGAATTAGACGGAATTTTAGGCTCTGTAATTAAAGAAGGAGTGGCAATTGGCCTCGCTCCGATTGCCTGCGACTACATACAAACTTATGGGGGCTCTCATCCATTACCTTCTGTTGCTAACGTGGAGTTCTCAGATAAGATTGTCCAGCTCAGTAGAGAAATTACTGAAAAAGATTTAGTAATAACAGTAGTTTCTGGAGGTGGATCTTCCCTACTATGCTGGCCAATGGATGAATGTAAACAAGCTAATAAACTATATGAAGAGTTCCTGAAAACTGGCGGCGACATCAGAGAATTAAACACTGTCCGCAAACACATTTCCATGCTTAAAGGTGGTGGCCTGGCTAAAGTTCTCTACCCTGCCACCGTAATTGGTTTAATTTTTTCTGACGTACCTGGTGATAATTATGAATACATTGCATCTGGGCCAACTTACAAAGACATAACCACTATTGCAGATGCTCAAGCAATCTTGGACAAGTATGGACTTACGGGCTACACGCTTAACGAAACTCCGAACGAAGATGTCTATTTTGAAAAGGTTACTAACATACCGTTAGTTTCTAACATTGAAGCCCTTGAAGCGATGAAAAGTAAAGTAAAGAGTCTAGGGTTAAAAGCAGAAATTCTATCTTCGGAACTTTATGGGGCACCAGAGCAAATTGTAAAAAAGTTTATCAAGGAGATCGAGCCTGGATGTGTTGTATTAGGTGGTGGTGAACCACAGGCGATAGTTCCTGATTCAGGAGGAACTGGCGGTCGTTGTCAGCGACTAGGCATTGAAATGCTCTCCGTCTTAAAGAAGACCGATGTGTTTGCCAGCATAGCCTCAGACGGTTTAGATAACAGTAATGCTGCAGGCGTCATAGAAGATTGGGATACTTTACAGATGGTTCAATCCAAAGCGATCGATATAGAAGATTACAAAAACCGGTGGGACAGCCTTGGATTCTACAAACAGACTGGAAATGAACTTTTAGAAACAGGGCCAACGCAAGCCAACGTTTCTGATCTGATGATTTTATATAGAAATAGAGGCTAAGTCTTGTGGGACTTAGCCTTTTAAATAAACTCTTTAGCGAAACTTATTAGTTAGCTAGAGTTCTCAAGTCTCTGACGATTAAGTCTGAGATTTCTGGTAGTTGTTTTTTCATTACCTCAATACGTTTTTCAATTTGCCTAAAGAATCCCTCAGCCACATCGCTTTTCTTAAGAAGAAGCTCAGCAAATAGTTTAATGTCACCATTCCCAGAGCCGACCGGTTGCCATGCAAACTTGGCCAACTTCGATACCTTTTCTCTCTTTCGTTTGCTGTCGCCGATTAATTCCAAGCACTTGTTCTGATAGAACGTAAGGTGTCTAAGCTCTTCGCTCTGTATTAAACTAATGATCTTTCTCAACTCAGGGTCAGAAGTGTGTTGCATATATGCCCAATACCCGGCTTTAGCTGTAACTTCATTGAACAATCCCACCAGCATATGAACAGCCGGAGATGAATACCAATACCACCATGACGCAAGAATCATACGCCAAGTGCGTAATAAGTATTTCCAATCCACATTTTGATTTGTTAGTGGTTCAAAAATGTGTCCGTGAACACGTAAGTATTCTTGAATGGCCACCCCGTGACGAGTTTCCTCATACTCCCAAGCTCTGCTAAACTCGCGGATGTCAGCATCCATGTATGATGGCATTTTGCTGATTTCTTTAGCATATTGAACCATTACCATCAGTTCAATTTTCCGAAAATATAATAGCATAGAGACTTCATCTTCCGACAAAGGTGGCTTGCTACCCGTCGCTTGTAATTTTAGCTTTTGTATTTGTGCGTCTAATGCTGCAGTGTTCCGAGTATTCCTAAACTCCATTATTGCTGCTCTACTCATTTTGTAATGTCCTCCGATATGATTTACTTACAATAGTACTAATACTACCTAAGACATAAAAACCGCCGAGTGACGGTTTTTATATTCTAGATACTAAACGCTTCTAAACTATTTAGGCATCAAAACTGAGTCAATCACGAATGTCACACCGTTCTTGGAAATAACATCTTGAGTTTGAACCATTGTTGTACCATTAACAGTGATTACACCATTCTTATTACCAATAAGTAGTGTTTGGCCTTGGACTGACTTAAGAGTCATGCCATCTTTTAGATCCTTAGCTAAATAGCGACCCGCTACCACGTGATAAGTAAGAATCTTAGTAAGCATTTCTTTGCTTTCAGGCTTCACTAAAGTTTCCACTGTCCCAGCTGGAAGCTTTGCGAAGGCATCGTTAGTAGGTGCGAATACTGTAAAAGGACCTTCTCCCTTTAAAGTTTCAACTAATCCTGCTGCTTTAACAGCAGTCACTAAAGTAGTGACGTTGCTAGCATTGGACGCGTTGTCTACAATATCCTTTGACGGTACCATCATTGCTCCACCGACTTCTACGCCAGCTTCGTTCATCATGGAATCGTTAGTTGCTGTAGCATCATTTTTAACCATGGCCTCATCTTTCATCATGGAGTCCTGGTTATCTGCTTTGTTGCCACAACCAGCGGCCAAAAGTGATAGCGCTACAATAGGGACAAGAATGTATCTTGCTTTCATAATTTATGTTCCTTTTCTCTAATTAATTTATTAGATAATACTTAACTAAGTTAAGTATTATACATATTCATTATAATGTCAAGGAATGAATAAACTATGATATTTACTGCTATTTACTATGTTTCTCGGAGTAATCCACAATCCCCTCTAGGACCTTAATGTACCCAATTGCATCTGGTAACGAAATTCCTGCGGATATCTTCTCCATCTCCTTAGTTAAATTCGCTTCCATTTGTTTTACGAAAGCTTTCCCCTCTTTGCTTAAATGAATTATTTTTGCGCGCTTGTCTGTAGGGTCTGGAGATACTATGACAAAGCCTCTTTTCTTAAGTTTATTGATAACTACTGTAATAAAAGGCTGTTCCACTCCCATTATTTCAGAAAGGAGTAAAGCACGTAATCCAGCAGAGTGATCGTTAATTGTTCCTAGTGCTACCCAATCGGAATTAGATATATCTAAGCGGTTTAGCAAATCAGAAGTAGTTCCCATCAAAGCTTTATAGGCTTTTGTCTGTAAAAGACCAATGTGGTAAGTATTTGTAATTCCGGATTTATTCTTTTGGCTCTTCAAAAATGACAATATAGTTTTCATTAGTTTACATTCTTAAGAATCTATTATATAATACTTAAGCTACTTAAGTAAAGTTATTAATTACTAATTTTTATGATCGAACTTTTATTTGCTGTCATAGCAGGCGTTCTGACTGTAGGGGCTCCATGTATTTTACCCATGCTTCCTATTCTACTAGGAACAACTGTTGGCCAACAAAGTAAGTGGCGCCCTGCGTTCATTGCCTTAGGGTTTATCATTGCTTTCTCTATTGTAGCATTTTTATTCGGATTATTTACTAATATTTTAGGTCTATCCCCTCAGGTCCTACGTACGGTCGCCGTTGTAATGCTGGCCATTTTCGGGGTATTCATGGTTTGGCCTACTCCTTTTGAAAAACTTACTACTTACTTAACCGGTTTCATAAATGGAGCAAATCGCCTAAGTCAGAAAGCTGGTAACGGAAACCTTGGCGCTTTGGTTCTCGGTCTGATGCTTGGAGTAATTTGGACCCCTTGTGCAGGGCCAGTGCTTGGTAGCATCTTAACATTAATAGCAACAAAACAAGACATAGTAAAAGCTGGACTTCTTTTGCTTGCTTACGCAATCGGCGCCGGTATTCCCCTTCTACTTGTTGGATACGGTGGCCAGTACGTCACTACTAAAGTTCGCTTCTTTGCTCAATATGCTCGCCGTATTCAGCAAGGGTTTGGTATTTTAATTCTACTTTTAGCTGGAGCGATATACTTCCAATACGATACAGTTATTCAAGCAAAGATTTTGCAGTATGTTCCAGTTCCAAATATAGAATTACCTGGCAGCGAAAAAGAACAAAGAGAAAGTGGTATTGGGCAGTATGGCGCCGCGCCTGAATTTACAGGAATAACAAAGTGGTTAAACGGTGATGAACAAAAGATTGCTGATTTAAAGGGTAAAGTAGTCTTAATAGATTTCTGGACTTACTCTTGTATTAACTGTGTCCGAACTTTACCAAATGTTACTGCATGGTACGACAAATATAAGAATGACGGGCTAGTAGTAATCGGCGTTCATACTCCTGAATTTGCTTTTGAAAGGGAGACCAGTAATGTTGAGAGGGCAATTGATCGTTTTAACATTAACTACCCTGTCGCCCAAGATAATGACTATGCCACATGGAATGCTTACTCAAACAATGCTTGGCCAGCAAGCTACCTAATAGATAAAGAAGGTAATATTGTTTACAAGCATTTTGGTGAAGGTAACTATGATGTGACGGAGAACAATATCCGTAAATTGCTTGGCCTTGAAGGCGGTACTGAAACGAAAGTTGAACTTCCCAACTTTAGAGCCATTCAAACACCAGAAATTTACTTTGGATTAAGTCGCCAAGAATACATTGCTAACAACGAACGCATTAGTGGAGACGCCCAACAACTAGAGCTACCAGCTGAAATTCCAAGCAATCAATTCGCTGTATCAGGTAATTGGAAATTTAATGCTGAGTCAGCGAAGCTAGTTAGCGGTCCCGGCAAAATCAAACTGCAGTTCAATGCGAGTAAGGTTTACATGGTTGCCCAATCTGTGGCATCACCCGTAACTCTGCGTATTCTGGTAGACGAGCAGTTTGTAAAAGAAATTACTGTGTCTGGATCTGATATATACACCCTGTTCGAGTCCGAAGAATATAAAGATCGCACTCTGGAAATAGAAATCCCACCAAGTGATTTTGAAGCCTTTACGTTCACATTCGGATAAAACAAAAACCCGCTCAAGCGCTAAGCCTGAGCGGGTAAACTGATTGCTATCTAAAGTCTAGGCATTAGTAGCAGGAGGTGTTTCAGTTGTTTTCTTTTCTTCTTCGTCGTTGTTGTTTAATTTTGCTTTCATCTTTTTACCTTTCTCTGTGTGTACAGAATTAATTGATGACATATACACCATACTATTCTGAGATGAGGTAAAGATGTTTTTTATTTCGTTGCTTTCTTTTTCCCTTCTATGAAAGTTATCTCTGAGTCAGTATCTCTTACGGTAGTATCAGGAAAAACTTCTCGGGGGTACTTCTGAAATACGATGTATCCTTCTAAATACTGAAGGAAGTCATATCGTTTGGGCATGAATTGAAAATGGTAGGCAAAGAAGTGCCTTATTGGGTCGTACTCTGGGGTGTACTCATAATGCCCACGAATCTCACCATCGCTAAATACTCTTAAATGATATTGCTCTTCAAAGGAAGAAAGCTTTCGCCAAGACAATATTTGCCCAGTATCTTCCCAAGCGATGAAATGGTTACCAAATCCCCATTTTGTGCTTAAATGTCGCTTTAATTGCGGTAAAGATTTATCTGGATGAAGCCAACCAATATGATACGGCTGTCTGCGCTTCTCATGAAAAGGCAAAGCTAAATGCTCCAACTTCTTAAAACTTGGATAAATAAACCGCCAAAATTTTTGTTTTAGTTTCTGAACCGTTGTCATCATATATATTATACCAAAACTTTAAAGAAATTGGGGAAATTATTTTTTAAATCATATCTTTATCATGTAGGGTCAGGTATACTTAAAGTATGATAAAAACAAAATTTATATCGATATTTCTACTAGCAATTGCAGTGGGTCAATTCCCACTGTTTTCTATTAGTGCCCAATCAAGTTTTCCAAGTCGGCCACAAAGCACCATACTAAATGTCCCATATGTCTCTCAGATCCCTACTGGCAATTGGAATGATCCCCGCCAAGCTGACGGATGCGAAGAAGCAAGTATTATAATGGCCATGTCTTGGATTAGAGGCGGCACAGTTCCCCCAGAGGAAGCCGAGCGAGATATTATTAATATGTCTGAATACGAAAGAGCAATCCTCGGATTCTTCCAAGATACCTCTGCTCAAGATACCGCAGAATTGATGCGAAATTTCTATCTATATAAAGACGTAATTGTTAAACAAAACATTAGCGTAGAAGATGTGAAGCAAGAGCTTGCTTCTAATAGAGTGGTAATCTTGCCGATTAATGTTCGCGCTACTGGGTTAGCGATGTATCAGGGTGGACCTGTCCGCCATACAATAGTAGTAGTTGGCTATGACGATAAGAGTGATCAATTAATTATTCACGACCCTCTTTACAAAAACATTCAAAATTTCTGGATTTCTTCGAGCGCAATTAATAAGTCACTGCGGAATTACGACTCTGGGAATCACCTCTCTACCAGCAATGGAACAGCATTGATAAGTGTTGGTCGAGCCAGTATAATGTATTAATGAACTCAGTAAATATCTTAGCGATCGAGACTAGCTGTGATGAAACAGCGGCCAGTGTTTTGCGTGGCGATATAAAAGCAAGCCAGCCGAAATTTAAATTTCTCTCCTCAGTTGTAAAATCTCAAATTTCTATCCACAAGAAAACTGGTGGGGTTGTGCCGGAAGTAGCTGCTCGCGAGCACATGGTAAACATTCTGCCTGTTACAGGCAAAGCTCTCACCGACGCCAAGCTAAAACTAAATCAAATAGATTACATTGCTGTCACTAGTGGACCCGGCTTGGTAGTGGCTTTAATTGTTGGTACAGAGTTTGCTAAAGGTTTAGCCCTAGCGACGAAGACTCCCCTGCTCCCTACTAACCATATGGAAGGTCATTTATATTCTGCGTTTGCTGACAAGCCCGAGAAGGTACAGTTCCCAGTGCTATCTATAATTGTTAGTGGTGGTCACACAATGTTTGTGCTTTTAAAGGACTACAAGAACTACAAAGTAATTGGCAACACTGTTGATGATGCCGCTGGCGAAGCTTTCGATAAAGTAGCTCGCCTTCTTAAACTTCCCTACCCTGGAGGGCCCGAGATTTCCAAACTAGCACACCTAGGTAAAACTGACATAAAGTTTCCTCGCCCAATGATTGGCGAAAATAACTTTAACTTCTCTTTCTCAGGATTAAAAACAGCGGTGCTCTATTATATAGACAAAGTTAGGTCTGGCCAAAAAGACAAACCTCTATCTAAACAGCAAAAAGCAGATGTAGCCATGTCTTTTGAGAATGCAGTGGCTGACGTCATAACCAGAAAAGCTGCCAAAGCTGTGGCAAAATACAAATGTAAGACAGTTGCCCTTTCAGGAGGGGTAGCCGCTAACAAAAAACTTCGCGCTGAGTTGGATCGGATGGCTGGAGAAAATAATATTAATTTTACAGTACCCGATTTTGAACTATGTACCGATAACGCGCAAATGATAGCCCTAGCAGCTTACTTTAACCTGCGCGCTGGCAAAAAACCAACCTCATCTGGGAAAGTTAGAGCCAATCCAGCCTGGGAAATTAGCTAATCTTTACAAACGCCTTAATTTTCAATATACTCTAACTAGATAAGAGCCAATACTTCGGCTGTCACCGAAGTGGCGCAGAAAGAACGTTGCAACTTTTTTGAAAGTTCAACTATTAGAATCTGCCGGAACCTTCCGTAAACAGGACAAATTAAGCCTACAAGTTGTAGGAAATCTAGATGGTACCGTCTCGTTAATCTCACAAGAAACGCGAGGCTCTAGACACCGCCAGTAACTGGTAGCGGTGTTTTATTTTTAACCAAAAACATATGGCCTCAGAAATTGATCAACAAATAGATATGGAAAAATCTTACGATGCTTCCAAATACGAAACTGACATATATAAATTATGGATGGATTCAGGGTTCTTCAATCCAGATAACATGCCAAAAGATGCGGAGCCTTTTACTATTGTCCTCCCTCCGCCGAACGTAACTGGAACACTTCATTTGGGCCATGCTTACGAGCATACTATTCAAGACATCTTAATTCGTCATAAACGAATGCAAGGCCGGAAGACTTTGTGGCTTCCTGGAGTGGATCATGCTGCGATTGCCACTCAAAGTAAAGTTGAGAAAATTTTAGACAAAGAAGAGGGGAAACGCAAAACAGATTTAGGCCGTGATGAATTCCTAAAACGCGTGAATGATTTTGCTCAAGCTAGCCACGACACAATTGTTGGGCAACTAAGAACGCTTGGATCATCTTTAGATTGGAGTCGTGAAGCTTACACTCTAGACGATAAGCGAAACTTGGCAGTACGCACTGCTTTTAAATCCATGTACGACGATGGGCTTATTTACCGTGGCCATAAAGTAGTGAACTGGGATCCGAAAGGTCAGACAGTTATCTCAGATGAAGAAATAGTTCACCAAGAGCGTGATGCACTTCTCTATACATTCAAGTACTCATCTGATTTCCCTATTCCAATTTCTACTACCCGCCCTGAAACTAAAGTTGGAGATACAGCGGTTGCTGTTCATCCTAGTGATGAGCGTTATTCTGAATTCGTAGGTAAAGAATACGACATGGAATTTGCAGGGGTACCAATCCATATTAAAGTTGTTGCTGATGAAAGCGTAGAAAAAGATTTTGGTACTGGAGCGCTTGGAGTTACTCCAGCTCATAGTCAAATTGATGCCGAAATTGCCGAACGCCACAACCTACCAATGAAGGCAGTTATTAACGAGTTTGCGAAGATGACGGTTGGCAGTGAAGATATACTGGGCAAAAAGACCACTGAAGCGCGCACTATAATTGTCGATTGGTTAAAGTCTCAAAACTTGCTTATTTCTGAGGAAAATATCAAGCAGAACGTGGCGACTGCTGAACGCTCTGGGGGTGTTATTGAACCGCTTCCAAAGCTTCAATGGTTCTTGAATGTAAATAAAACATTCACGATGAAGCATTCAGAAATTGAAGGCATTAAAGAAGGAGGCCAAGTTACCCTAAAACAACTAATGCTTCACGTTGTGACTGAGAACCAAATTGGCATTACGCCAGACCGCTTCGGCAAAGTTTATGTGAACTGGGTTAACAATTTACACGACTGGTGTATTTCTCGCCAGTTGTGGTTTGGACACAGAATCCCTGTTTGGTACAAAGGCAACGTGGCAAATCCAGAAGAAATTTACTGCGGAGTAGATGCGCCAGACAGAGACAAAGAAAATAGCGAGTGGGTTCAAGATGAAGACACATTAGACACATGGTTCTCATCAGGACTATGGACCTTCTCTACATTAGGGTGGCCCGAAAAAACTCCTGACTTAGAAACTTTTCACCCGACTTCTGTAATTGCACCGGGGTATGAAATCCTGTTCTTCTGGGTAGCTCGTATGATTCTAATGTCTACTTACAACGTCGGTCAGATCCCTTTCAAGCAAGTTTTAATCCATGGAATGGTTCGCGACAAACAAGGCCGCAAGTTTAGCAAGTCTCTAAACAACGGCATTGATCCAATTGAAATGATAGACAAGTACGGTGCGGATGCTTTGCGCTTTGCAATTATCAGTGGCAACGCGATTGGTAATGACGTAATGTTTGATGAACAAAAAGTTAAAGGGATGAAGCACTTTGGAAACAAAGTTTGGAATATCACTCGTTTTGTTCTTTCAAATTTAGATGCAGCGAAAGTTAATCCGCTACCAATGACGGACGCAGACAAGGCTATTCTTGATCAGCTAGCAGAAACAACAAAGCTAACCACGAAGTACTTAGAAGAGTACAGACTCCACGAAGCTGCGCAAGAACTCTACGACTTCATTTGGAAAAACTTTGCCGATGTCTACATTGAAGCTAGCAAACCTCAACTTCAAGACGAAGTTAACAAAGCTAACACCCAAGCAATTCTTCTACATTGTCTAATCCAATCTATTAAACTCCTCCACCCTTTCATGCCATTTGTGACAGAGGTATTATGGCAGGAACTGAAGAAAGATAATCTAGTGGATGAGCCACTACTAATGGTCGCAGACTGGCCTAAATCCTAGTTAATAAGCAAAAAACAGCCCCACGCGGGCTGTTTTTGTTATATAGCTAAACTGGGTTAGACGACCTGTTTTGTTCGTCCAGCAGACGAGTATGATGCCTTACGTATCTGTAAGCTATGTAGAAAAGCACTAAGAATAGAATCAACAGTAGAACTAGTAAACTCCAAATTACTGCGGGCCCCTGAGCAATCACTCCACTTGCAGAAGCAGGTTCCTTCAAGACAAACTTGGCTGAAGCCACAGACTCCACACCTTCATAGGTACTAGACACTCTAATAGTGTAGGTGCCAGTCGGAGTTAGTGGCGCAATATTAAATGTTTTCAAGAATTGAACCTGTCCACTAAATGATATTGTGTCTTGAGTCTCCAATACAACTTTTCCCAAAGGAGAGATAATCTGATAGTTTACATTTTGATTAGAAATTTGCTGACCAGTATTACTTACTAACGTGACCCAACTAACAAGTTTTCCGCCAGTTTCAACAGTTTCGTACTCGGGCAATATTTCATAGAAAACTCCAAAAATTATATCGGATGCATCTATAGGTGGGTTTGGAGGAAGTGGGATGGAGGTTCCGCCATCGCCGTCACCTGTTCCTGAACCTGGGTCTTCTCCATCATTGCCACCAGGTTGTCCAGGTTGCGTAGGCTGACCTGGCTCCTGTGGAACCTTAGGAGATTGGATTACAAAGTATGCTTGTGTACTGCCAGAACGAGTTAAGTCATATGAATCATAGACTCGTGCAGTCACTGAATAAACACCATACGGTAGCGGATCGGGAGATTGCCATATCCAATCACCCTGCAGGCTTGCTCTGGCAGTGGTATTTAAATTTTTTGGGCCCTCTATGTATAAGAAGATGATTCCGTTTGGAACAGAGGTGGTACCTGAAAATGTAGGCCGAACAGTCTCGAAGACATACGCTGGTAAAATATTTCCGCCGACAGTAATGTTTCTTTGAGGAATTTGTCCAAGTGGTTCTGCTTTAATGGTTACTGTCGGAAAAGCTGTCGATACAGGAGGCCTGCTTCCAGATGTAGATGTTGGCTCTGTTGGACCAGGATTAATACCAGCAACGGTTGCTGTAATGGTAAGATTCTCGGTATCTGTGACGTCAAAAGCGCTCGCGTCTATTAAGAAAGTGCCCATCCCTGTAGCCATCACTAAAGCAGCAACACCAAAACACATGCTCATCGAAAGATGATACAACCTATGTGCATGATGATGAGTCCACTTTTCTGGTTTGATTTTCATTATTGTATTTATAGAGTTTCGATGTTACTGCGCTGGTGCCGCCGCTGGTGTAGGGACCGGTGCCGGGCTAGTCGCTGGTGTAGAAGTAGCTGGCGTTCCTGCACTGCCACTATTATT
This sequence comes from uncultured Candidatus Saccharibacteria bacterium, assembly GCA_964561085.1. GTDB lineage: Bacteria > Patescibacteriota > Doudnabacteria > UBA920 > UBA920 > UBA920. Next base: position 127,693 of record CAZLNP010000001.1, read on the forward strand.
TAGTGGCGCTAATTCAATTATTTTATTTGTACTTGGGCGGAAAAGAATCGCCTTTCTATCTTTCTGATAGATAAGAACTTTGTCACCCACTTCAGCTTTTTCAAAAAATGGCTGACCTTCAAGTTTACTTAAATCAGATACAGTAGCGATGGTAGGATCTTCATCGGTTGGCAAAATAATCAATTTACCTACTTGCTCTACTAATTGTTTATTTGATTCCTTAGTCTTTGCAGCAGGATCGTTTTGGACAGATTCTAAATCTTTTTGGACAGACTTTAGCTGTTGCTGAGAGCGGATAAATAGGAATAGTGCGCCAAGAACTACTACAACAGCGATAACAATTACAGCCCAAAGCAATCTTTTAGGCACTCTTGCTACCTCCGGTCGATTGCGCATACCTTCAGTTAAAGGGCGCTTTTCGGTCACACTGATTTTTGGAGATTGGTTTTTTATTTCATCAAACATAAGCATTTTTACTATCTATATCATTATACAATAAAACCCTAAGTAATAACTACTACTTAGGGTTTATATGTTTTTCGAATAGATTATGGATTGGTTCCACTGCCTTCACCGCCGCCGTCTCCTGGAGGCGTATCACCTGAAGGTGGTGTATCTCCTGATGGAGTATCGGCAGGTGGGTCTGATGCAGGAGGTGTCCCACCGTCGCCAGAGCCTTCACCGGAACCGCTGTCACCAGAGCCACTATCTCCAGATCCTGAATCACCGTCATCGGCACCGGCCACAAAGCCGCTTGGAGTATCTATACTCATAAATGTTGTAGCGTTACGAACTGCTAACGCTGTCCATGACATCTTCACGTCACTAGGAGCTGGCTTGCTTAACACAATTGTGAAGCCAAACTTGCTCTTGTTTGTTACAACATAAGTGATGCCTTCAGCTAAGAAGGTTTGTGCTGCAGCAATTGAATCGTTCTTAAGAACTTCGCGAGCTTCTTCATCTAGTAATTCTTGATCTACGTCTTGCTCAAAGCTAATTGATGCATTAACTATTGGCTGAGCTAGGTATTCACGAGTAAACACTACATCTACACTTTGAACACCAGCTTTCACTACGGCGAACCCTGCAGTGTCAGAAGTAAAGTAAGGAGTGCCGAAGAATTCAACGTCGCTGCTGAATGATAGCAGGTCACCAATTGCACTGATTGTATCAACTGTTAACCCACCGTTGAACATGGTTGTAGAAGCCACAGATAGTCCTCCGTCAGAAGTAGCTGAGCTCAAGAAGTCAGCACGCAAAGTTTGCGTTGTCACAGTTGGAGTGATTATTTCACCATTAGCAACTACTACGTCAGTTACAACTTCGGAGAGATTTTCTGAGTCTAAGCTTGGAAGTTGAGAAATTAAGTATTCTAGAATTTGTGAAGAATTTTGCGCTGAGTTTAACAATCCCTGTTCTGTACCAGTGTAATCAAAGGTTAATCCAGCGAGCTGATCTTCAATAGCAAGGCCATTGTAGTTAGATGGTTTGATGAAAGCGTCAATTTTTCCAACGCCACCAGTAAATGTTTCTAGAGCTTGCCCAATCACAGATCCAGCTTTAGTTGCCTTCATGGCAGCACCTGGTATTGTTGCTGAGTTAACCAAGAAGTCACCTGGCATAATCTCGCCGTTCTCGTTAGAGACCTTAACCTGCGCTCGGCCAATCAACGCAACTGAATATTTTGTATTACCACTGCCTTCTTCTAGCTCAGAGCCAAGCTCTAATCCTGACTCTTCTACTACAACTCCAAGAATTGATTTAGAACCAGACATGTCTGCTCGAGCAATTAGCGCATCTTCAGAATTGTCTATTGCTACCACTTCCCCTGCTTCTAAAGAGTCATCTGATGATTCATAGTTTTCAGATATACTATTGCCTGAAACCTTTACTGAATCTGCAACAACGTTTTCAGCTGTCACTGTTTCAGATGTGATTGTTTCGGCTGTCACTTCTTCAGCAACAACACTCTCCGCAATTATACTTTCTACCATGATACTACCTTCGATTTGAGCATCGCCTCTCACTATAATATTGCCAAATAGCTCTAGCTCTGCAGAGTCTGCAGCTGTGCCAATTGTAAGCTTGCGAGTATTAGTGTTTACATTAAACAATGTGCTGCCGGTGTTATCTGAAATGTTTACCGCAGTATCAGATGCCGCCTGAAGTACAATATCGCTACTAGCACCTGTGCTTGAACCATTCCAAGATAAGTTAACTAATACCAATACTTGGGTTTGAGAAGTGCCAGGAGTCCAGCTCTCTAGAGCTTTTCCAATAGTTGGTCCGTTAACCGACGCCTTCATAGCTTTACCAGGGTAGGTACCAGAAGATACGATTGCATCTCCTGCTGCAATTGGTGCAGAGTCTGGCGCGATGTTTACAGGAACACGTCCAGCCAAAGCAACAGGTACAGTTGGCAAACCGTTAATAGCCGCTTCTTCCTGAGACAGACGTAAACCAGGTTTTGTAGAGTAGATACCAACTACTGTTCTGTCATAGCCAACAGAAGAGCGAACTACTAAACCAGTTTCATTTGGATTCAAGCTAAGTACATCCCCTGCCACAAGGCCTTGTTCACGAGTTGGGTAGTCTTCCGCAATGTCATAAGCACCTGTAGTAGAAACAAGTGAGTGGCTAAACAAGAAGCTACCCATGTTGTCGGCATTACTGTCTCCAGTCTGATTGCCAACAAAGCTAATGCTACCATAGTTTCCGCTTCCAGAATCAAATTTAAGCGCGTATGAATTAGTAAATGTCTTACTCCATGTGTAGACGCTACCGATACCACCTTCAGTGGTTCCTAAATATAGGGTTCCATTAAAAGCAATTATTGCAGAAAGTGAATCAACATTAGCCTGACTGCCAAATGTGCCTTCAGTAGAGTTTATTATATCCCACTTACGAGTAGTATCATCATACTCATATAAATTAGCCTGATTAACGTCACTATATGTGCCAGCATACAATCTTCCATTGTACTCTCGTAATACAGGCACGGAATCAGTAAAGTCTGCTTGGGTTTGATCAAGAATGCCTTCAGTAATCCCTGTCGGGTCAAAACTCAACTCAGGTTCGCCAAATCTTCCCTCAAGGTCACTAGCATTGCTAAATACAAATGAATAAACTTGCCCGGCGTCGGGTTCAGCAGTACCAAAGTACAAACGGCCATTATGGACTGCTAAGGATGAGATATCATCGATAGCGGTAAGGCCTCCAGCTGAAAATGTTCCGTCTGTTGTATGAAGTCTTACGAAATTATTACTATTGCTATTTTCTCCTGTGTAAACACATAATCTAGCTCCATCACTGCCAGTACCTGCAGCAATACCCCAGAACAGACGGCCATCGTATACAGCCAATTGACCAGAGTCTTGGTTATTCTGAGCAGTACAATATTGAGATCCACTCCCGCCATAACTAAGGTTAACAAAAGCTCCGCTTCCTCTATACGAGTACACCTGCGCTGCATCCGCCTCTTGGGTAGCAACTATTAGTACACCTCCATAAACTACCATATCGCTAATGCCATCAATGCCATTCTCAGCTCCGAATTCTCCCAAAGTATAATTGTCCATCATCCAGGCCGATCCATTGTAAGAATAAAGTGCCCCACGGTCTGCAGCAGCACCAGTTCTGGTACCAGCGTATAATTTACCGTTAAACACTGTTAATACCATGGAGTCAGCTTCAGCAAAATCACCAGAAACCACCTTACCAGGAGTACTGTCTGATACTTTTGTCCATGTTGTACCGCCATCGTGCCTATAAACACTAGATCCATTTGTTTCTGCAGTAGCAGCATATAATTTACCATTGTAGATAGCAAAGCTAGATACGCCATCACGAGCTGTTTCAGATCCAAATGTTCCAGCAGCGCTATTGGTAATAGTGAAAGTGCTTCCAGTATTTGCATCGGTTTGTGCTCCAACTGTTAAGTCACCAGATGCCACGGTTAAGCGACCAGCAATGTTTACTGTTGTTGCACTTGTACCTAAGTTTAGAGTGGTAGTATTGCCGTTGTTTAAGAAGTTAAATGTGCTACTAGCCAGTGATTGACTAATTCCGCCATCGGAGAAGTAAGTAGAGCCATTACCAGCAACTATACCGTCAATAAAGTAACCACGACCGTAGCGATTTGCCAAAGGTTCAGAAGTATTAATACCACCAACTTCTGGAACATGCATTTCTACCACACTAGCGCCGTTATCCCAAGTAAGCGCAGGTGATATTATAAATAGGTTTGCTGAAGGATTGTCTATAATTTTCGCATAACAGACCGCAGTGGAACCGGAACAGTTTCCTGAAACAGGATCAACCTTTACATAATTTCCTATGTCAAAATCGTTATCAGAGGATACTGTCAGGCTGGTGCTATTTGAACCAGTTCCAACAGCTGTAGTTGAACCATCAAGCTGAGTGAAACCAGAGGTAATAGATCCATAGTTGCTAGCAGCTAATAGTGCTGCACCACTGCTATTTTGTAGTTGTAACAAGTCTGCGGTTTGGCTAGCAATAGCCTTAACTTTCATGGTAATCGCAGAAGTAGACCAGGAGTTTTGAACTGCAAAGGCAGCATCGCCAGGCAAAGTTGCTGTACCAAATACATATTTAGAGTTACCTTGATCGAAAGCGAAGTTTAGACCATAGACAGTCGCATTAGAGTTACCTCCTACCCCAAACGCCACTGTTCCATTAGATTGCTGAGCTTGGAACAGGTCCGCGGATTGAGATGCAAAACCTTGAACCACTAATCCTTTATGAGATGCATTAGCTGAGTTAATCTGAGCAGTGGCATTGTTATCTACTGTGCTGTAGGCATTAACTAATAGCTTATTGCTAGTTCCGAAAGTAGTGGCATTAATACCAACATTACCATTGCTTGAGTTTGCAAATAATGTAGTTAAACTTGGGGTACCGTAGAACAAAGTACCTGTAACACCAGATCCATCATTAGTTACTTTTAACCGATGTCCTGTACCAGCATCATTAGCGCCAACATCCAGCAACAAGGCAGAGCCACTAGGAGAAACTCCAGCAATTAAACCTCCTCCGGAGTAGTTGTATGAATTAGAGTTAGAGTTAGCGGCTACTAATTGAGTAGCGAGAACTCTCAAAGTGTTACCATCGCTATTAGTGGATTGACGGATTTCAGTATTGCCGGTCATGCCGATACTTCCAGCTACTTGCAAAATTCCATTTGCAGAGTTTGGAACAACTCCCACGCCAACATTTCCACCAGCAAATACGGCAGCGTAGCTGTTTATAGCACCTGTTTGAGAATCTACATAAAGGCCATAAGAGGTTTCTCCACCACTTGCCCCTTGATTGCCAATACGCATTCCGTAAATATTTTGGGTACCGTTAACTGGACTACCCGCAGCGTTTTGAATACGTATAGAGTACGTATCATGAGTTCCAGAAGTTCCAGAAGCAGTGATAGTTGGAGCGATGTTAATACCACTAACGACTGATACTCCAGAAGTAGATGTTGAGTTATTTGTAAATGCTAAGTTAATTAAGTTACCTGTATTGCCAGAACCTGGATTGTAAGAAGCACCACTAGTAGAAAGTAGTGAACCTGTTGTTAAGGAGGACCCTAGGGTAGCAGAAACTAGGCTGCCAGAGGTTAAACCACTACCGCTAAGAGCAGCAAGTGTACCAGTAGTAGCAGAGTTAGCAGTTAGGTTGAATATACCAGTACCAGTGTAAACGCCAGTGTTAGTAAGAGCTAAGTCTGCTCCAGTTGTTGTTGTGTTTGCAATTGAAATAGTATCGTTTGCAGTTGTTTGCGAGAGCACAGTTCCAGTCCTGGTCCAATATCCTAAAGCACCACTAGTAGGCGCAGTTGTTGTTAGCGTCCCATTACCACCAGAAGTATATAGAGCACCGTTAGTTGTTAGAGCTGAAAATTGAATAGTGCCTGAAGAAACAATTCCAGTAGCAGCAGCAATTGCACCTGAGGAGTTTACTTGAAACAAGTCGCCAGAACCTACTGTTAACAAGGCAGCTGGTGTTGTGTCGCCTATTCCGACGTTGCCGCTAGCCAAAACAGTAAGTTTTGCAGATGTCTGATTACGAACTTCTAACAGTTTAGCAGTAGCATTAACTAAGTTATTAGTTGTATCTAATGTATATCCAACAGCTGAACCACCGTCTGCAACACCAGGATTGGCAATAAACTTATTATTACCACCCGCATCCATTAATGAAATTATTCCACTTCTAGGGTTGGTATGGAAATTAGCCAAGTCTCCTTCATAGCTTTTAAAAGTAAGGGATGAAGCATAGGTATTATCCACACCTTGAATCGTTAATCCTTGATAAACAGACAGGGTTGCGCCATTACCCCCACCCTCATTACTACCACCGAATGAAAAGTAGTTACCCATAATATTCAGCCTAGGGGCGTGGGCATATGCTGTAGCTCCTGCAATTGTATTTACGCCAGTGGTACTAATAAGCTGCCAACCCAATGAGTTAGTAATATTAATTCCGTTATTCCCCAGTATTTGCCCAGCGGACGATGCGTACAAGGGAGGAGATGTCACAGTCCCAGCTGCACCAGTATCAGAGTATGATGTTCCAGATGTAGAATATCTAGTAAAGGTGCCATTGGACCCACCAGAGGAACGATAGATATAGTAGCTTGTTGCTAAAGTTGAAGCTGTCCAGGTTAAGTCAACTTGGTTATTTCCGCCGGTCACATTTACATATATATACGCAGGGGCGGATTCCCCCGTTGCATCAATTGACGTAATAACATAGTAGTAGTTGGCATTCGCCAAGCTACCGCCAGTAGTTGCTGTACCGCTAAAGTTAGTTGGAGCTTGGACGCCGTATGCTTTAATGTTTCCTTGGGAAACTGATAGTTTTTCTGCCGGCGACACAGTACCAATCCCCACTCTTTGAGATGTATCAATAGTCAAAGCTGCGGTACTGTTAGTACCTAAAGTTAAATTGCTAGAGTTAATTGTTTGCACAACCCCAGCACTGGTCATTTGCAAAGTCTCAACATTGCCAGCAGTAACTAAACGGATGCTTCCGCCACTAGTTCCATCTTGTACGCGCAAATAACTAGCAGAGGTAGCAAGCAACATATTTCCTGTAGCAGAAATTTGAATAGGTTGTGTACTTGAAAGCTCACTATACCCACCACCATTGTAGGTAGCTTTTAGCATGTCAAAGTAACCACCACCGGAGTCATATCTTAGAAGTAAAGGAGCTACTCCTCCGCTACTGTTTGCTTGAAGTCTTGCAGTGGGTGATGTTGCATTTATACCAACATTACCATCGCCTTGAATGGTCATTTTTTCTGCCAAAGCGGCTGCGCTATTAACAGTGTAGAATCCTATATTTGATGTGCGGGAAGCGTGGGTTGCTGTGGTCCAATAAGAAGCAATTCGAGCCATATCTTGGTTGTCAGTGGTGGAAGATTCACCCTGCAAAAGAATACCTGTTCCAAAGTTGGCAGCTGCAGTACCTGTAGAATTACTTGAAGAAATAAATTGATCAACTATAGTATTAGTTGTTGTGTTATCACCATTGTAAGACCTTAGTGCGCCTCCACTACCTCGCAAAGAGAAGTAAAGTCCACCGCCAGAGGAGTATGATTGTAATAAACCACCCGCAGATGTGCTATTATTGGGGCGGAAATCTAACCCTGGATAATATCCATTAGTTGCATCGCCGGCTAGAATCAAGGTCGGATTAACACCAGAGACATCCAAATGGATATTTCCATTTCCTGAACCACCTGACACAGTTAATTTGGAAGATGGGGCAGTTGTCCCAATCCCCACATTACCTGCATCGAAAATCGCTGCGTAGTTGTTTGTGGCGCCAGTTGCTGTTGCATACAAACCCACGTTTACAGAAGTCGCGCCAGCGCCAGTTGCTTCTGCTGAAATTGCAGTTCTTGTTTGAGATGCAGTCGCATCATTTTGAAGAACTCGTAGCTGGTTGTAGTTTCCAGGAGCGGTAGTGTTAATGCCGACATTACTATTCCCTGTACCAGAGCCACCAGGAACAAATAAAATATATTTAGACGCGTTTTGGTTTACTAAAGAAAACTCTCTCGAGCCTCCACCAACATTAAATGTGAAGTCCCCGTTTTGACTAAGCCCGGAATTACCACCTACCATTTGAAGAACTTGAGCTGCATCTGTACGACTAAGTGTGACTCTGCCTGTAGTTATCTGAACGTCACCAGCAGTAGTGACTAAGGCATAATTAGCTGCAGTTGCTCCTGAAGCAGTTAATTGCAATGCGTAGTTTACAGCAGATGCCCCTGTATGAGTATTAGAGATTTGAGCACCATAAGTAGCCTGAGCTCCAGTTACAGCTCCTTGCAAAGCAACATTTAATCCAGTTTGATTATTTAGAGCCCCTGTACCATTTGAAGAAAGAGACAGCAAGTTTCCAGAAGTTAATCCATTCCCAGTAACTGCAGCAAGTGTTCCTGTAGTAGCAGAGTTAGCAGTTAGGTTGAATATACCAGTACCAGTGTAAACGCCAGTATTAGTAAGAGCTAAGTCTGCTCCAGTTGTTGTTGTGTTAGCTACAGAGATAACATCATTTGCTGTAGCAGGTTGAAGAGTTGTTCCTGTTCTAGACCAATAACCAATAGTACCACTTGTTGGAGCGGTTGTTGTTAGAGTTCCATTACCACCAGAAGTATATAGAGCGCCGTTGGTTGTTAAAGAGGAGAATTGAATAGTTCCAGAAGAAGAAAGACCAGTAAGTGCAGAAGCCACACCAGCTGAAGTAATTTTAAAGTTAGTAAAGTCAATTAAGTTGCCGCCAGCTGTGGTTCCTGAAATTAATGTGTCCCAACCTGTACCAAGTCTAATGGCAGCCGAAGTTATACCTGTTCCGTCTGTCACATTTCCAATGTTAACACCATTTGGATTACAAGTTGAGCCACCAGTACAAGCTGTGAAAGTTGGAGCAACTGAGACACCATTAATAGTCTTAGTGCCAGATGCACCAGTAGTCACGTTTACTGTTGGTGAAATTAAAATTCCATTTGTTGTGGAAGTAGCTGTGCCATTTGTTGCATCTGTAAAGGCTAAGCTAACAAGGCTTCCCGTTTCTGTTGCCGAACCATGATTGTAAGAAGCACTTGAAACTCTATATGCTCCCCCAGTTGTAAGAGCAGAACCTAGAGTTATAGACTCAGCAATGCCAGTAGTTAGACCTGTTGCTGAAGTGCCTTGAATTGTCCCAGTAGTTGCAGAGTTTGCAGTCAGAGTAATTAGGCCAGTACCAGTATAAACTCCTGAAGTAGTGACTGCCAAGCCATTGCCTGCAGTTGCAGCACCCATTTGAAGATCAACTAGTTCTGCATTAGTGGCTAAGTTAGCGCCGCCACCTGTGATGAGCAATCCAGTTCCAGATGTCATGCCAGTGAAAGACATTTTAGAACCATGACCAGTCGTGAGTGAGTTACCAACAACATTAAATCCAAGGGCGTCAGCTGCGCCAGTTCCTGTATAAACTCCTGTGCTGGTTATAGTAATACCTGCACCCACAGTATTAGCACCAAGAGGTAGGTCTATTAATTCTCCACCAGTTTGCATAGTAGCTCCAGAACCTTGAATTTGCATACCATTACCAGTTGTAATTCCTAAGGTGGCTACATAAAAACCAGTACCTGAATTAACAGAGCTCGCAAGTAATGCTAAAGCAGAGGACGATGCTGATTGGTTAGTGTTCGCAGAAGTTACTCTCATTGTTCCGGAACCTTGGATATAGCCTGTGACACCACTTATAGCACCGGCAGAAGAAATATCAATGTTAGTAGTTTGCAGAGAGAAAGTACCAGAGCCACCGCCAATAGTCACAAGAGAAGTAGCCCCACCAGTACCAATGTTAACTGCACTAGAGCCTGAGGTATTGATGTTGGTTGTGCCAGTCAAAGTTAAACCACCAGTTCCCTGAAGTAAGCCAGAGCCAGAGTTAACACCAACCGCTACCACAGCACCAGCTGAAGAAACATCAAAGTTTGTAAAGTCGATTGCGGAAGTTGTACCAACAATATTATTGTCAGCAATAGAGAGTGCATTTGTGAAGTCTGTATCAGTGATTGTTATTGCTGTTGTTTCAGCAGTTGCAGCGCCTAAAGTAATGGCACCGTTTTCAGAAAGCTGGAACAAAGTAGTAGCTGCATCATCTTGCACCAAGATTGGAGAACCAGTGTTTTGAGATTGATCAACAATAATATTCAAGCCATTACCAGTGTAAGCATTCGCATCTACGCCATCCATTGTAATTTGAATTGCATCACCGGCAAAAGTTCCGCCAGTTGCCTGGTTAACTGTAAGTTGTAATAAGTCACCGGTCACTGCACCTGTTGTTGTTTCTGTGATAATTACCGGATTGTTTGATGCAGTTTCAATTGTATTACCAGCACCATATGCTGCTTGCAAAGTTACAAGACCCGCACAAGACGACCATGAAGGAGCTGCTGCTGTATTCCCTACTAAACACTGCCCAGTAGTTCCGACCGCGGTGAATGACAATGCATTTGATGCGCCACCATACATCACACCGTTTTGGGTGATGGCGTTAGCTTGCCATGTTCCAGAGTTAATTGATGGAACTCCAGAAGAAGCAGAGAAGTTTTGACCAGTACCACCATATTGAGAACCAACCGCTGTCCCGTTCCATGTTCCCGTTGTGATAACGCCTGTATTGGCAGTGACTACAAGGCCATTGAAGCCTGTCGCATCAGTAATAGCTCCAGCTGAGGAAATATCTATGTTTGTTGTTTGCAGGGAAAAAGTTCCAGAACCCCCACCAATTGTTGTAAGAGTGTTGTTAGTACCTGTAGAAATGCTTGTCGCAAAGTTGCTGTTGTTGTTTAGACTCACTGCTCCACCAGCTGTAGTAATACCGACGGAAGCAGCAATAGCTCCAGAAGAATTTACTTGGAACAAATCCCCTGAACCAACGGTTAGAAGGGAAGCGGGAGTTGAATCGCCAATACCGACGTTGCCAGTACTAGTTTTAATTGTTACTTGAGTTGTGTTATTTTCTCTTATAGAAATGTCGCCACCAGTTGGTCTGTTGATGTATAAATTAGTAGCATCACCAAGCAGTGAATAGTTTGAACTAGTTAAAGTTCCCTGAACGCTCAAGCCTGCATATCCCGTTCCGAAACCTGCATCACCTATAATAGTGCTAAGTTGGCCACTAGTACCTTTTACTTCAAATTTACCCGCCAATGATGCAACACCGGTCCCTACTCCAACATTTCTACTACTATCTATATATAGAGCATTCCCTGCATTAACATCAAAACGAATATTACCACTAGCCTGTCTATTCACAAAGTAAAGGTCTGTTGTGTACACACCAAAGTCTGCCTCTGCAGTTCCTGCTTGATCCACGAACTGAACTGCTTCTCCCAAATTACCTTGAACTACTAATGCAGTGACCTTTGCAGCATCATTAGCAGAAACCCATAATGGATTAAGTTGATCTGCTCCAAAATAAGCACCACTCAAGTTTGTTGGAGTTGATGTACCAATACCAACGTTTCCACCACTTGCTGGAACTATGATTGCATAGTTATTTGTGCCACCTGAAGCATTAAAGTAACCAGCTACGTTTGTAGAGCTAGTCCCAGTGTGTGTATTCGAGAAGAAACCTCCGTAAGTAGTTTGAGTGGAAGTTCCGTTTGCTCCACTTGTTGAAATGTTTAATACTTTTTGAGTATTAGATGCAGCCGCTGTACCTGTGACTGCAAGATTAACCAAACTACCAGAAGAAAGTGATGAAGAAGATGCCGATATGAGTGTTCCAGTAGTAAGGGAGTTAGCTGTAATTGTTTGGAAGGTTTCTGTATCTGAAGATACAGTCCAAGCGTTTAGTTCACCATCATCAAAAGTTAGTGTTTGTGTACCAGTTGGATTAATAATTGCATTCCAACGTACACCAAGCCCACTTGGATCAGTCCAAGTCATAGGACTTGCTCCCCCGCCAGCACTTGTTAGAACATAGCCAGAAGTTCCTGCTGTAGTTGGAAGATTAAAGTTGTATGTTCCAGCTGCTGCTTGAGGTTGGATTGTGATAGTTCCAGAAGTAGAACCTGCCATGCTCAATGTTCCTGCTGTTGTCCCAGCTGTACCAAGAGTTAGAAGAGCTGATGGAGAGGTGTTGGCTATTCCTACGCTTCCCTGTACAAGTAGTCCATTTGTTGGAACTGTTGCATCTAAGTACGTGCCGGAACCTATTGCGGCTCCACCGTTTACCATTAAGACAGCATTGCCTGATGTTGGAGTGTAAGCAACACCAGTTCTTCCGTTAGTTATTATAAAGTCACCAGAACCTTTTGGCGTAAGAGAAATGTTTTGGTTTGTATTTGAACCAATTGCAGAGATTGTATTATAAGTTAGCCCAATCCCCTGAGTTAAATTATTTGCAAATGCAGCCACAATTGGTTCTGTGCCATTATCACTTTTAACAACAGTTAAAGTTCTTGCGGGATTACTAACCCCAATCCCAACATTGCCACCCATCAAGTTAATTCCTGCACCTGCTCCATTTGCTGTTAATGTTGTTAGGCCGTTTGATGCGACGTTAACTTGTAATTTATTTGTGCTGTCATATCCAATAGTTGCTTGGTTAGACCCTGTGTTAGCTATATCAATTGTTCCGTCTCCATTAACACTATTAGCAACAAACGCAAAGGCAGAAGAAACTAATTGCTTACGTGGTGACATTTCTCCATCATAACCAGAACCTGGATCGAAGTTGACACTCAAGTAAAGCGCGCCAGTAGTAAAATCTACACTTGTCAAAGAATTACACGCCCCAAGTTTTGTATTGAATACACCTTGAGCTACGGTCAACTCTGGACAAGGACCGCTTGAGCCATCCCAAGTTTCTGTCCAAAGTGGGCTACCCCCAGAACTTGCAGCGTACAATTTAAACTCAAACGCGTAAGTGCCGTTAGCAACATTATTTCCATTAGAAACGGCTGTTAACTTTCCTTGGAAGTTAATGTACTTTGGAATAGCCGCTTCTACTGGCTGCACTGGTCCTGCAAACAGTCCAAATGATATTACGTAAGCACATACCAAAACGACCAAGCCAAGAGTGGCGAGGGTAGTCCTTGCGGTATGCTGGTACGCAATATTAAATTGGAGTTTTTGTTTGCCGAACATGAATTGTTTATACTCTTTGGAAGATTTTGTCCTAAAGTATATTTTTATTTTATTTTGATTTTCTTTTTGGTTTCGAGGCTTTTATTGCGAGCCGGTGTTTTCTTGCTAAAACGCAAAAAACACCGACTTAAGCTAGAGACGGTGCAGTTGTAAACTGGCACATTTGCCAAATCAGCTGCTTAGGGTAACGACGGTCTCGGCGGCTGCCAATACGTACGGCTTGAATCTTGCCTTCCTTTTCCCAATTGCGTAGGGTGTTAGGATGAACATTAATCAGCTGTGCAGCTTCCTTAATCGTAAGCAACTCAGGCATATCTGTGTTGTATGTCATGTTTTATTTTTCGTTCGTCGCTTATAGAAAGTTCAGAACTATTTGTTTTAATTTTTGTTTTTCAATTAAAACTCTTTTTTTAAAGCATAAAGTTTAAGCATGACTTTTTTCTGTTGCTATTCGGCTCAAGATAAAAGCTAGCTGTATCCTAATATGATTTAAACCACTAATTTTGGTGGTTTAGAAAAGAATTTGAATTGTAATTTTTGTTTCGACTTTTGAGTGGGTGACGAACTAGAATGTTTTGTCCAGATCTTCACTTAACTTAACATAAGTATAGCAGAAAAGTTGCCTTCTGTCAACACCATTTAACATAAGTTAACAAAAGTTTAGATAAATTTTAATCCAACTTTATATCGCATGGATTATCCTTAAAAGACCATTAAGAAAATTGACAAGGAATATGATATCTCTTAGGATTAAATTAAGACGAGATCAAGTTAAGCAGATCTCAAATATAATTGCTGATACAGGGATAGTTATTTTAGCATCAGCCATTATCCCCTCCTTTGTTATAGAGTTCAAAATTTATCAATTAGCTTTTGGCTCAATTACAACTATTTTATTTTGGTATTTAAGTATTAAATTTCTAAAGTATGGATCAAATTAGCATTATATACATAACACTTTCAGTGTTAGCAATTTTAGCTTACTTAGTAATTCTCCGCCCCAACTTAAAAGAACAAGAGAGAATAGCAAAAAAGAAAAGTTTAAACAAAAAAAGCTCATAGAGCTTTTTTTGTTTTATATATTCATTTATTCTAGGCTACTGCTTTCGACGTTTCTTTCGGCGATAGTAGACAACAATTGCGCCAAATAGGATCAACAGCGGAAGAACGAAAACTAATAGAATCGCCAATACCACTAAAATTAATTGCCACGGGATTACCCAGAAGGAAGTAGACTTTGCATAAGTACGACTAGCATCGTTGTTAACTGTAAGGTTCAAGTCAGCGGAGTATCTTCCTAAAGCAAAATTACTTGCTTGGTATTTCACTGTGTCCCAAAAAGTATTTAGTTCAGGCTGCACAACTTTATCATACTTACCTTCCACAGTGTCTCCCCCAGCGGTCACCCAAGCAGATTCAAATCTACGTATACTTTCCGGAAGAACATTTCCAGCTCCAAAGTTTGCACTAACAACTTTAGTTAGTCCTCCAAATAAATTCCTAATCGTAATATCACCTAAAGGTTGTGCTCTGTCTGCTCCATCATTTTGAAAGCGATAGTAAAACTCGATTGGTAAATGATTAAGAATCTTTTTCTTGTCTTTAGTATTGAACTCTAGGATTGTTTCACCTTCTGGGAAATCACCGTTCACTCTGAAAAGTAAAAGTGTGCCTACATCACTTTGCAAGGCCACTTCTCCACCATCAGGAGATGGAGGTACAATGGAAGCAAAGACTGCACCGAAGTAACCACCAGGGTCTACATTACTTGGAACATCAACTGTAAACGGAACTTCTCTTGATTCTTTCGAAGGTACTAAAATGCTCGACTGAATCTTTACCCAAGATACAAGTTGGTCATTACCTTTAACAAATTTTGGTTCGCCTGATTCATCTTGATTTTCAAACTTGGCGACAGATAAATACATATTGCGCTCAACACGATCATCATTGTAAACCTTTACTACACCGCTTGTGCTATCTCCCGGGTCTGCAGCTAACTCAATTCGGATGGGAGACATAGTCACTGCCTGAGCTAGATTTTGAGGGAAGAATCCTGCCAGAATTGCAACAGCCGCTAGAGCTATCAATTGATTCTTAATTTTCATCACGTGAATGCTTAATAATATATTTATTATACTGACGAACTCCTATATATCCTATTATACCTAAAATAAGCGCAAATAGCACCCCCAAAGATATCTCTTTCATAGGGATAATCCAAAAAGAAGTTTGAGACCGTAGTTCAAGCTTTGGGCTCCCATAGTACAAAACTGACTCTGCAGTATAACGACCAAATCCTATTTTTTTGTTCCAAGTCTGTGAAAAGTCACGACCACTCTCTGGCAATATAATTTGAGCATCCGGATTTACTGGAACTTGAGCTACCTGCCTACCCCAAAAGTTTCTAATGGTTATATCACCTTTTGGTTTTGAATGAACATTACCAAAATTATGCAAAGAAATTAAAAACTCTATCGGTCCAGACTGGTATACTTTTTGTTGCGTAAAAAACTGGCTAACCTGAACTTTTTCTTGCGACTCCCCTAGTTTAACTAGAATAATTGCTCCGGCCTTCTGTATTACTGCCGGGCCTGATGGAGGCTTTGCTCCTAACGGCTGACCAAATAAAATTCCGCCAAAATGAGTTCCGGGTTCTGCATCTACAGGAACATTAATTGTAAAAGCTACTTCTGTTTGCGACTGAGGAGGAATTGTAAATTCTGGTTGACGTGTTACAGTAATCCAACGGCTCAAAGAAAACTTAGAATCGCTTTCAATGTTTGCATCCAAAAACTGTGGTTGTCCTGTTGAACCATTTGGAATGAAGTCGTTAATACTAGCGGTAAAAGTTAGTGGTGCATTAGTGGTATTAGTTAGAGTAATGCTGCGAGTCTGAACCTCACCAGCAGCCATATCAATCTCAATCAAAAAAGGATCAATCCCTAATCCTTGCACTTGCAAACCTTGTGCGCTAACAAAGTTGTTGAACGGCAAAAAAATAAAGGCACCTAGAAATAAAGTTATGAGTGGGATTAAAAGTTTTTTTTGCAAGTTTTTCATCCTAGAATTGTGCTGTTGTTATGTAGGTCACAATATTCTGATAGCTACCACTAGGTTGCAAATTACCAATTTCAACTTTAAAAATCACGTGATTTGTTTCATTAGTGACTGGGCCTGTACTACAAGCCACTTCTTCAGGAGTGCCTGTTAATTGGGCATAGGTATCTGTGGTCACAAATCGGCCTGATGTGCCTGTACATAGAGTGTCATCTGAAGCATGGTATCCAAAACGTCCAGTTGTAATTGCCCCGGGCCAAGCGGCAGGTGCAGAGTTTGAACCAGCAACAGGATCGATTTCCGAACCCGTGCCAGTGCGCAGATCTCCATCTTGCTGAAGGGTAGTTGCATAACCCGCAGTTGCATTCGTTGTCACAGTTATCCCATGAGCTGAAAGTTTTGGTGTATTAATTGCTAGCGACCCGTAAGAGATAGCATTTGTTGTTGAAGTTGTATCTACACTAATTCCATCTACGGTGTCTGGTGCTGAAACCCCTAAAAATGTAATTGAAAGATTAGGAGCAACTGTTGAAGCGGTTGCGGTCTGCGAAAAGCCAGTTTCTGTATCTGCTGCATCTGAGCCACTTCCATAACTAGCCTTCACTTTAATCTTATATGTAGTGCTTGGGGAAAGACCAGTAACTCGCTCACCAGTGCCGCTACCCCAGTTAGCATATGTCTGCCAAGCTTCTGCAGTTCCTAGAGTGTCATCTGTTTGAATATAATATGTTGTAACAAAATCATCTGAAGAGATGGCAATTGCATAAGTAGTGTCGCTTTGTTGTCCATTACCTGTGACCACTACAAAATCTAAGGCGTTGTACAGAGTACCTCCTGTATTTGTTAAAGTTGGTGTTCCTGGAACTCCTGGGTACGCAGGACGGACAAACCCTGCGAAAATATTAAAGTTCGTAGAATTACTACCCTCGCTTGAAACATCGCCAATAGATTCACGAGACGAATAATTAGTTGAGCTGCTAGGCTCACCACCTCCATCGAGAGTAGCGCCTTCCACTGAATAATTTGGCCCAGACATAGTCTGAGCTAAAACCACATTAGGCACCACTAAAAACAAAATGGCTAAAACGATTTTAAATTTCTTTACCGAGTTCTTCATTTTATCTTATTACTACTTCTGATTTTGAGCTTTTCGTATGATGTATCTATTGTAACGCTTCAATGCGAATCGTAATATGAGAATTGCCGCAAGGAAAGCTGGGATAACTACAGTAAGCAACTGCCAAGGAATAATGTAGAATACAAACTTGGCGCGATCACTTTTTAATTCTTCTGTTCCAAATGCTACTTCTAGCTCTGCAGTGTATCTTCCAATATGAAAATTTCGTGCCTGAAAATTTACAGCGTCCCAATACGCTAGGGCGTCTGCTTTGGCTAAATCCGTAAGAGGGTCTTGCTTTAACTTTCCACCGCTTTGATTCCATACAGAAGTAAAACGACGAACGCTTTTTGGCAAAACACTGCCGTCTAAAGTATTAGCCTGTAGGATCTTCGTAGACATGCCTACCGTGTTAGAAATCTGAATATCACCAATAGGCTTTAGATGATCTTCCCCTACGTTCTGGAATCTGTAAAAAAATTGAATAGGGATTTGAGTAAAGAACTTTTGTTTGCCTGTGGTAGCAAACTCCAATACATTTGCATCTTGTACAAAATCACCACTAACACGAAGTAATATCAAACTACCAAGCTTACTTCCAATTCCAACATTTCCCAAATCACCATAGTCGGGTGGTTCTGTTAGAAAGAAGATTGCCGCATAATGTCCGCCTGGTGTAGCGGCAGCTGGCACGTCTATTTCTACTGGGAGATTAATAGTTTCGCCAGGTCCTAAAGTAATAGATAAAGGGGCCTTTATCCAAGTCGCTAAACCTTCCCGTCTAAGATTAAAGCTAGGGTTACCGGTTTCATCTTGTGAATTAAAGTTCTCTGAACGTAAGTAGAAAGTGCGGGACTGCCTTTCTTCATTAGTGACCTTTAAATCTGTAAGAATAGATGTTCCAGGAGCTGCATTTAACTCTAGACGAGGATTTACCGTAAGTGCGTTAGTGTTATTAGGAAAAGAGCTGAGAAAAATTGTAAAAATACAAACTGTAAAGCCAGACAGAATTACATTGCGCCTCAATTTGTCCAGGAAATAATGACTTTTCATTACTGAATTATAACATAAAACCCCAAGGCTTTCGCTCTGGGGTTTGAAAATTAAACTTTATTTAAGCTAGAATGTTCCGGTAGCTATATATGTCAGTGTTGTAGAATAAGCACCAGCTTCTGTATTACCACGGATGTTAGCCAGGTAGGAAACACTGAAAGTTTCTGTATTAGTTGGACCAGTTTCAGATGCTATTGTTGTTGTTGTAGATGCAACGAAGTTAAAATCTGGTGTAGCGTCTCTTTGGTAGCCAGAAGCAATTGTAGCATCACCAGAAGTAGACAATGACAATCCGAATTGCTCTACGTCTTGTGTTCCATCACCATCACCAGTGACAGTCGCTACGTCGATTGTATTACCACCCGATGTTAACGTTGCCCCATTATAGGTCAAAGCGTATCCACTAGAAGCATTAGTAGCGACAGTTAAAACGTTAGCTGCTGTTGGCAAAGCAGGAGAAGCGTTTCCGCCAGTTGCATCAGCTGTTGCCCAACGGCCAGTTGTATTAGAAAGAGTTCCGAAGCCAATTGCGTTATCGTCGATTGTGAAAGTAATAGTTGGGTCTACAGTAGCTGTAATTGTTACTTGATCATTACTAATGATATCTAAAGCAATTGTGCCAGTATCTCCAAAACCACCAGAGAAAACAATACTGTCATCGTTGTCTAGAGGTCCGTTTTGGACGGTACTAGCTGCTCCAGTACCACCGGAAGTTGCAACAGTTCCCATGCGAACACGATAACAAAGACCGCCAGCATGAGTATCGTCTGTTTCTGGTTCAAAAGTAACTACGTCACCAGTAACATCTACTCCCCACTCAGTAGCACTGGCTGTTAAAGCCAAAGTTTCTTCTGTGTAAGTAGCTGATGTACATGTTCCAGAGTTCCCAACAGCAAAGTCAAAGTTAGCCGCTGCTTCAGCAGCTAAAGTGAAGTCTGAACTAAAAGTAAGGATAATGTCATCAGAAGTACCTGACTGGATACCAGTTGGACTTACAAAATAGATTGTATAGTCTGAGTTAGTATTTTCTGCTAAACGACTAGCAACGGCACGCATGCTAGTCAAAGAAGCCGCTTGAGCTTGATGAGGAGCAAAGTTTATTCCTACAAGCAAAATAACCGCAGCAAGTAAACGTGCGGTATTTTTAAGAATTGTCTGTTTTTTCATGATTTTTTGTTTCATCTCAGGTTTACTGGACTATTAAATATAGTATATCACATTTTAAGGCAAAGCACAAGGCCAAAAGCCCTAATAACTAATTAGATCTACTAGAGCCGGTCTCCGAATCGCTATCGGGAACCAGTGAATCGTCCTGACTTAATGTTAACGGGGCAATTTCAATAACTTTGTTAGTATCTGGTCTAAATAATATGGCTCTCTGAGCCTCCTGGTAGATTAAGACTTTATCCCCAGCTTTGGAATTTGCGAAGAACTCTTGATCTGCTAGCTTGGTTGGATCAGTAACGGTTGCTACTGTCGGCTCTTCCCCTACTGGGAGCTCTACTAACTGACCAACTTGGTCTACAATCTTTTGGCTTTCTTCTTTTGCTTTAGCGTTTGGATCGTTCTGGATTTGTTTCAACTCATTCTTTGCTTCTCTTAAATCCATGTAGAATTTAACCGTAAATACTAATAATAGTAATCCGAAAATAATTACTAGTGCAATTAGAAGTTTCTTTTTATTTTGCTTCAAGCCATCAAGCACTGAAGAAGTCTTAGATGTCTTAGAAAAATTTTGCGGCAAATCGAATGTTGAGTTAACAACAGAAGTAGACTTTATTTTAGATTTTAGTTTCTGTGGCATAGTTTAGTTTTACTCTATATATTATATCAAATGAATCGCATAAAACAAAACTAGCTATGCAAATCACAGCTAGTTTTTATTCTTTATTCTAATCCGAGAGAATTATCGGAAGAGGGTTCTTCAGTGGAGCTTGGTTCTTCTGGTTCTGTTGATGGTTCATCTATATTATTACCGCCATCAGTAGGCTCTTCGTCCTGATCTGACGAACCAGTTGAATCTGTTGAATCGCTCGATTCATCTACTTGGGGTTCATCGTTAGGTTGAGAATCGGAACCATCCGAACTAGAGTCATCGTAGAAATATTCATCAGTTTGATCCCCTGCCACTTCACCTGTATCTAGCTCTATCTGATCTCCTGCTGAGATTACCAATCTTGGATTCTTTACCGCCAAAGCTATCCAGCTAAATGTGAGATCTTGAGGAGCCGGTTGGTTTAAGATAATTCGGAAGCCATTCTGACTCTTTCTTGTAACTAAGTGCTGTACATTACTACCAAACAATAACTCAATGTTAGAGTCATCAATAATGTTCATGGCGTCTATCACTTCTTGGTTTACCTCTTCAAGAAGCTGTTCATCTTGCTCTTGGGTAATTGCCACACTAACAATTGGTTGTTCTAAGTATGAGCGCTCAAATGTTACGTCTACGTATCTGTCGCCTTGTAAAATTTTGGCATAGCCAGCTGTGTCTGAATTAAAGAACGGGCGACCAATGAATACAAGGTCAGAAAGCACATCTATACTTCTGCCAGAGCTTCCAATCGTCAGCACTTGTAAGCCATCTGCCACAATGTTCGGAGAAATTACTTCGAACGTTGCACTTAGTCTATCTGTAAGAATTTGAGAAGATACACCGACATCCTTCTTTTGAGTCTTCATTTGCTTTAGGAAAGCAAGGATTCTATCTTGTTTAGTTTCTCTGAGTTCTAAATCGCCGCTTTCAAGAAGAACAGAATCTTCGTCTGGCATTTCTTCTAGGCCCATTTCTGCAATAGCGGCGTCCATTTCTTCCATCAGCTGTTCGATTGGTAAACCGTTAAAGCTGCCAAGTTCTACGAACATCATGACTTTGCCACACATTTCCAAATCAACACTTGGCTCTTCTACTACTTCGTCAGCATCTGCAGTAGTTTCTTCGGTTTCACTTGTGGATTCTTCTGTTGACTCATTTGAAAGATCTTCAGATTCATTATTAGTTTGAATTGAACACACTTCTTGCTGTTCTGCAGACAGGCTAGAATCAAGAGCTCTTCCAATTGCTAGCCCAGAACTTGTCGCACGCATAGCATGGCCTTCAATAGAGGAAGCTGTTAAGTAATCCCCTGGTTGTACCGGACCATTTTCATCGCTAAACTTTACAGGAATACGTCCAGTCAATGCTATTGGATAACCATCTGCTAATCTTTCTCCCAAAATAATTGCCGGTCTACTCGCCACCACACCAAGCACTCTCTGATTATTTTCACCAGTGTAAAGTACTACGTCGTCACCGTCACCGTTTGGATCGATGGAAACTACATCCCCCGCTTGTAGGTTATTAGTAGAGTAATAGTACTCAGCCAAATCGGCTCCACCAGTGAATCCAACTTCTGTACCCAAACTACCAACCGCTGTAACACCATCCAAAACTAACTCGTTTCTAATGTTATATAGCTGGTTTGTTATATAATCTAATCCTTGTCCTAACTGAACGTTTTCTGCTTGGGACCACATATGCTCATCAGTAGCCATTAATAGAGAGCGCTTAGAAAGATCTATGGAACGAATATCATCTGAGTCAGAATCCGTATCTGTCCATTCAGTTCCATGATCATCAGTCTTTTTAGCGTCGCCGTGGAAAATATCTGCAATTACGTTTGGACCTGCTTGGTGGTTATAACAAGTTACGCCACCAGTACCAGTTGTACTGTCTGTACCAACACAAAGCAATCTTGCTTCTCCGAGTAAAGCTTTGTTCGTTAATCCAATTGCAACTACAGCATTAGAATCGCCATATAGAGCTTCTGGGTCGACCTCGAAGTCCGTAGTTGTGTCTGGAGTAACATCAAATGGAATTGCCACTGTCATTGTGTCCGTGGTATTAGAAATTACACGACGTGTTTGGCCGGCACCAGTACCGCTGGTCAAGTTAACAATTAAACCTGCAAATTCATTCGGGAACCAAGTTTCTCCCGTGTCTGTAATTGTTGTTGAGGTAGCAGCTGTAGCGTTGTCTACTGTAATTACACGCTTGTTTACCAAAGGACGAGCATCGTTAAATAGACGGCGTTGTTGAGCATTACTTACTGTGGCAAGTGTTGTAGTTTGCACCGCAAATGTAAAGTCATCGATAGAACCGTTCCAGAAGTTTGAGCCAGCTGCACAGTTCACAGAACCTGCACATGAAGCACCAAGGCTAACAATTTGGCTTCCGTCAAAGGTCGTAGCTAAGGCTGTAGCAGTACTTAAGTTAATTGCTTGCCCATCTAGATACACGTCAACGTCACCCGCGTTTGTGCGAGAAATTGTTATCATATGCCATTGGTTATCATTATACAATTGAGATGTTGTTGCGGTAATGTCATAGGTGGTGCCTAAAGTCCAGCTGGCATCATCATCTACTCCGACACGGATTGTTCCAGTAGTTGTCATAGTAGCATCTACACAACCTGTTGCTGCTGTACCCGCTGCGACATAACATTTACTAAAGAGTACTTCAGGTGCTCCAGGGAGACTAGTAGAATGTTTAAACCACATACTGACCGTCCACCCAACGGTAGATATATTGAATGCCGTATCTACGTCACAAGTACCGTCCGAGGTTGTATCAGAACATAAGTATCCAGCGCCACCTAAGTCAACAGCTTTACCACGAACACCACTCACCCCTTGTGTGTAGGTTCCTTTGTAAGTCATATCATTGTCTACAATAGTGTCGCTGTCTGCAGTTGTTGTTGTGTCATCCAAAGGAAGAGCAACGTCAATATACTGATGCTTCATCATACTTTGACGATTTGTATCGAACCACTTTACCCAGCCTGTTGCTGTTGTAGTGTGGCCATGCAATTCAGTCAAACCTAGACTGTGTCCAACATAAATTAAATCTTCTGTTTCTAGGGCAGATGATGCACGTTCAATTACATCAATCGCGTCTGGTGCACCTACTATCATGTTTGGTGTAGTTTTAGAAAGTGCTGGTGTTGTAGATTGATCCCATACCGCGCTGTAAGCTCCATTAATTTCATTAATTTTGTCTGCATCAAAGTTATCCCAACGTTCCAATTGGTCCAGAGTAGTATTTAGAGCGTACATTCTACCAGTCTTAGTCAAATGCACAGCAGTGTAATCATTATCCGTTGCATCGGAATATTGAATCAGCTGACTTGTAGCCATGTTAATAACAGTAAGGCCAGAATTTGTTGCCAATGCAATATAAGTACCTCCATACCCTGGAGTTAAGTTAGTAGCAGCACCAATAGTAGACGCAGTGATTGTAATGTTAGGGTTAACAACAAACACATCATTAATTGTTTCCCAACCAGCAATGGTACCAGTTACTGCAATGTCTAAGTTGGTATTATTATCTACGTTATAATTCACAGCCCCGTTACGACTTCCAATTCCAACGTCTGCACCAGAACGATCTGTAGCATCGTAGTTCCACATACGATCGTTAATAAAGTCGAAAGCGTAAAGCCCGTCACCCGCTCCATTAGAACCGTCGGTTGTACCAACATAGATAACACCATTCATAGCGGTTACGCTGGAAGGATCATTGCTAGTATCTACACCCAAAGCGTACCCACTAGCGTTTTGGCTAAACTTCATCCACAATGTATTGTTAGAAGTATCAAAAATATACAAAGCATTAGCAGTTACAGCCAAGGTTGCTTTTCTTGGAAAAGAGGAAGCACCACAACGATCGTCAGTTGAAATGTTACAAATTGAACCGACTGCGTCTTTTGTTTCGTTATACCAAGATAGTCTTTCTGTTGTTGCCCAGTCTACCCAGCGACCACCATCACTGTCAGCGGTAGTATCATACAAGAACACATCTTTTACACCAGCTAGTGCTGTTAAGTTTCTAGCACCAATAGTAGTGATGTCGCCGTATACATCTAAGTCCCCTCTATTAATAGCTTCACCAATTTGAAGCATGCTAGTAGGAGCTGCTGTTCCAATACCAACATAACCATTCATGAATGCAGCGGCATACTCTATGCCAGCACCCGAGCCAGCATCTATGTATGCACCATAACTTGTTACATTTGTAGTTGATGCACCAGTTATTTTTAAGCCAGCATAAGTACAAGCACCAGTAGCACAAGCAGTCATAGTAGGAGCTTCAATATTTAAACCATTAATTTGTTTAGTTCCAGCGCCAGATGTGTTAACAGTAATTGCTAGATTCAAACCATTAGTGATTGATTCACTTGAAGCGTTAGTAGAGGCGTTAGTATATGTCAAATTTACTAGACTGCCAGTTTGAGTTGCACCTGGGTCATAAGAAGCGCCAGTAACATTAATTGCGTTTCCTCGAGTCAATACAGTACCCATGTTAATCTCTATAACTTTTCCAGTAGTTAAAGAAGTGGCATTAAATGTTGCGAGCCTGCCAGTGGCAGTAGAGTTGGCTGTTAAGTTTAACAATCCACCTGATCCAGTGTAAGCACCAGAAGCTTGAAGTTGAACAATGCCGTTAGACACAGAACCAGTTGTTGCAGATGTAACTTTAAAAGCAGACCCTGAAGTAAGCCCTGTTCCTGAAGAAGTGACAGTTAAGTTATCTGTTGTAGTTGTTGCACCCCAATCCAAAGTTTGAACAGTTGTACCCATCGCAACAGCGCCATTACCTGCAGCATCGCCGATTGTATCGAAAGTAGTAGAGCCGCCACCAGCGATTGTACAATCTGTACGAGTTGAACCAGCGTTGTCTACACAAGCAACTCCTGCACCTGTAAAGTTCAAGGTAGCGCGCTGTGTTAAGCTACCAGCTTCATCTTGAATAGTGGTGTATCCACCACCAGCTGAACAAGCACCCCAAAGAATTGTAGTAGCATTTGCTTTCAAACATTCTGTATCTGAACCACGAGCCAAACGGGTTGAGTTAGTGCCATTATGGTACAGTAAGTCACCATTAGTTGTGAGTTGAGATAGATTGTTAATTGCATTCTGCGATGTTGATGCTCCAGTACCACCATCTGCAACTGCAATATCAGTTCCGTTCCATATGCCTGTAGTAACAGTGCCATTGTTAGCTGTAACTACAAGACCGTTAAAGCTAGTTGCTCCAGTGATTGCACCAGACAGTGCAAGTGAACTCAATGTTCCGACGCTCGTCAAAGAAGAAGCAGTCACATTAGCAGCTAAGGTTGACCCTGAAATATCTGCTGCTGCGTTAACAGTTATATTAGCATTTGGGAATGTGTAAGTTTTATCTGATCCTGTTAAGTCTGCGGTTGTAAAAATACCAGCGAAAGTCGCACCAGTTCCAGTAGTTTGAGGTTTAATATTGATTGTGTCTGTATTAGCAGTTGTAGATGAGGCTACAATTGAACCTGTAGTCGTAGCAATAAGATTAACATTCTGAGCGGCTCCACCTGCGGTAAATGATAGAGCACCAGTTCCGGTGATTGAACCATTCGCTGTTCCAGTACCGCCAAGCGAAACTGGAAGCTGTGCATTCACTGACCATGTTCCAGAAGAAATACTTGGTACACCTGTTGATGCTGAAGTGTTAATTCCAGTACCACCGTAGGTACCAGCAATAGCAGTCCCATTCCAAACACCAGTTGTAATTGTTCCGATGGAAACTAAAGATGACAAAGTTGTCACACCTGATGTAATTAAAGTTCCTGTGGTTGGAAGTGTCACGTTTGTAGCACCAGTAGTTGTAAGTGTAAGAGCGTTTGCTCCCGCTGTTGTAAATGCTGCCGCTGTATTAATGTTGCCGCCAAGGGTAATTGTGTTGCTACCATTGTTTACTCCTGTGCCACCATAAGTTGAGCCGACCACTGTTCCCTGCCAAGCTCCTGCAGTAACAACTCCGCTTGCGTTTACACTAAATGCATTTGCGGTTCCAGAAGTTAATGTTCCAGATACATCTACATTTCCTGTTATAGCTAAATCACTTCCAGAAGGTGCAATTGTTAAATCGCCTCCGGATGAGGTTGTGAAGGAAGAATAGTTTGCTGCGTCGTAGCCAACTCTTAATTGTTCAGTTGTAGATGTGACATGCAATTTTGCAGAAGTAGTGGCTGTTCCAATTCCTACATTACCACCAGTTAAGTTCCAACCAGCTCCGCTTCCTACAGAAGTCAAAGTTGTGAATCCGTTAGATGCTACTCCCAAAGTTGCGCGGTTAGAGCCATCATAATTAAATGCTGCTTGGGTGGCGGTATTAGTAATGTCCACCAGACCTGTGCCCTTAAGATTGCTTGCCAAGAAAGCGACTGGAACTGTTCCAATCTTCTTTCGTGGAGTCATTTCTCCATCCCAACTAGGTGTCCCTGTTCCTCCGATGTTTACACTCAAAAATAAAGTCTGATTAAAATCTAGACTACCAAAAGGGTTAACCTCTCCCAACATCACACTAAACACCCCATTAGTGACTGTCACTTTATCTCCAGCAGTACGAGTTTCGGTCCAAAGAAGACTTCCTCCACTTACAGCGTCGTAAAGTTTGAACTCCATGTTATAGTCACCATCCGCAACAGCGACATTGCTACCATTTGTTAGTTTTCCCTGGTAGTTAATCTCTGCATTATAAGCAGCAATGGCCGAACGTTCATAATTGAAAGTAGATGCTACTGTAGCCAATACAACTAGAAGGCCTATTAACGCGAAAGCTATGCGCACGGTAGGAGTAAAGAGTTTAATCATACACAACCTCCGCTTTTGTTCGCATTTGCGCACTGCGAGAATGCTTCACTTTTTGTTGTTTCAAATACAATAAAACCGCCCCACGTGTAGTGAGCCAGTTTCTAGCTATCTTCATTGCTTTTAGATGTCCTGTTCTCGCTCTTAAACTCAAGTACTCGGCTGAGTATGGAGTAAAGTTTGCAGCTTCAGAGATTGAGATTAAATCTCCTGAGGCTAAAAAGGACTTCTTTTCCCTTTCTGACATATTGTATTTTAGTTTTTGTTTCTTGTATTGATCTTCGCTTTTTTACCGATGATCAATATTTGCTATCCGATACTTTTTCTATATCAAGTATAGCAGTTTTATTGCGTTTTGTCAATGCTATATTAAAAAAGAGTTGGATTATTCCAACTCTTTTTTCTCTTCATTGCTTCGCAAGGAAATTTGTTTTCTAATTCTTACTACTCTCCAAAAATGTACTGTCACAATTACTGCGGCGAGGCCCACTGTTCCTATGATAACGGGGTTCGGAAGTCCTTCCTGTCCCGATTCTTCCCTGCTATCCACTTCTGCCTGCGCTTCATTAATTACTTCAACAGAGCCCGAAACCTTTTCAAGTATTAATTTTGTCGAATTAAATACTGTGACAACTAATGCATAGTTTTTTGGATTTTTAAACGCTGGGGTTTTTACCCTATACTCACCGCTCTCTTTATCGTAAAAAAACAGATAGGTCGAGCTAGAAGATTTTTTTTCAGGATCGGCAACAGTCAACGTTAAGAATGACCCATCTTCAGGTAGACGACTCCTCGGGATTGAAATTTCTAAACCTTGTCCTACAGGAATCACTGGGTTGTCTAAATCCAAAGTAAGACCATCGCGATAGGAAAAATTAAAATCTTTAAACAGACTTGGAATCAGTGGTGGGTTCTTTACCGAAGGAAGTTGTATGTCTACTGCAGGAGCTGTTGGATCTGTGTTGACTTCATCACTGCTGGCGATCATTGTATACGAAACGGATCCGGAAGAATAATTACCAGTAGTGTCCTTAGAGAACGCTGTATAAAAATAAATTACACCGGGCACTACATTGTCATCATAAAAATTACTTCCAAGACCTTCATAGATCACAGCTCCATTTAAAGGATCTAAAGGAAAAAACTTTTCTGATTTTACTATTCTAACTAAATTAAAATCTGATTCTGTTGGATTGTTCCAACTTAAATGAATATGTTTTAATTGAGGAGTTGCAGAAAACTCACTAACATTGCTGGGTGGTTCTGTGTCTGGTGGGCTAAGTGTTACGAATACATCTTGATACTTACTCTCGGCACCATTTGTCCCGGTAGAAATTATTTGAAAGTAGTATCTTTTATTTGGTAATAGATCTGAAATTAGAGCTGAATGATTCTTGGTATATTGTTCTCCAGCAACAGTGCCATCTCTATAGTCAGGGTTAGTGCCCCAAGAAACGCGGGACAACGCTAAGTCTTGTGTGACCCAATTTATTGTCGCCGAATCGTAAGAAGTTGTTACTGCAACTCTACTTATTTTTGGAGGACTAACCGTTGGAGGCGCCCCTCCTCCTGTAGATCCTGGCACAGGATCAACTCCGGTATTACTAGGCTGACCAACCTGAACACCACTACTTGCTGCATAGATTAAAGCAGGCGTACTTAAAAATATTGAGCAAGTAAAAATCCCCAACGAAAATAAAGTAAAGATTCGGCTGATTTTGAATTTCATAACTAAGTTTTATAGAGCTACTGCAGTGACGGTAATATTAGCTTCGTAATTTCCATTAGGTTGGATATGACTTGAACCTACTTCAGCCTGCATCTTCACAGTAGTAGTAGTCCCCGACGGATGATTCCCAGTTGTTCGTTCAGCAATTTGTTGGTCAGAAGTAGTAAGCTTGTCCCAACATCGATCTGTAGTATCACTTCCCCCTATAGCATCACACGTAGCACCATTATCTTTGTATCTTTGAATAATATCTACTCCTTCTGGAGTAAATCCGTACTCGCTATCTGCTGAGGCTACTGACCATAAATAGTCCGGCGCAGCTCCACTTGTTGTATAGTCAGCAAAATCACTGGAAGCGCTTCGCAATGCTGGATTAGTATCGGCTTTAATTGTTAGCGAATATCCTGCTGGATTATCTGTAATGACTGTCCAAACAGTTGAACCGCTACCGACTCCACCAGAAACTCCAGAGATTGCTGGACTCATTGTTACATCGCTTCCACTACTAATAGCTAAGTATGTGAGTTGTGCGCCTATGAATCCTGCGTTTATTCCATAGCTGCCACTCGCAGAGTCTCCAGTAGCTATCTCGCCAACTGTATCGAACAAACCATAAGAGGTAGATGATCCATCTTGCCCCCCAACGTTAATTGAATCTAACGGAATCTTATATGCTGTGCCAGCCATTTGTGCATGGATATGGGTCGCAGTTCCCACTGACACAGACATCAACAAAAAAAACAGCACAGCAAACCTGAAAGTTTTGCCTGCACTGATTTTTGTTATTAAAATTTTAATTTTTTCTAAATTCATCCTAATCGCTTACTAATGATACTGGCCAGCGGTTAGTGATTGCTATTTTTTACGTTTGATTTCAAATGAGCGCACTAACCGACGAAGGATAAAGGCTACCACAATAATTGCTGCCAAGAAACCTACTACTATTTTCCAAGGTAGCACCCAAAAAGAAATAGTCTTTACATCAACTTCGTCTGGTGACTCCCTGTAGCCGCGGTCGATTGTTGCTGTTGCAGTATAACGACCAAAGGCGAAGTCTGATTCCCAAGTAACTACAGCTGCGCGTAGAGAGTCGGGCAAACTAAAGAAAGGGGCTACTTCAATATCTTTAACACTACGTCCGAGCATGTTCTTAATTTGAACTTTACCGCTTGGAGTTAAGTGGACACTACTGTTATTTTCGTAAAGTAATTCGAAATTAAAGGGTCCTTTTTCATGGAAAGCTTTATCATTTTCCATACGGAAATCTGTAAGCAATGAAGACTCTTTTACCTTGCCTTCAACACGAACAAAATACAAAGCACCGATTCTAGAAATAGTTTTTGCTTTGTTATCTAGTTCAGCATCGTCATCTGAAGATGGTGCGCTAGAAACCAAAACTGAACCATAGTGACCGCCTGGCTCTGCTTCTGCTGGAATAGTCACTACTACATCCAAAACGGCACGCTGTTTTGGTTTAAGTTTAAACGAATCCTTCTCTGGCTTGATGTAATCCTTTAAAGAATATGGGCCTTTGTCATTTCCTAAAAGAACTACAGGATTCTTTAAATCTTTCGAGCCCGTGAAGTCTTCTACGCTAACCGTAAAAGTTTGTTCTCGGTCGGTTCTGTTAACAACAGATAAACTTCGAGTTGCTTTCTCCCCTCTCTTTAAAAAGAGTTCTGTCTTAGCAGGGCCAACTACGAAGTCGTCACGAATTTCCGCGGAAGTGTCTGTAATAGTAATCGCATAAGCAGTTGGAGCTAATCCAAAAGTTAATATTGAAATACTTATTAATACAAACCAACGGTTGAGGTTGAATTTTTTCATCTTAGTATCAGAATACCACACTTTATGAGTGTGGTATAGTGGAAAATTATATTTAGTCTGCTTTGTATCTCAACTTATAAAGTAGTAGCTGTAGCAGTGATTGTTGCTGAGTAAGAACCAGCTACTGCGAAAGTTGTATCTTGTTCAGTTGCTACACACATGTTAGCTACTGTACCAGATGTAGTTGTTGGAGCTGCTGCTGTAGCGATTTGGTCAGCTGAGCCAGTCAAATCGAAGTCTCTCCATTTTAGACCAGCGCTTGGTACGTCTGCACCAGCGATACAATCAGCATCTGTGCCATATGTAGAAGTGTTAACATCTGTGCCGAATGCTGAGAAACCAAATTCTACATTAGACGCAGGAACTGACCATGTTTCAGGTGTTTCAGATACTGTAGGAGTGTAGTCAACGATGTTACCACCGCCACCAGAACGGGACAGTGCAGGGGCACTTGAAGCATGAAGAGTCAAAGTATACCCGTCATCGTTGTTTGTGATTACAGTCCAAGCTGCGGTGCCTACTGCTGTATTTTGAGAAGTAGACAATGCAGTCATTGTAATGTCTGAAGGTGAGCTTAGAGAAATCTCTGAAGTTACCGATTGGTTTACTACTACGTCGTCTGTATCTGTAGCAGCACCTGTGATCCTTGGTTCTACAAACGCAAATAGTCCTGAAACCATAACAGCGCTAGCAACCAACAAAATAAAGTTATTCTTTAAGTTCATTGTCTTTTATTAATTATTTTAGTTTATTTTTGTATCAACTGCCCTATTTAAGTAAAGTTGGGCAACGTTTTCTTAACTTGTAATGATATTATAGCATGGTTTTACTGTTTTGTAAAGCGCAAACATCTTAATTTAATTTCTTCTTCATATTATATGAAGAGATATGCTATTATTTATATAGTAAAGTACTACATGGAAACAAAAAAACATCCTCACTTACCAGTATTTATATTATTGTCCTTAACCTTCATTGGATTCGTACTATTTACTTCGTACTTTTCCTATCGCCAGAGGGCGGATGATTCTATTGTTAAAGTTGGGTTAAAATGGCTTCATAGCGCCCAATTTGCAGGTATGTACGTAGCCAAAGAACAGAAGATGTATGAGGATGGTGGTCTGACAGTGGAATTCAATGAACCAACTGAAGACAAGAGATCTACTATCGATTCACTTCTCTCTGGTGAGAATGACTACGTAATAGTATCTGCTCTAGAACTACTGGATCACGTTGCCCAGAACGACCCCGTAAAGGCTGTGGCGGTTATTTATCAGGAAACTCCTACAGTTATCGCCTCTTTACCAGAAAGTGGTATAAATAAGCCTGAGGATTTGCGTAATAAAGTCCTAGGGACTACCAGAAATGAAAATTACTCTTTTTCTTTGTACAAATTCCTAGGAAATAAGTACAAAGTCCCAGTAAATAGCATGATTTTTAAAAATATAGGGTTCAATGCTATAGACGACTTAATTAACGGAGAAGTAGATGCAGTCAGCATCTATCGCACCAAGCTATACTTACCAAAAGATTACCCAGAAACAAACTTTAGCTTAATAAAGCCCGAGGATTACGACATTCACATGTATAGTGATGTAATTGTGACCACCAATGAACTAATAGAAAAAAGACCGGAACAAGTCCAGGCTTTTGTAAACGCTACAATAAAAGGATGGGAGTACGCGTTAGATTACAGAGATGAGGCAATCGATATAACTATGCCATACACATCTGGCAGACAACGTGAAGAAGAATTTCAAAAGCAAATACTTACAGCTAGCGCTCCCCTAATTAGAACAGACGGAATTGAGCATGTTGGAGAGATGAGCACTGGGAGATGGCTTGAAATGTATTATTTATACAAAACAAGTGTACTAGTTTCTGAATTCGATATAGCAAAAGCGTACACAACAGAATTCCTCCCCTAGTGGCTAAGCTTCTTTATTCATTGTTTTGATTACTCGAAGTAGGTCTGCAAATGCAACTATTAGGAGCACTCCGACTAAGAACCCAAGACCTCTTACAACTACTGCCCAATTAGGATCCTGTTCCAATCCTAAAATTCCTAAGACCAATCTAAAAGGAATTAAAGCAATCGCTATTGTTATAATTTTTAAAAATCTATCAAGTCGTTTTTCAACTCGCCAAATACAATTCAATGCAAATACTATAACCACAATATAAATTGCAATGTTTGCAAATGATAAAAGTTTTTCAATCGTTTGTACTACCGTCAAAGAATTTTCCATAAGTTATGCTGCTGATTTTTTAAATAAGTCTGCCTCGTTTAATTGCTTTATATTCTGAGATAATACAACTACCTTATTATACTCCATATAGGCCACTACAACCCCTAGAAATAGCATCCCCCCAAGAATTTGCATAATGAGCGTTCTATTTGAAAATGGGGAAGAAGTAGATGAGCCTGCAGCTACAGGTTCTTCGCTAGATACAATCTCGAAAGTATCTGTAGAGGTAGCGATTAAATCCTCAGAGGGAACTGCGACTGTTAATGTATATTCACCCAATGGTA
Organism: uncultured Candidatus Saccharibacteria bacterium; assembly: GCA_964561085.1. Lineage (GTDB taxonomy): Bacteria > Patescibacteriota > Doudnabacteria > UBA920 > UBA920 > UBA920. Next base: position 160,845 of record CAZLNP010000001.1, read on the forward strand.
GAGTTGTGGTGGTAAGGAATGATTTAGAGTACTCTAGAGCACCTTTAACTGCCATGGTTTCCGAATTTTCAGAAACAATATCTTCATCTTTGTTTGTAATAGTGTATTGTACTTCTACGTCGACAGCTTTATCGGGACTACTAAAGTTAATAAATTTAATATCTGCAACGATAGGATCACCAACTAATACTTCTTTGGACTCACTATTAATTACAGCTCTTACATCGAACAACGCTCCCCCGTTTCCAAGTTGTGGCGTGTTATTAAATTTAGGAGCTAATGGCTCTTCATTCTCTCCTAACACAATTTCAAACAAGAATGAGTCAGTGGCCAATACCTTACTCGACACACCTCTTGAAACTTTAGCAGTTAAGGTATAAGTTCCTGGTTTTAGCGGAACAGTTGATTCCCAGGTCCAGTTACCATTAGTGTCCGCTAATGATTTTCCCGTTACATTGTTTACCCCAAAAAGGTTCAATGCTACATTCCCATCAGGAACATTAGTATGTCCTATAAATTTAGGAAATTGATTTCTAAAAACAAAGATTGCCTGGACCTCTCCATCTTGTAAGATATATCTTTGCTGGATAGAGTCACCTGGGATTACTGTAATCTCTGGAGTTAAATCAGGAATAGAGGTTTCTTCATTTGAGGCCGTGCTTGCCCTGCTACTATTCGAGATCACTTTAACGTCTGGTTCGACTGGGTGGTCTGCCAACAAAATGGGACGATTAGAGTTTTCGGCACTCACTGAGGTCAAAGCAATTCCAAGTACCCAAGCAAAAAATGCCACTAAAATTACACTAGTGACAAAAGTGACTGCATGATAGCTCCGCCTAATATGGTGATGTGCTAAACCTGTTTGTTTCATTTCGAAAGTTTTACTACCAAATTATAGCATGAATTAAAAACACCCCCGAAATGGGGGTGTTTTTAATATTTTCAGAGCACTGAAAGGCTAATTATTGCAAAGGCAATGCTTGAGCCTTCAGATTTTCTTGAGCAATTTCTTCAGTAAATCCAGTTCCAGCAGGAATTAGTTTACCGATGATAACATTTTCTTTTAGACCACGGAGGTAGTCAGTCTTACCGCTTACCGCAGCTTCGATAAGAACACGGGTAGTTTCTTGGAAACTCGCAGCAGCCAAGAAGCTTTCAGTAGAAAGAGAGATCTTAGTAATACCCATCAACAATTGTTCAGCTTGAGCTGGAGCACGACCTTCATTTTCAAGCATCTCATTCATTTCGGAGAACTTAGCTTTATCTACCATGTCGCCCATTGCCATGTCTGAATCACCAGCGTCTGTGATGCGCATCTTACTGAACATCTGACGAGCGATAATTTCAATGTGCTTGTCGTGAATTTGCTGACCTTGAGAAACGTAAATGTCTTGTACTTCTTTAACAAGATACTTTTGAGCTTCTACAATCCCCTGCAATTCTAGAACTTGGTTAGGGTTTAAGTTTCCTTCAGTTAATGGCTTTCCAGGATAAACTAAATCACCATCTTTAACTGTTAGAGAGAAGCCGCGGGGAATAATATATTCTGCTAGCTCATCACCTTCGTGAATAAGTTTGATGTTGCCATCTTTTACAACAGCGATACCTGCGTTAGTAGATTTTACTAAAGCACCATCTTCACCTTCGTACAAAGCGTCACCGATACCAACATGAGTACCATCTTTGATTAACGCTTCACCGCCAGCTGGCAATGCCATCACTTGAGTTTCTACGTTAGCACCTTCAATGCGAACAATTTGTTCACGAGTTGGAGAAATGCTAATAGAAACAGTTCCAGCAATTTCAGAAACTGCAGCCATACCTTTTGGCTCACGAGCTTCAAACAATTCTTCTACACGAGGCAAACCTTGAGTAATGTCACTTACAGACGCGGATCCACCAGTATGGAAGGTACGCATTGTAAGCTGTGTTCCCGGTTCACCAATCGCTTGAGCAGCCACGATGCCTACAGCAGCACCCTTCTTAACCATAGTGTTGAAACCAAGGTCGTATCCGTAACATAACTGACAAATACCACGAATCAACTTACACTTTAGAACTGAACGAGATTTAACTTCAGTGATTCCAGATGCAGCAATCTGATTAGCCTGCTGTTCATCAATACCTTGGTTTTTCTTAACAATTACTGTGCCATCTTCTAATTTTACATCTGCAGCAGCTACACGACCGAACAAACGGTTTTCAAAAGATTGGTTCATCAGTTCTGATTCCGCTAACGTAATAGCGTCGTAATCTTTAGTTCCACAATCTTCAGCGTTGATAACTACATCCTGAGCAACGTCTACCAAACGACGAGTTAAGTAACCCGCGTCAGCAGTACGAAGCGCTGTGTCAGACATACCTTTTCGAGAACCATGAGTAGAGATGAAATATTCCAACACACCCAAACCTTCTTTAAAGGAACCACGGACAGGAAGTTCGATAGTACGACCACCAGGGTTTACCACCAAACCTTTAAGTCCAGACATCTGTGTAATCTGAGAGAAAGAACCACGAGCACCAGAAGATACAAAGTAGTTTACGCTAGAGTGTTCAGTAACTGTACCAACCACATCTTTCGCAATCTTTTCTGAAGCATCAGCCCAAATTTCTACAACGCGACCGTAACGTTCATCTTCTGTAAGAAGACCTTCACGGTATTGTTCAGAGGTAGCTTGTACTTCTTCATCAGCCTTGCCTAGAATAACGTATTTAGTATCTGGTACACGAAGGTCATCCATACCCCATGACAAACCAGATTGTTTCATGTAAGTGAATCCAGTGCGCTTAATGTCATCGATCAATTCCGCAGTGCGGTCTGGACCAAATAAACGGTAAGCTTCGCGAACCAACGCCTGAAGCTTCTTTTTGTCGAAAGCTTCATTACGGTAACCCATTTCAGCTGGAACAATTTTGTTGAAGATTAAGCGACCAACAGTTGTTTCTACAAGTTCAGTATCTTCTTTAGATAGACGAACTTTAATTAGAGATTGAATGTGAACATGCTTGTTATTGTAAGCCAAGATTGCTTCAGCGCGATCGCTGAAAGTCTTGCCTTCACCTTTTAAGCCTTCACGAGTTTTTGTAATGTAGTAACAACCTACCACAGCATCTTTGTCGGGAGTCATCACTGGTTGACCAGATGCAGGCTTTAGCAAGTTGCGAGAAGAAACCATGATTTCCTTAGCTTCTTTCTGAGCAGCTTCTGTAAGTGGAACGTGAACAGCCATCTGGTCACCATCGAAGTCAGCGTTGAACGCCGCACATACCATAGGGTGAAGTTGGATAGCTTTTCCTTCAATCAATACTGGCTGGAAAGCTTGGAAACCAAGTCTGTGCAATGTAGGAGCACGGTTTAATAGAACGTAGTGATCTTTAGTCACTTCTTCTAGAATATCCCATACTTCGTTGCGCGCTTGTTCTATTAAGCGGTTTGCGGAACGAACGTTGTGAGCGTATTCACGAGAAATAAGTTTAGAAATAACGAATGGTTTGAAAAGTTCCAAAGCCATAGCTTTAGGCAAACCACACTGGTGAAGCTTCAAGTTAGGACCTACTACAATAACAGAACGTCCAGAGTAGTCTACACGCTTACCAAGCAAGTTCTGACGGAAACGTCCTTGCTTACCTTTAAGCATGTCTGCCAATGAACGAAGCTTACGCTTTTGTCCTGTTGATGCAGTCACTTCTTTACCATGACGTACTGAGTTGTCGATAAGCGCATCAACAGCTTCTTGCAACATACGTTTTTCGTTTCGAGTAATAACTTCAGGAGATTTGATTTCTAAAAGTTTCTTCAAACGGTTGTTACGGTTGATAACGCGGCGGTACAAATCGTTCAAGTCAGATGCCGCAAAACGACCACCATCAAGTTGCACCATTGGACGCAAGTCAGGTGGAATAACAGGAAGATGTGTAATCAACATCCATTCAGGACGAAGACCAGATTTAATTAGAGACTTAACTAACTTTAGGCGACGCATCATTTTCTTTGCGCTTTGACCTTCAGTAGTTTGTAATTGAGTTTCAATTGATTGAGCTAGCTCTTCAAGGTTCAATTCTTCTAACAAACCTTTAACAGCTTCAGCGCCAATTCCAGCTGTGAAAACTGGGCCGTACTTTAGAGAAAGATCACGGTAAGCAAGTTCAGAAATAATTTGGTATTTCTTGATGCTCTTCAATTCAGAACGAGCTTGGTCACGGATTGCTTCCAAGTTAGAAACTTCAGCTTGCCAAAGATCTTTAATCTTTGTTGTTTCCAAATCGATCTTTGCGCCAACTACATCTGCATCACCCTTAAGTTCAGCTTGCATTGTAGTGCGAGTTTTTGAAAGCAAAGTTTCGTAGCGTTGTTCAATCTCTTTCTTCTTGGTTTTGAATTCACCTTCGATTTGCTCTAGAGTACCTAGGCGAGCTTCTTCATCTACAGAAGTGATGATGTAAGCAGCAAAGTAAACACAACGTTCAAGTTCTTGAACACCTAAGTCTAGGATTAAACCAAGACGGCTCGGTACAGAACGCAAGAACCAAATGTGCGCTACAGGAACAGCCAAAGTAATGTGACCCATACGTTCACGACGTACAGATGACTTAGTCACTTCAACACCACATTTATCACAAACAATATTTTTGTAGCGAATACGCTTGTATTTACCACAGTAACATTCCCAGTCTTTAATTGGACCAAAAATCTTTTCGTCGAATAGACCATCTTTTTCCGGACGTTGAGTACGGTAGTTAATGGTTTCCGGTTTTGTCACTTCTCCGTAAGACCATTCCATAATAGTTTCTGGACTAGCCAGTTTGATCTTTACGCCTTTAAATTCTTCAGTTTGAGTTATCATAATTTTATCTATATATAATTGATACTAAACTTATTCCTTCTTTGATTTCTTTTTCTTCTTGTCAGGTTCATCAAAGAGAGAAGTTCCGGATTCTGCTTCGACTACAGCAACACCAGCTTGATTTTCGCTATCATCAGCATCAGGGATAGCATCCTGCAAACTCATCGATCCGTTTACGCCGAGCAAGTCGACATCTAGACCAAGACTTTGTAATTCTTTAATAAGTACACGGAAGGATTCAGGAACGTTTGGCTTCTTAATCGGTTCACCTTTTACAATCGCTTCGTAAGTTTTGCTTCTACCTACAACGTCATCTGATTTGATAGTCAACATTTCTTGTAGAGTGTGAGCCGCGCCGTAACCTTCAAGCGCCCATACTTCCATTTCACCGAAACGCTGTCCACCCATTTGGGCTTTACCACCCAACGGCTGTTGAGTAATTAAAGAGTAAGGTCCAGTAGAACGAGCGTGCATCTTGTCGTCTACTAAGTGATGTAGCTTCAAGAAGTACTTGATACCAACCATTACCGGCTCATCGAATGCTTCACCAGTTTTACCATCATATAAAGCAACTTTACCGTTTTCTGGTACACCAGCTTTCTTAAGCTCTTCTTTAATCTGAGTTTCAGTCATACCATCTAGTACTGGAGTAGCAACATGATAGCCAAGCTTGTGAGCTGCGAAACCTAAGTGAGTTTCAAGCACCTGACCCAAGTTCATACGAGATACAATACCAAGCGGGTTCAAGATTACATCAACTGGAGTTCCATCAGCCATGAACGGCATGTCTTCTGCAGGAACGATACGAGAGATAATACCCTTGTTACCGTGACGTCCAGCCATCTTATCCCCTACTTGAATCTTGCGAAGTACAGCAATGGAAACTTGGATAGAACGGATAACACCGCTTTGTAGTTTGTCGCCGTTATCACGAGAGAATTCACGAATGTTTACGACTTTACCGTATTCACCATGAGGAAGTGTTAGAGAAGTATCTTTTACGTCACGAGACTTTTCACCAAAGATAACACGCAGAAGTTTTTCTTCAGCTGTTAAATCTGTTTCACCCTTTGGAGTAATTTTTCCAACTAAGATGTCGCCAGCTTTAACTTGAGCACCAATGCGAACCACACCGTCTTCATCAAGATTCTTAAGTTTTTCTTCACCGACATTTGGAATGTCGCGAGTAACAACTTCAGGTCCTAGTTTTGTATCACGGATATCAATTTTGAAATCTTCAATGTGAACAGAGGTGTAGTAATCTTGTTGCACTAATCGGCTAGATAGCAAGATAGCATCTTCATAGTTACCACCTTCCCATGACATGAAAGCCACAAGAACGTTTTGACCAAGAGCTAGTTCACCTTTTTCTGTAGAAGTACCATCAGCCAACACATCACCAGCTTTAACTTTTTGTCCTTTTGACACACGGTTAATCTGGTTCATAGATGTACCGCTATTAGTACGGATGAACTTAAGCAATGGGTATTCAAGAGTTTTGCCGTTATCACCTTTAACGGTGATCTTATCGCCCACTACAGAGGTGACTTCACCATCTTCTTGGTTGATAATTACTTGTCCAGAATCGCGAGCTGCTTTTGCTTCCATACCTGTTCCAACAAGTGGAGCACGAGGAACAATACAAGATACAGCCTGACGTTGCATGTTTGATCCCATCAAAGCACGGTTAGCGTCATCGTGTTCCAAGAAAGGAATTAGAGAGGTTGTTACAGAGATAATTTGCTTCGGAGATACGTCGATGTAATCGATTTCGTTTGTATCGGCAATTGTCGGTGTGCCGTTTACGCGTACAGATGCACGTTCATCTTCGAAGAAACCTTCTTTAGAAATATTTAAGTTAGCTGGAGCGATAGTAAGTTTTTCTTCTTCATACGCATCCATGTATTCAACTTTGTTTGTAAGGTGACTAACGATGCGAACCTGATCTAGATCTTGAATCTTGGAAAGTTTCTTTGCATCTGCTTCAGTCATTTTTGTACCTGCAGCCACTACAACACTTTCGCCATCTTTTATATCAAATAAAGCAGTTTCATCGATTGCATCTTTGCCATCGTTTTTTGCAAAACGCTTGATCTTACGATAAGGTGTTTCGATAAAACCAAAGTCATTAATCTTTGCGTAAGTAGCTAAGTGAGCAACCAAACCAATGTTCGGTCCTTCAGGAGTTGTAATAGGACAAAGACGACCGTAGTGAGAACGGTGAACGTCACGAACTTCGAAACCTGCGCGTTCACGAGATAGTCCACCAGGACCCATCGCGCTTAGACGACGCTTGTGTTCAAGTTCAGCCAACGGGTTTGTTTGGTCCATGAACTGTGATAGCTGAGATGAAGAGAAGAATTCCTGCATGGAAGCCACAATCGGACGAACGTGAATAAGTTGTGCAGGAGTAACAGTTTCTAGGTCAGCTAAAGACATACGGTCTTTTGCGATACGGCTCATACGAGCTAAACCAACACGGTAACGAGTTTGGATAAGTTCACCAGCAGCACGAATACGACGGTTAGCCAAGTGATCAATATCATCAGCAGGACCTTGAATGTTGCTCAAACGAATAATTTCTTTTACAACAGAAACAAGATCTTCCAAAGTTAACATGCGAGAATCTTGCTTTTGGTCTACATATTCATCTAGACGTTGGTTGAATTTGTAACGGCCTACTTCAGATAAGTCGTAGCGTTCGAAGTTGAAGAACATCGCGCTAATCAAAGAACGCGCGTTGTCTACTGTCGCCAAGTCACCTGGACGAATACGTTTGTATACTTCTTTAAAACCTTCATCAGCATTTGTTGATGCATCTTTTTCTAAAGTAGTAGCGATGAATTTAAGTTCAGGGTTTGTATCAACGTCTTTGAAAGTTTCCAAGATAGCTTCGTTTGTTTCCAAGCCGAAAACACGAAGCAAAGCAGTAATAGGAATGCGACGCTTACGATCGATCTTTACACCGATCACACCTGCGTTGTCAGTATCAAGTTCTAACCACGCGCCACGGTTAGGAACAATCTTTGCACCGAATAAGAATTTACCACGAGAAAATTCATTCGTGAAGAAAACACCCGGTGATTTAATCAACTGGGATACAACTACACGTTCAACACCATTAATAACAAAAGTTCCACGCGGGGTTAGCAATGGAAAATCACCAAAGTACACATCTTGTGTTTTGGTTTTGCCAGTAACTTTATTGATAAGTTTTGCAGTCACATACAAAGGAGCTTCGTATGTAGTATTGCGTTCACGAGAAGTGTTCTCGTCGTACTTTGGTTTATCGAAGAAGAAATCTCCAAAAGATAGTTCCAAATTTTTACCTGTGAAATCCTTAATAGGATTAATTTCAGCAAGCAACTCTTTAAGACCTGTCTCAAAGAACCATTTGTAGGAATCAAGCTGGATTTCTATCAGGTTCGGAACTGCAGCGATATCGTGCTGCTTAGTAAAAAACTTACGAGTGATCATAGTCTCGCCTGGTACGGCAACACTACCAATCGGCTTTGGCTTGTTTTGCATGAATAATACACCCCCACATCGCGGTCGCTAAAAAGGCCCCGATGTGCTTATTAATGATATTTAGTTTTCCGGATCGCTCTAAAAGTTCTAATTACGTCTACGCGAAGACGCATTATAGATAAAGTGGTCTCTGACCTTAAGTAGATTTTTCTAGGCAGAGTGGCGATCAAAAGTAGCTTATTTAAAAGAGATTTTGTTTTTCACAAATCGCAAACGCACGGATCTAAAGCATTAAAAATTGGAAATCTGACAGTATTCGGGTGTTTCTAGAACAAAAAAGACCGCTTTTTCGCTAACGCAAAAAAGGGCATGTGATTTCGCCTTATTTTCCTATGTATTTGTGCACCTATTCATTATATCTCAGAGCAAAAAGTTGTCAAGTTTTTTTAATAAAAACTGAGAAAATAACAAAAACCTCGAGGAATAAACCTCGAGGTTTTCAAAATATCTAATTCTTCTAGTAAATACTAGTTATTCTTTTCACAAATATTAACTACTACACCTTCATCTACGTAACCCATGGCTAGGACTTCGCCTTTTTCCTTGGTGCTAGTAGTTTCTAGGTAATCACTTTGTGGGTAGCCTTTATGCAAACGGAACCATGGAAGTGCTCCAGAAGCATTATTGCTGAATCCGTATCCTAAGATGCCTTCGTTTGCGTAGCCGTAGTTAGTTGCATCATTAGTTGTAGAATAATAGTGAGCTTTCACACCTGAATGGTAGCTACGGTAAATTTCAGTTGTACCCGCTACTTTCTCTTTGTAAACATATCCAGCTATTCCTTCGTAGACATAATCCCCTGGACGTTCATTGGCATTAGTTGTGAAGAAGTGATCTCCATCAGCTGCTTTCCAGAAACGGTATATTGGCATCAACTTGTCTTTGTTAGATGAACAATTACTTGCGCTACCACCGCCGCCGCCTGAACCACCGCCGCCGCCAGTTGTGCTACCGCCGGTTACTTTCCAAGTGAAATCTTTCTTAGCCAGATTTTTTTCACCTGTCTGAGGTCCACATTGAGCTGAGATAGACACTACATATGTTCCTGCTGCACTCGGTGTTGCTGTGAAAGTAGCTCTACCAGTACGATCAGATTGTATATTATCTAACCCAGTGATTTTAGCTCCTGACATACTTGGGGTAACTTTATCTAAGGTCCAAGTACATGTTGATGTTTCTGAGTTGATTGTTTGAAGATTGAATGAAGATTCTTGTCCAACTTTTCCTTCTGTGAAGGTACCGCTAATATCAAGTGTTGCAGGCAATGGAGGTTGTCTAGTTGGTTTTACTACCCAACTAAAATCTTTAGTTGTTGCAGCCTTGGCGTCTGAACCAGTTGTGGCACAAGACACACCGATTTTAACAGCGTAAGTACCAGATTCAGTTGGAGTGGCACTAAATAATGCTGAAGATTCTTGAGTAGCTGCAACATTATCTACACGAGTGACAGTTGCACCAGTGATTTTTGGATTAACATCTGTTAGTTCAAACGTACAGTTAGCACCATTTGCGTTTGTTGTTTGTAAATTAGTTGAATATGGTTGTCCGACTAAAGATTCAGAGAAATTTCCAGCAACACCTAGTCCTACTGCTGTAGCAGGAGAAACTTTCCAAACAAATGTTTTACTTGTTGTCTGGCCATTCTTACAAGTGACCTTAACAGTAACTTCATAGTCTCCAGCTTCCTTAGGAGTGGCTGTAAACTCTGCAGTGCTAACACTACTATCATTATTCACCTTAAGTGATGCGCCAGAGATTTCAGGTTTAACTCCTACTAAAGTCCATTCACAAGGTAAAGCTGTTGAGCTACTTACTTGCAACTGTTTAGTATATAGAGCGCCAGCCTTACCTTCAGAAAAACTTCCAGAAATGGTTATTTTATCTGTTTCGTCAGAAGGCTGATCCCAAAGTCCTCCACAACCAGCGACATCTTCTCCTACTAAATCAACAGGACAGTTTGCTTGCTGATACATTGGGTTCAATTGCAACCCAAAGATAGAGATTTTTTGACCAGTGATCATTGCAGTTCCTGCAAGAACGATAATAATCGCCATCACAAGACCGGCAACAGACAATGTTCTGTTGGAATTTATCCAAGCCAAGAATTTTCCAGGCTTTTTTGAAGGGTCCTGTTGATTGTTAGGAACCTTCGGTGCACCAGAAGAATCTGGAGGCACAACGTACTCAACTTCGTTCATTTGATTAGATATTTAATTGTTTTTTTGTTTTTATTTCGACTTAGAGCGAGATTTTTTCTCAATCTATAATCATTTTAGCATATTTTGATAAAAAAATCAAGTGGGGTGTAATTCTATTGGTTAATAAAGCTCTGTAATTTGCTATATCCCCTATTTACAAGGGAAATATGTTACAATAAAGCATATGATAGCGTATTTACAAGGCAAGATTTTACAAAAAACCACACAATATATAGTGCTTTTAACAGGTGGCGATGAAGGCAAATTGGGATATAAGGTGTTCACGACCCCGGAAGTGCTTGAACTACCAATTGGCGGCCAAACTGAGCTCTATATATACCATAAAAGCACCGATGAAGGGCAAATTCTGTTTGGGATGCCCGATTTTGATGGTCTTCAGTTCTTCGAAATGCTAATTTCCGTCACTGGAGTGGGTCCAAAAATGGCTTTAACCATCATTTCTGCAGCAAAAATAGACCTTTTGCAGCAAGCCATCATGAATGCGGACACAGAAATCTTCACCAGAATGTCTGGAGTAGGTAAAAAAACCGCGGAACGCATCATTCTTGAACTGAAAAGCAAAATTACTAGCGGTGGATTGCTCGAAGGAAGCAATGTTTCAGGTAGTGATGTCTACGATGCATTGTCTGGCTTAGGATATAACCCAAGAGAGATTCGCGAAACTTTACCTCAACTTGATGCCACAGCTGATACATCAACTCAGCTAAAACAGGCCTTGAAATTATTAAGTCGCTCATAGCCAAGTTTTCATGCGAATAATTCAACTAACAGAAGAGTACAAAGAGTCATATGAAAAATTTGTGGCCGCCCACGAAAGCGGCTCTTTTTTGCAAAGTTGGAGTTGGGGTGAGTTTCAGAGAACACAAGGAAAAACTCCAGTTCGTTATGGAATTTTTTCTGAGCAAAATGAAATAGTTGGAACAGTTCAATTTTTAGAAACCAAGGTCCCTAAGTTGTCTGGAAAATATCTGTACGCACCATATGGACCATTAGTTCCTGAAGAATATTCACGGGAATTAATTCAAAAAGTTAAAGATGACTTTGCCAGCGCTTGGTTCATTAGAGTAGAGCCAAAAGATGAGTTGCCTATTGATGGCAAACCAACTTTGCACATTCAACCTGGATCTACTTTAATTACCGACTTAACTCAGACAGATGAAGAGTTGCTCGCTGGGATGCATCAGAAAACCAGATACAACATTAAGGTTGCTAATAAGCATGGTGTAACTATTGAATCTGGAACTGAACAAAATGACGAAGCAATTAATTTGCTAACTAAGACTAGTGAGCGTCAGAGTTATAAATCTTATTCTACTAACTACTACAATGATCTTTTAAAGTTTTTTAGATCTGCAAAAGAAAACGATTGTATTGTACACTTATATCAAGCGAGTTTTAATGGCTCGCCAATTGCTTCATCGATTACTATTGACCACGGAACTACACGCACATATTTATTCGGTGGTAGCGATAACAGCAAAAGAAATTTAATGGCCCCATATGCTTTGCATTGGCAATCAATGCATGACGCAAAAAATAAAGGCTTAACTAAATATGATTGGTGGGGAACCGAAACAGCCACTGGTGCAGTACCTGGGTTCGTGCAATTTAAAATGCGCTGGGGTGGTAGTCAAAAGTTTTACGCCGGTGCACGAGATATTGTTTTGAACGCTAATTGGTACCGAGCTTATAACGCTCTCAGAAAAATAAATAGATTATTTTAATATGTTTTTAACTATAAAAAAAATTATTAGGGCTATTACCCCTAAACCGATTCTACGCCTAACACAACCCATCTATCATGGATTAGTTGCGCGCATTGCTTCTATGTATTTTGGCAGTCCCAGCAAAAAACTTTTTGTTATTGGAGTAACAGGAACTGCTGGAAAATCTACTACTGTAATGATGGCTGCTCAAATTCTAAATTACTCAGGCAAAAAAACTGGATATATTACTACCACAGGATCATTCGATGGCAGTAACACAAAAATGAATACTCACGGGATGTCTATGCCTGGTGGTTGGATGCTCCAGAAACAACTAGCAGAAATGGTTTCTAAGAAATGTGAATTTGCAATTGTTGAATGCACATCAGAAGGACTTGCTCAGAACCGTCATTTAGGTATTAAGTTTCAGACTGCTTTGTTTACGAACCTATCCCCTGCTCACATAGATAGCCATGGTAGTTTCGAAAAATACAGAGCTGCAAAAGGGCTGCTATTCAGTGCTTTGAGCAATACTGATAAAAGTTTAATTGGAGTTAATCTAGATGACCCAAATAAAAATTACTTCTTAGGATTCCCTGCTGCAATTAAGTTCGGAGTTAGCATGCGCGCCGATACTCCAAAGCCAGACAACGTCGCTTCATTTCTAGCAGAAAGTGTGCAAGTTAGCGATCATATTTCATTTAAAGTGCAGGGCGTGGAATTCAAGCTACGCATGTTTGGAACCTTTAATGTAACTAACGCCTTACTGGCCGTAGCAACTACTAAGATGTTAGGGATTTCCCTGGAATCATCTGCGGAGGCATTAGCAAACATTGGAACAGTTCCTGGACGCATGGAAACTATTAAATCGCCAAACGGTGTAACTGTTATTGTTGATTACGCACCTGAGCCAGTAGCGATGGAGTCATCACTTAAAGCAGTTAGTCTTTTACCACATAATAAAATTATCCACGTGTTTGGCTCTACTGGTGGTCATAGAGATGTTTCCAAAAGATTTACGTTTGGAAAAATATCTGCTGAGTTTTCTGACACTATTATTATCACCAATGATGATGTTTACGATTCAGATCCAAGAGAAATCGCTTCGAATGTACGGGAAGGAATAGATAGTTCTGAGAACAAAAAAGTTTCTGTTATAGAAACAGTTTTAAACCGCAAAGACGCCATTGCACGCGCGTTGGAAATTGCTACTCCTCAGGACATTGTACTAATTACCGGTAAAGGTTCTGAACAATTTTTAGTTCTTCCTAACAACGAGCGCATCGCTTGGGATGACAGAACAGTAGTTAAAGAATTGTTAAAAATTAGTTAGTTACATTTTATGATTTTGTTTATTGATACAAGTGAATTCAGCGCCCTTACTTTCGCGATCATTAATGGTGCGACTGTTAAGATTAGTTCTTCTGAGGTTGCATTCAATGAGAACTATAAAACCAATTTGCTCCTTGAAAAGTTTTTGAAGCATCAAAAAGTTGATATGCGCGAATTGAAAAAAATAATTGTTTGTAGTGGTCCTGGTTCATTCACAGGAATAAGGGTTGGGGTTTCCCTAGCTCAGGCTCTGGGGTTTGCTTTGAACATACCAGTTATTGCAATTCCTAAATCTAAAATCCCAGAGGATGTTCGTAAACTGAATAGCGTGAAAGGTGGTAAAAGTTTGGTAGTAAACTATGGGCAGAAGCCGAACATCACCAAGGCTAAGAAATAAGGTTAAAATTTTAGGTATTATAAAAACGTGCTTTCCGAAGATCGCACGTTTTTCTTTAAACGAATTTGTGGCACCATTAGACATGTTGCTGGTCAATGAAACACCAAATATCGTTCAAAGATCTAAGCTTTGAGTCGCTTTTCCGCCCGAGCGATTATATCTTCGAGCGGCTCGCGGGCAGCCGTATGCTCGTCATCGGAAAACCCGAGAAGATTAAAGCTCGGAGCTCTTGTCTCTGCTTTGAGTAACCACGCGGGCATATTCACTCCGACAAAAATGCTTGCAAACACGCTTAAGACATATATCGTCTCCCTAACAGCCTTTGTCAAAATTCCCATAACGCTATCAAACCTCCATTTAAACATTGCCTAGTACCCAATAACTAAAACACGATATCAGGATTATAAAGAAAAAGTATGGTTTTGTCAACCATGCTTTTATACTGTGAATATATAAGGAATTGCTCTTGGATTACTCTTTTAGGCGGAATTTCCACAGGGTGAAACCAAGGATAACCACGAACCAAATAGCCAAAACCCCAGCATCGGTCCAAAACAATTTTGGAATATTTTTGTTTAAGAACACTAATCTAATGCCATCGGCTAAATAAGTAATTGGCAGCACTTCCCCAACGTACTGCAGAACTTTTGGCAAGCTATCGATCGGGAAGAAAATATTTCCTAAAAAAGTTAGGGGCAAGCCAACAGCGCTAGTAATTGGAGCTGCGGCTTCGTATGTATCGGCAAACATGGAAATCAGTAATCCTACTAACAAGAAAATGCCCGCTCCCAAGACTATTAACAATAACGCAGCGAGTACATTTACACCGATTGAAACATTAAAGAAAATTACGCCGACTAAAGTTAAGAATACAGCCTGCCCAATTGCAATTAAAATTCTACTTGCCAATACACTGACTATCAGCTCACCTTGTTTTAGTGGTGTGACAAGGAAGCGTTTAATTACTCCTCGAGATTTTAGATCGATCATCCAATATGCTAAACCGTAAATACCGCCCTGCATAATTGTCATAGCAATAATTCCCGGCAGTACATATTGCGAATAGTTAAACCCGTTACTACTTCCACCGAACACTGCCCCGATAGGAAGAACTGAGAGGGCAACGTAAATTATACTCGGCATCACGAGAGTAAAAAACAATCCAGTATAGTTTCGATAAACCAATCGCAGGTTCATCAGAAATAATTGGTAAAAACTTGATGTCATAATTTTATAATTATTCTTGGAATTCTTTGCCTGTTAAATCTAAGTACACATCTTCTAAGGTAGCAGTCTTAACAGTGAACGAACTAAAGCTAATCTTCTTTTCTGTTAAACGACGGACTATGTCGCCGATTACCTCAAGATTATTTATTTCAACAATCATCTTTGGGGTAGTGCTGTACATTTTTTCAACGCCATTAATCCCTTCAAAAATATTTTCACTAATTTCATCGTCTGTTAGAAAAGAAACTTGAGTGGTGTGAGATAGATCTTCAATTAACTTCTTCGGATCGTTAATAGCTAAAATTTCTCCAGAGTCCATAATTGCAACACGATTACACAAATACTCTGCTTCTTCCATGTAATGAGTAGTTAAAACAACAGTGATCCCGCGCTCGTGAATTTTGCGCACTAGTTCCCACACATCGCGGCGCGCGCGTGGGTCTAGTCCTGTAGTTGGTTCATCTAAGAAAAGAACTTCTGGGTCATTAACTAAGCTTGAAGCTAAAGTAAAGCGTTGTTTTTGTCCGCCAGACAAATCTTTTACTAAAGCGTTTTTCCTATCTACTAAATTAACAAAGCCGAGTAGCTCATCAACGTTCGCAGGTCTTTTATATAGTGAAGCGAAAAGTTCTAGAAGTTCGCCCAGAGACATGAGGTTCATGTATTCACTGGATTGAAGCTGAACACCGATGCGCTTTTTAATTTCATCAGCACTAGTTTTGTTGTCTAACCCAAGCACTGCAACGCTTCCTGAAGTTTGAGATTTTAATCCTTCGATAATTTCTAAAGTTGTGGTCTTGCCCGCCCCGTTAGGTCCAAGGATTCCAAAGATCTCGCCTTTTTGGACAGAGAATGATGTACCTTTAACAGCATCGAAGGTGGTCTGGCCGTCTTTACGATCACCTCTAGGTAGCTGATAGGTTTTCTTTAAATTTGTAATTTCTATTACGTTTGACATAGGTGGATTATAGCAATTATAAGGGTATAAAAAAAGAGTCGAACCGAAGTCCGACCCGTACTAAAAAATCAACTAGTCCTGAATCAAAGATGAACTGGCTCCTTGATGGGCTTCATCTTGTCATTTATTTCAACCTGCTTTATAACTTCTTCGCGTGCATGACTGCACATGATAGGCATCATGATGATGGCGAAAAGTAGCAGCACACAATTCCCAATAACTATATATGTAACCGGAAACCAGTGCCTCCACTTGTCCACGATCAAAATGTTAGCACATACAAACAAGAACAAACCAGGAAAGAGCGCGAAAAAGTCAGGAACGACATTAAGCCATTTCTTCCTATAAAGAAACCGTAGATTTTCGTGCCAATCACCGGTTTGATAGAGCTCTTCGCCCAAAGTGTGAATTGAGACATCCGCTTTAGTAAGCGGTCCGCCTATAAGACCAATTATTAGCATAACGGAGAATTCTGCAGCGATTACCGACAACCACCACACATTACTCCATACACTAATGAATCCGGCGACCAGTAGTGACACGGCCGAAGCAAGAACTACCACAATAGATACTAACCATTGAATGATTGTAAAATTATGAATTTGGCTCTTTGCCAAATCCTTGTTGAAATTGCCTCTAGGTGAGACATACTTTTTATCCTTCATACCTTTCCCCCGTAAAAATGTCTGAAATATAACAACGTCTGCCCCATGCAAGACTCACTACTATATAATATCTTATTGATATAGTCAATATATTCAACTATAATGAAATTTGATAGCCGAGTAGTCACTATATATAGACACTTATGAAGTTTCAACTGAAAACTAATTACGACCCCGCTGGTGATCAACCTCAAGCAATTGCAGGCCTCTTAAAATCACTTGAAAAAGGTTATCGTCACCAGACGCTTTTAGGTGTGACTGGTTCTGGCAAAACTTATACCATGGCGAACATTATCAATAAAGTTCAGAAGCCGACTTTGATAATGTGTCATAACAAAACTTTGGCTGCACAATTGGCTAGCGAATTCCAACAATATTTTCCAGATAACGCAGTTCACTATTTTGTTTCTTACTACGATTACTATCAGCCTGAGGCTTATATCCCCCGCTCTGACACTTACATTGAAAAGGATACGCAGATCAACGAAGAGATTGATCGTCTTCGTAACGCCGCTACAACTTCGCTGATGTCGCGTTCTGATGTTTTAATTGTTGCATCTGTATCTTGTATTTACGGTTTGGGCAACCCTGACAACTATTTAGAATTGTCTTTGGAAATTGATAAAGGAATGAGCTTTAAACGAGATAAACTTCTGCGTCGTTTAACAGATATGCAGTACAGTCGTAATGACATGGATTTGCGCCGTGGCACATATCGCGTTCAAGGTGACACAATGGAAATTGTTCTATCTTCTGAAGATACAATTATCCGCCTCAGTTTTTTTGGTGATGAAATCGAAAACATTGAACGCTTACATATGATCTCTGGTGAAACTATAGACACCATGGAGCATATTAAAATTTTCCCAGCTCGTCACTTCGTAACTCCAGAAGATAAATTACACGTTGCACTAGATAGAATTAAGTCTGAACTTAAAGAGCGCTTGGCTGAACTTAAAGGCCAAGGCAAACTTTTAGAAGCAGCTCGATTAGAGCAGCGCACTAACTTTGATTTAGAAATGCTGAACAACACAGGATTTGTTGCCGGTATTGAAAACTATTCTCGCGTAATGGAGGGTCGTGAGCCTGGCAGTCCTCCATCTACTTTAATTGATTACTTTCCTGACGACTTCCTTCTATTAATAGACGAGTCTCATCAAACTATTCCACAAGTTGGCGCAATGTATGAAGGCGATAAATCTCGCAAATCCACTTTAATTGATTATGGTTTCCGCTTGCCTTCTGCTTTGGACAACCGTCCTTTGAAGTTCCCTGAGTTCGAAGACAAAATTAGTCAGGTAGTTTTTGTGTCGGCTACTCCTGGGCCATATGAGATTCGTAAAAGTTTAGACGAAAACTATTTAATTACTGATCCTAAGAAAAAGGTTATTTCAGCAGATATTCGCAAAGAGGTTGTTGTTGAACAAATTAATCGACCTACGGGACTGCTTGACCCTACAATTGAAATCCAACCGATTAAGCATCAGGTCGACCACTTGATGACGCAGATTGTAGAGCGAGTTGCTAAAAAACAACGCGTAATTGTAACTACCCTTACTAAGCGAATGGCAGAAGAATTAAACACCTACATTAAAGAAGCGGGTATTAAAGCTCAGTACTTGCATAGTGAAGTGGAAACTTTTGAACGCTTGGAAATTCTACGCGATTTACGTTTGGGAATTTATGATGTGATTATTGGAATCAACTTACTTCGCGAAGGTTTGGATTTGCCAGAAGTTTCTTTAGTAGCAATCCTTGATGCTGACAAAGAAGGTTTCCTACGTAGCGAAACTGCGTTCATGCAGATTATGGGACGAGCCGCTCGTCACTTAGAAGGTCATGTAATTATGTATGCCGACAGAATCACTGGTTCAATGGAACGCGCAATTAACGAAACGAAGCGTCGCCGTAAAGTTCAGGAAATCTACAACACCAAGCATGGAATTACCCCGGAAGGAATTATTAAAAAGATCCAAGACTCTCGTTTAGCTGGTAGTCACGAGGCTCTGCCGGGAATCGATACTGAAGATGTTGAAATTGGAAAGCTTTCTCCTCAAGGAATGAAGCACTATGTTGAAGAGCTGACTGATCAGATGGAACTTGCTTCCAAGAACATGGAGTTTGAGCTAGCTGCAAAAATTCGCGACAAGCTGGTTGAAATTAACCAAGTTCGCAAATTGCAGAACAAAAAATAGTTTACACTTCCCTGCTCGTTTGATACGATGAAGACGTGCCGTTATGTTCACCGCCCAGGTGGGCCCCGGCCCCGATTCCTTGTTAAGGAGAATAGTTCTAAAGAACCATCCCCCGTTCGATTTTCGAACCCCATTCTCCTGCCCGACTTTGTTTTTACATCGTCGGGTTTTTCTTTTCCCTAAATATTAAGTTAAAGTTGATAGAATCTTTAACAGAACTTTATACACTTCTTGCTACGATAGTTTCTGCTCTGCAGTTTATCATCAGATAAAGAGCAAAGCAGGAATAAAATCAAAAGGAGTGTGTTATGAAAAATTTAACTGTTTTAGTTGCAGCGTTAGCTGCAGTTTTTAGCCTTGGTATTACGCAGGAAGTCGAAGCACAGAATTACCATGGTGACGGTGGCTTGCTCGTAGTGGAAGGTGTTTTACTCTCGGGTGAAACTCACAAACAAATTGTCTTTGTTGTTTCGAAGAATATTTCTACCGCGGCCCGTGTAGAAATGCAAACACATACATCAGAAGGAGTAGTGAATCAGTTTAAAACTTTGGTATTCCCACAAGGTTTAACTCGTGGGCAGATTGTGCCAATTTGGAATGGTGACCTTAATTCCTTTGGAAGCACGCCGTGGCTAAACATTTGGGTGACTATCTCCACAGCAACTGATGTTTACTACACAAATACAATGTTCCCTATTCAGAATCGAGAACAGTACAAAGAACCGATGATCACGAGTGTTAGTGAGACTGGTGGATACGGTGTTCCTTATCAAATTACTGCGAAAGGAATATTTGATACCACTATTCCAAGCCTGGTTCTAATCAACAAGGATGTTTTTGTGTCACCGAAAGCAGTAATCCAGGCTGCACCTGGAACCATTCAATTCACAATGCCAAGCGGTAACTTCGAGCAATTCCCTTCTGGGAAATATTTGCTCACCATTTGCCAAGGAGGGCATTGCGACACCCTTCAGGGACGGCATCGATAATACAGCAAGGGGTAAAACACTACCCCTTGCTTTTTTCATTATTTATCTCTATAATACAGGAGCTTTAATCGATTTCCCTGTCTTCCGTGTCCACTTTAGATAAGGGATTCACCAAAGCACATCGCTTTTAGAAAGCGACTAATCAATTTATAATTTAATCTTAGAATGCCAAATACTAAATCAGCAGCTCGTGCGATGCGTAATTCACGCCGTCGTAATGTGATTAATACTCGCACAAAGTCTAAGTTCAAGACTGCAGTAAAAGAAACTCGCACTATTATTGCATCAGGTGATGCAAAAGAAGCCGCAGAAAGCTTGAAGAAAGCTATGTCTGCACTAGATAAAGCAGTAAAGAAAGATGTTCTACACAAGAACACTGCTTCTCGCAAGAAATCCCGCTTAGCAAAAGCTTTAGCAAAGATCGAGAAGAAATAGTTCAGTTATTTAAAAACTCCCGAAAGGGAGTTTTTTGATTGAAACTTTATTTTCAGTTTAAGTTAATTTGATAGGTGTTGTGCGAAACTAATTATACGTGGGCCGGGACACGGTTGTCACAAAGGAATCGTCACTCTTTCGTAGGGAGTTCAACTCTCCTCCGGTCCACCACCTTGAAAAAGGTTCTTATGCATGGTAAGATATGCATGACGATTCTTATGTGAAGCCAACCGTGGCTCGAATATAAAGCCGCCCTATTGGGCGGCTTTTGTTTTAAATCTTTTTCATCTCTCCCCAGTTATCGCCGACCTTGGCTTCGGCAATTACTGGCACTGTTAGTTTGTAGGCATCTTCCATTAGAGGTTTAATTTTTTTAACCCATTTGTCGACAACATCTTCACGGACTTCAAAAACAAGTTCATCATGTACTTGCATTAGCATTCTAATTTCATCATCTTTACCAGAAACTTCTTTGTGAATATTTAGCATAGCTATCTTCAAGATGTCTGCTTGCAAACCCTGAATTGGGAAGTTTATAGCCGCGCGTTCTGCAGCTGCTCGGATGAAGAATTGGCTTGATCTTATTTCAGGGAATTTGCGAATACGCCCAAGCTCGTGACGAACAAATCCATTTTCATTCACCTCAGCCTTAATATTCTCTAAATACATTTGCACGCCTGAATATTCTTCAAAGTATTTATCAATAAATTCTTTTGCATCTGTACGAGACACTGCACCAATTCTACTAGCCAAACCAAAACTTGATAAACCATACAACACTCCAAAGTTGATGGTCTTCGCATCACGGCGCATGTCATCTGTCACTTCACCTGGCAAGACATCAAAAATCGCAGCTGCTGTGTTTGTGTGAATATCTTCTTTTTTGTTGAACACGTCCATCATGTTCTCATCTTGTGCTAGATGAGCAACGATGCGGAGTTCCATTTGAGAATAGTCGATCGCTAAGAGTTTGTAACCTTTTTCAGCGATGAACGCTTTGCGAATTTCGGAACCAATACCGTGGCCTCGAACAGGGATATTCTGCAAATTAGGATCTGTGGAAGAAAGACGGCCAGTTGCCGCCACTGTTTGGTTATAACTAGTATGAACACGGCCGGTGCGAACATTTACCAAAGCTGGAAGAGCCATTAAGTATGTTGAAAGTAATTTAGAAATTTCTCGATAGGAAAGAATCTTCTCAATTATTTCATGCTCCCCCACCAACGCTTCTAGAACACCAGCAGCGGTTGACAGTCCGGTCTTATTTCTTTTACCTGAAGTTAAATTTAATTTAGTAAATAGAATTTCTTGTAGTTGTTTTGGCGAACCAATATTAAACTCTTCACCAGCAAGTTTATAGATATCTTTTTCTAACTGCGCAATTTCCTTCTCTGCTTGGTCCGCTAATTTTTCCAGAAGCCCAACATCTAACTTCACTCCGAACCTTTCCATGCAAGCCAAAACTTCTACGAGCGGCATTTCAATATCGTGGAAAATTTTCTCTAAACCTTCTTCTTTTAAACGCGGCTCAAAAATTTCTTTCAAGCGTAAAGTCATGTCCGCATCTTCTGATGCATACCAACTTACTTTTTCAATGTCTACTTCTGCCATAGAAATCTGATTGCGACCCTTGCCGATTAACTCCTCTATAGATTGCATTTGGTAACCAAGCTCATTGAAAATTAAATTGTCTAAACCATGTTGGCGGACGCCAGCATTCAACACGTAAGAAGCAATCATTGTGTCGAAAGAAAGTGGGTTCATTTTTATCCCAGCGTTTCCAAAAGTTAGGAAGTCGTATTTCATGTTGTGACCAATCTTGGCCACAGCATTACTCTCTATTAAATTACGTAGCTCCTTGCTATTGTCCAATACTGGGCGTGTAATATAGTAACCTTCGCCAGTTTTGAAACTAATTGAAATTCCAATTACATTCGCATCAATTGGATACAGCTGATCTGTTTCTGTATCAATAGCAAACTCTTTTTGTTTCCCTAGCTTTTTCAATAACCCTTCAAGTTTTTCTTGTGTATCTATAAGAGTGTATGTTTGTTTGCCAACATCCCCAACTGTTTCACCGTCGTTCGTACCTGTGAATTTTCCATCATCAATTGTGTCTACCCGTTCAGGTTTTACATCTGCATCACCTGCAGCACCTATGTATCCTTTAGGTAATTTATCAATTAAAGTTTTGAACTCTAGAACTTGGAACAACTTCATGACTTTGTTTAAATCTGCGCGCTTAAACTCATACACAGGAATGTCTATTTCTAGAGGAACATCGCAAACAATTTTTGAAAGTGCATAACTCTGTTCTGCGTCCGCTTTGCCTTCAGTAAGAAGCTTAATAACTCGCGGTTTTATTTTATCGCCAGTCTTACCTTCTTCAATGGCTTTATACAAATCTATTAAACTGCCAAAGTTCTGAATTAACTCGCCTGCAGTTTTTTCTCCAATCCCTTTTACACCTTTAATGTTATCTGATGGATCGCCGCGCAATGCCTTGTAGTCTATCATCTGGAGTGGCGCTAAACCGTAACGATCTTTTACCCCAGCAATGTCATAAACTGCTGTGTCATTAATTCCTTTGCGCAAAGTATAAATTTTTACACATTCGTTTACAAGCTGTAATGAATCTAAATCGCCGGTAGCGATCATGACTTCGCAATCGCCGTCTTTATGTTTCGCGCAAATATGAGTTGCGAGTGTACCCAGCACGTCATCAGCCTCGAAACCTTGAATTTCAAAAATAGGAATATTCAAAGCACGCACCACTTCTTTAATTCGTGGGAATTGCATGTATAATTCATCATCACCTTTTACACGAGTGCCTTTATACTCGGCATACATTTCATCACGGAAAGTGGGTCCAGCTAAATCAAAACTACACGCAATGTGCGTTGGCTTTAACTCTTTAATAGCCCTCAACAAAATCATAACGAAACCATAAACAGCGTTAGTATGTTCGCCATCTTTGTTAGTAAGAGCAGGAATTGCATGATAACCGCGGTGAACCAGCGCATTACCATCTATTAGCATATATCGATTTGAGGCAGTTTTTTTAGGCATAAAATGTTATTTCTCTATTCATTGTAGCGGTTTTGGGGCATAAAAAAAAGCCGCGCGAACCCCTAAAGATTCGCGCGGACAAACTAACTCCTTTTAACTTTTCTCGGATTAAGGCTTGGCGCCTTCTTCCGAAATATTGTTTTGAGTCCGATCAAGCAACCTGACTCCCATTCCATTATCGGAATAACCGCCAGCGGAAACGACTGTCATTTTATAGTCTCCTGGCGGAAGATAAACATCCTTCAAATTAGAAAAATCCAATTCGATGAATCCATTCCGCATTCTTACGGACTCTGCCGGGACACTCCAAGTGTAACTGTCCGGCAGCTGCAAAAGCACACCGGCGATACTGCCGAAGTTTCCGAAGATATAAAATCTCGGTAGACTTCCTGAGTATCCCGCGGATGCTCTTGTTATCATCTGCCTGGGAACTGTTCCAACGATCCCGAAGTTTCGCTTGGCAGTATATTGCCTCACTACATTCCCTGTGACCGAAACAATCTTATAACCCAACACGCCGCCGGGTTCCGAATAGTTCGGTTTCTTTCCATTGTCCAGGTTGTAATACAGATACCCGGCCGGCACTTCTTCTTCCGAATACCAGGCACTAAGAACATGCTCTTCGCCGTTCGGTGCGATCTGAACTCCGTAATACAAAGTGCCAGCAGGTAAAGTGTTTACCGAGAAAGCGTTAGCGGTGATTCCGCTATTGTATACATCGCCCGTAATTTGAATCGCAAAAACCGGGGGCTGACCAGTCATGTCGGATGAGTTATCAAAGTTCGCAACAGGCGAACTTGCGACCAATTCCATAGCCCGGGTCTTTTCGGCCGTTGTTGCCAACCTGATATTGGCTGTCTTCCCAGCGACTAGAGGCGGATTGACGCGGACCTGAGCACCAACACTCGAAGAAGTGGCGATTAACGCCACAAACAAAAAAGCGAAAAAAGTTAAAGTTTTCATTGATTCTCCTAATAGTTTAAGTCTGTGTTTGTTTTTCCCTAGTCCAGAACTACATAAATTTGCAGAACTTCCAGAGTTTTCACCACGAGATTGTACCATATTTATATGATTTTGTCAATGCTAAAAGCTTAATATTGAAACTAAAAAACCGCATATAACAGCGGTTTTTTTACATATATTAACAAATAGCTCTACCCCACCACCCTAAACACTTCTTCTACATCTGTAATCTTATTCAAGGCCTTAATCAAACCATCTTGGGCCATGCTAATTGTGCCGTTAGCGTGAGCAAGTTTTTTGATATCAATAACGGAAGACTCTTTCAAGATCAGCTCTCGCATCTCATCATTTACTTCTACTACCTCGTAAACGCCCATGCGTCCTTTATATCCCATTCCCCCACATTCGGAACACCCATCAGAATGATAGAACACTAACTTCCCGTCTGCACTTCTTGGAATTTCTACTCCTGCGCTTTCAGGGATATCGGCAATTAACTTTTCAACTTTTTCTTGTAGTTTAGTTGGTAGCTCTGCTGGCTTCATACAAGATTGGCAAATTCGACGAACGAGTCGTTGCGCTAAGATTGCATTCAATGCTGGAGCAATAGTGAACGCCTTCACGCCCATTGTTATTAATCGAGGAACGGCGCCGGCAGCATCATTTGTGTGGAGTGTAGACAAAACTATGTGTCCAGTAAGTGCAGCTTGCAATGCAGTCTCTGCAGTTTCCGGATCACGAATTTCTCCAACCATTACGATGTCAGGATCTTGACGAAGAACTGCTCTCAAACCTTTTGCAAAATTAAAATCAACGCGGTGATCAATTGGTGTTTGCTGAATGCCTTCAACTTTATATTCAACTGGATCTTCTAAGGTAATAATTTTCACACCAGGTTCATTTAGTTCACGTAAAAACGCGTACAAGGTTGTTGTCTTACCAGAACCTGTTGGACCAGTAGTTAGAATCATGCCGTTAGGTTTATCAAGTTGTTCTTTCACAACTTCACCAGCGCGTCCTTGAATTCCCAAATCTGCAACTCTTACATCTACTGCACCAATACCTAACAAACGCATTACGATAGCTTCACCGTAACTTGATGGCAAAATAGAAACACGTACATCTAATGGTTCATTATTGTACATCACAGTGAAGCGGCCATCTTGAGAAACATTATTAACATTTAGTTTTAACTTAGCTAACAACTTGATGCGTGAGATTACACTGTTGTGAGAAGTCTTTGGCATTTGAGCTGCATCATGCAAAACACCATCTATACGAAGCCTCACTTTTACCATATGTTCTTCTGGTTCTAAGTGGATGTCGGAAGATCCTTGTCTTACCGCAGCACCAAACATAGCGGTTAGTAGATCGCTAGCGTTTGTAGTTTCGTTCTGCATAAGCGCCTGCAGCTCATCTTGAGAGCCAGCATCGCCAAACTTAATAGAGTCCTGAAAAGTCGTAAGAGGTCTTACAACCTTACTATAGAACTTCATTGTTGCTTCGTAACTGGATGCAGAAATATAGTACAACTCTACTTTGTGATCTTTCGATAGATCAGCGACTTTAGCTTTTAATGCTGGATTTTCTGGCTCATTTGTCCCTAGACGTAGATCGCGATGGTCTTTGTAAAAAGGAACAGCTTTAATATCGCGAGCTTCCTGTTCGGTAATAATAGATAGCGCCGTAAGATCTAATGGAAAATTTTGTAAATTTATATACTGCATACCTAAAGAATTAGCGCGTCCTTGGGACTCGCGTTCTTCTATGTTGCGCTTCTCATCTTCTAGTGCGCGTGTTAGATCTTTAGGATTGCTTGATAAAAAATTACTCATTTTGTTTTATTTTGTTTCAAAAAAAAGAAGGCTCTAGGCCTTCATTATACCACAGAATTGCGGTTCTCAATTAGTTTATTTAACTGTTGCTGGACTAGCTCTAGGTCGTTGTTAATATGCAGGGAAACGTATTCGTATTTTCCTACTAATGGCAACGGCTTTGAAATAGTTTCTCCGGCAAATACAGAAGACAGCTTACTTAGATCTTCGAATGGCATCCCCGCTAAAATTAATTGCACTCCACCAGTTGGTAGCTCAGCTAGCAATACGACTAAAGAATAGCCGGTGATCATATCTATAATGTCCCCAACAACAATTGGTAGGGATTCAACTGCCACGCCGGTTTTTTCTAAATCGGACTTAGTAACTACAGCTGTAAGGATTTGTTTCTCTGGCAAAGATACTAAGCGCGCCAATGCTCTCCCCCATAACTGCAGAAGTGGCAAAGGTTTTGTTTTAAATAAGTGTTGAATAATTTCTTGTTGTTTAGCACCAGCCGAAATCAAACGTGATGCTTTGAACATTGCTTGCGGTGTTGTCTTAGGATCACGGAAGCTAGAAGTCTGGCTAATGATTCCTGATAGCAAAGCAGTACTTACGATTTCAGTGTTCAAAACTTCGGGAGTCATCTCTATAATATCCATCACCACTTCTGAAATGCTGCTGGCAGTTGTGTTAACAAGATTAATAGTCCCAAAGTATTCGTTAGAAGGATTTGTATCTATATTAATGTGTGGGGTTTCAAAAAATAGTTTTGTATTATCAGTGTACAATTTTCCAATCGCTTCAAAGTTTGCCGCACCTAGAATTATTAGTAGGTCAAAGTTTGCTGCACCGGGAAGAATAGTTACGTCTGTTTCCTTAAACTGGCCATTGTCTTTCGGGGTAATGAAAACAGTTAGTCCATCATCAGTTTTTTCATAACGAAGCTCTCCAGGCTGAGCCGTCTTATTTGACACCTTAATTGCTAGTTGATTACTGCTATTTAAAGCATCGTATATCTTTGGAGAGTTTTTCAGATAAGCAAGCTCTGCCGGCTCAATACCAAATATGGTAGCAGGTTTTTTCACAGCAATAGCCAAGGTCGTATATAGAGCAATTGCAGCCCCGACAGCGTCAATATTGGCCTGAATAGGCAAAACTATGGCTATTTGCTTAGCAGCGCCAATGGTCTTTATTATTGTTTCAATTTCTGGATTTTTTAGATCTGCCATTTTTGGATTTATAAGGGTAATAGGTCATTACAGCTTATCACTATAACGAAGTTTACTAATACGGTCAATCGGGCTACAATATAGGTACAAATGAAAGCCTTAACCCCTAAAACCAAGCCTAAACCGAAGATGGGAACAAAGCTCCTCCTTTCGGAAGTGGAATCTGCTGCGAAGAAATTTGCTAAGGGAATCAAGGGTGGAGAGATATTTGCTCTCATTGGGGAACTCGGCAGTGGCAAAACAACATTTACCAAAGCTTTAGGTAAAGAGCTAGGAATCAGACAAACGATCTCGAGCCCAACATTTGTGATGATGCAGCAATTCGAGATATCTAGCAGGAAACCAAAACTGTTTTTATATCACCTAGACCTTTACCGAACCAAAAATTTTAAAGAAGTTAAATCTCTTGGAATTACTGAGTGGTGGGGTCACCCAGAAACTGTGACTGTAATTGAGTGGGCAGACAAAATCATGAAAGACTTACCCTCTAACGCAACAATAATTTATTTAACCCGTGATAAAGAATAATCAAACAATTGAATTAAATCGATGCTTCCCTGCTGCAACAGCAATGTTAGCAGTGGCTGTTTTTTCTTTTGTTTTAATTTCTGCTCCTCAAACAGTAGACGCTGCGGATTCTAAACTAACTCCATTTAGCCAACAACCTGTCCCAACATATAGTCCAGTACTTTCTACTAGCACGAGCACAGTTGCAAGTGTTCCTGCTAATTTAGTAAAAGAGTGGCGAGGACTGTACACCAAGCGTGCAGGTTCTTTGCTTACTAACTCAGAACCAAACTACGATGGAACCTTACAAGAATATATTGCTGAATGGCTAGAAGGTCGCGACCACAAAGCCACTACTCGAACATACAAATTCAATCCAAAGTTAGTTTATGAATGGACTGGCCAAATTGCTAGCAGTGTAAACGCTACTGCAAGCGAGCCATCAATAAAAGTTGAGAAGGGTCGTGTTACTGAATTCACTCCCCCGCAAACAGGCAAAGCCTTGGACAGATACGCAAGCACTTTGAAGATTATCAACGAACTTGGCAAAGGCAATACTGAAATCGAATTAGAAGTTAGCTCAACTCAACCAAAGCAATCTTTAGAAGAATTGGGTGGTCTCGGCTTAAAAGAATTAATTGGCCGTGGTGAATCTAAATTTAATGGCAGCCCTTCAAACCGACGATGGAACATCAAAGTTGGTGTAGAAAAAATGTCTGGAATCATTCTTAAGCCGAATGAAGAATTTAGCTTTAACACCTACTTAGGTGAAGTAGATGCTTCCACAGGATTCAAACCAGAACTAGTTATTAAGGCAGAAGGTACAATCCCAGAATTTGGTGGTGGTCTATGCCAAGTTTCATCTACTGCTTTCCGCGCTGCCATGCACGCTGGCTTACCTATTACTGCACGCCGCAATCACTCTTACGCGGTGCAATACTACGCCCCTCAAGGGACTGATGCCACAATTTACCCAGGTGTTCAAGATTTAAAGTTTAAAAATGATACCGGCCACAACATTTTAATTTGGCCTTACTTGAAAGATGAAAATTATTTAATCTTTGACTTCTACGGTACATTCGATGGCCGCAAAATTGAGCTAGGTACTCCTTACGCTTACGACAAAAAAGGAGATGGTTCCATGAAAGCAACATGGAAGCGTACAGTTACTCGCGTTGGCGAAGAACCTAAAAATGATAACTTCTTCTCTTTGTACCAACCGCCGGCTAAGTTCCACAAACAAGAAGTTTTCCCTACGAAACCGGTAGCGGGAACTAAACCAGAAGATATAAAGCCATTCGTCGGCACACCAACAGAAAACTAAAAACTACAAACACGGCATGATTACTTCCAGCGATTCAGAAATTATTTTAGAAAACTCAGCAACACCTGAGGATCAAGGGCTGGAGCTAACTCTTCGTCCCCAAACCCTCCCAGACTTTATTGGCCAAGAAGCTCTAAAGTCTAATTTAAGTATTGTTATTCAAGCTGCAAAGATCCGCCGTGAATCTTTAGAGCATCTTTTACTTTACGGTCCTCCAGGTTTAGGCAAGACCACTCTAGCAAACATTGTGGCTCGCGAACTTGGCGCTGGTATTAAAACTACATCTGGCCCTGCCATTGAACGTCCTGGTGACGTTGCTTCTTTGCTTACCAATTTAAACGAAGGTGATATTCTTTTCATAGATGAAATTCACCGCTTAAACAAAGTTGCTGAAGAAGTTTTATATCCAGCTTTAGAAGACGGGTCTTTAGATATTATGGTTGGCAAAGGTCCTGGGGCTCGTAGCGTACGAATGGAGTTGCCATCTTTCACACTTATAGGTGCGACTACCAGAATTGGAATGATCTCTGCTCCATTACGCGATCGTTTTGGTATGATCTATCATTTAGATTATTACGATCATAAAGATCTACAAAGAATTATTGAACGAGCTGGAAATATTTTAAAAACGGATTTGAGTCCGCAAGCAGCCGAAGCAATTGCTAAGCGTAGTCGGTTTACTCCACGCATAGGCAACCGCTTACTTAAGCGTGTTCGTGACTTCGCACAGGTTTCTGGCCATGATACAATTACCATAGAAGATGCAGAAAGTGCTTTGAAGATGCTAGAGATTGATGAATTCGGTCTAGACAAGCATGACCGGAAAATCCTCTCTACTATTATTGAGACTTTCAAAGGTGGCCCAGTTGGATTGAACACCATCGCTGCCTCTACTGGTGAAGAAGAAGATACCATTGCCGATGTCCACGAGCCTTTCTTAATTCGCTCAGGATTTCTTACTAGAACTCCTAAGGGACGCCAGGCAACAGAATTAGCTTATGAGCATCTTGGTTATGCTCACAAAGATTGATATAAATTTTTAAACACATGGGACAAGATCTAACTAGTCAGCTCAGTACAATAGCATTTTTTGTTATAGTAGGGTTCTTCGCGCTAATCTCCTTACTAGCAATGTTTATATTCATCCGATACGGCCGCAAACCAACTTTCACAATTGCTGTAAGTTTGGTGTTTGGGGCCATTTTCTTTTTAGGCACAATTACTGCTTTAGTAACTTTGCAGAAACTATTTTAATTATGCATAACCAACCCATCACTTACGAAAAGCTTTTCCCTAGCCAACAGCCAAATGAAAAAATTGTTTTGGTTGTTAGAGAACATTGGTTTAGGTTGTTCTCCAAGGTGGTGCTCGTAGGAATCTTTTCTTTAGTTCCATATCTTGTGAAGTTGTTGATATTTGAAACTGACCTGCTACAAATCACTTCAACAGTTGATGGGATTATCACAGCGTTCGGCTACGTTTACTATCTCGGTCTACTTGTGGCGTTGTTCATTATTTTTGTTTTATACTATTTGAATTTACACATTGTTAGCGAAGAACGTATTGTCGACATAGACCAAGTAGGGCTTCTGTTCCATGAAGTTTCCGAGCTAAACATAGAAACAATAGAAGATGTGACCAGCCAAACAAAAGGTCTAATTGGAAACGTTCTAGACTACGGCACTGTATTTATTCAAACCGCAGGAGCAACAGAACGTTTTGAATTTGAAAACGTGTCGAACCCTGCAAAGATAGCAAGTGTTATTCTAGAACTGTATGAACAACACGGCCAGAAAGCTAAGCCAAAAGCTTAAACTTAACTGGTTCGGATCACCCTTAATCTTTTAACTCCACTTTATGAATATTTTAATTTTTGCAGGCGGGTCTGGCACCCGTCTTTGGCCAGCTAGTCGTAAATCTAAACCTAAGCAATTACTTAAGTTAATAGACAACAAAACTCTATTGCAGAACACTTATGAACGCTGCTTGCAATGGACAGAAAAAAATCAGATTTACGTTGCCACATTGAGCGAATACAAAGATTTAATTCAGAAGCAGCTTCCTGGGATCCCTGCCTCTCATTATTCTCTTGAGCCAGCACTTCGTGACCGCGGCCCTGCAATTGCTTTGGCTGCATTGATTATGAACCACCAAGACCCAAGCTCAATGTTCATGACCATGTGGAGCGACCATAACATTAACGAGAAGTCTGGGTATTTTAAAAAGTTATTAGCAAATGCTGAGAAATACTTAAACGATAACCCTACGGCTACTTTAACAATTGGTGTTCCCCCAACTTTTGCTCACACTGGCTTTGGCTACATCAAAAAAGGTTCTAAGGTTTCTAATAAATACGGACTTCCTTTATATAAAGTTGATTCGTTCACCGAGAAGCCTAACCAAGCTAAAGCTGAAAAATTCTTAGCTAGTAAAAAGTATCTTTGGAATAGTGGTTACTTCATATGGAAAACAGATACTCTCCTAAAGCTTTATGAGCAACATTTGCCAGAAGTCCATACAATCTTAATGAAGATAAAGCCTCACTTAGGAACCAAGAATCAACAAAAAGCAATTGATCAATGGTATCCAAAAATGCCGAAGGTCGAAGTAGAAGATGGGATCATCGAAAAAATCAAAAATAATCTACTTACGATTGAAGCAAAATTTGATTGGATAGATGTTGGTAGCTGGAAAGTTATCAAAGATACTCAAACAAAGAAACGCGACGAAAATATTGTTCAGGGCTTACACTTAGACCACGATAGTAAGAACACTTTGGTCTATAACTACAATCCGAAACAATTAGTAACAACACTTAGCACTAAGGAGTTGGTAATAGTTGTGACTGAAGACGCTATCCTCATTGCCGACAAAGACTCAAGTACTGAACTCAAAAAGCTTACTGCAAAATTAAAAGAAGATCCGAAGTTGAAGAAGTACTTATAAATAAAAAGAGACCGCGTTCAATTAAGAACGCGGCTTTTTTGCCAAATTATTGAGGTTTATAACCCACAATAATTTCTTTGTTAGGAATAAGCTTAATGTCATCCTCAGTTTCTTCGTAATGCATTTGGTCTTTTACATGGCTTGGCACTGTTGCCATGTATTGCTTTGCGAAGTTAACTAATTCAGTACATCGCTGTTTCCCTACAACTGCTAGAGATAATTCATCTTCAGCAGAAAGTATTCCCTTTTGCTCTTGTAATTCTAAGCGCACTCTCGACACTAACTCCGACTCACGGACACGCATTGTTAAACGCGCATCGACTTCGTGGGCCACAGTTGTATTTTCAAACCCAGCTTGGTTAAGAGCCTCAAGTATTTCGTCTTGACGGGCGAAATAGCGATTAATAACAAGGCTGTCGAATCCTGCGATCTCATCTTTTTTACGAATGAGGTCTTGGAACACTTTTTGGACTTCTGCATCATGGAAAGACAAGTCCCATGTTACGAATTTTCCTCCTGGTTTTAATATTCGTCTAACCTCACGCAGGATGTCGACTTGGTCCTGCTTCGGAACTTCGTGCAAACCCATTTTAATCACTACGGTATCGAACATACCATCGTCGTAGGGTGTGCGTCTCATATCTGCGGTAACCCTATGGTCTGCAGGAATTTGTGGGAAGTCGGCGTTGGCCCGAGCAATTTGCACAGGACTTTCGTCTAGCGCATAAATTTCAGGGACAAAGCCCTTAGCATTCGAGGTCTCCCAAATAGCTTGGGAAGGAGCCCCATAACCATCCATGCCAGAGAGAATCACTTCCCCTGGGCGAGGATCTATAATCTCAAGAAACTTAGTCCAGTCCTGTTTCTTGTGATTATGGATCACACCAAAATCCACAATGCGGTCGTTAAAGCTTATTTTACGACCAACCTGTAAACGCTCGATTGTATTTGTCTTATTCATAGTGTTAATTATTAAGTTTACTGGCCATAATAATTAACTTTGCAAAAATCGTCTATATGTTTAGGCGTAATATTTTGTGTAACACCTTATTTAATTGACTTTTATTACATATTTTGCTATAATAATTAAGTTAGACGACTAACTTTTTCGCCGTTTATGGAAAATAGCTTAAATACATACTTAGAAGAATTAGGGCTTTCAGACAAAGAGGTATCTTTATACTTAGCGTCTTTGGAATTAGGCGAAAGCTATATTCTTCCTATAGCGCGCAAAACTGGTATCCCCCGTACATCAGCTGTTTACTTGTTAGAGAAGCTGAGAGATCGTGGATTGATTACCATTCTAAAAAAAGGTGCGCGTC
This sequence comes from uncultured Candidatus Saccharibacteria bacterium, assembly GCA_964561085.1. Classification (GTDB taxonomy): domain Bacteria; phylum Patescibacteriota; class Doudnabacteria; order UBA920; family UBA920; genus UBA920. Next base: position 194,520 of record CAZLNP010000001.1, read on the forward strand.
ATATTTATATACCAACTGCACCTTCTAAAATCTCTACATTATTAAAAAACAAGCGAGTTAAGCTAGATGAACAAATAAATATTTTTGATTTGTCTCTTCCAGATTTAAATCGTCTCTATGGCAGCAAGCATTTTGCAACTCAAGTAAAGTTTTTTCGAGGCCGGGATGAAGTCCGTAAGATGTATGATGAAATGCTCACATATCCTATAAAAGAAATTGTTTATACTGGCGAAGTAGATAAGATGGAAGCGGCCTTGGGTCAACAATGGTTGCGAGGATGGATCAAGCGTCGCATCCAAACAAAGATTCAAACTAGAGGAGTTCGCGTAAGGCATTTAGAATTAGAAGATGATTTATACGGAAGCTCGCCCAGCCTAATGAGAAAAATAAGATTTGCCCCAGATGGATTTACCAGCCCCTCAAATATTCTTATATATGCAGACAATGTAACCATAATGTCTACGGATAAAGAGAGCTTAGGAGTAGTAATAACTTCTAGAGATTTTGCGAAAAGTATGAAGTCGTGGTTCAAACAAATTTGGGACAACTCTACAGAGAAATAAAAAACAGCACTCACAATGAGCGCTGTTTTAAATATATATTTATTTCTCTGCTTCTTGAGCACTTGGGCTCAAAGTCACATGTTGTCCTACCATCTCTAATGGATGAGTGGTTGTAATAAAGGTTTGGAATTTACCTTGTAAGTACTTCAACAAGAATGTGCGGCGAGTATCATCAAGTTCAGAGAGCACATCATCTAGGAGTAAAATTGGGGTGTCTTCACCTTTAGACAAGTATTCAAGTTCTAGAATCTTAAGAGCTAATACCTGGCTACGTTGTTCGCCTCGGGAAGAGAATGAGACTAGGTATAAACCTTCGCTCTTTAGGTCAAAATCGTCTCTGTGTGGCCCTATTAACGAAGTTCCGGCCTGAGACTCACGTTTAGCCAAACGTTCTAATGCAGAGGAGAATTCGGCCTGAATTTCTTCTAGTGTGTCTCCTAGGATAGTTTCGTAAATAACTTCAATAGTTCTTTGGAATTGAGAAATTCCAGCATACACTTCAGAAATGTTTTGATTCAAAAAATTAATAAATGTTTTGCGTTCCAAAATAATTTGAGAGCCAATTTCTACCAACTGTTCGTTCCAAGATTGTAATGTACCGAAAGCATCTTGTCCGGCACGGCCAGCGCGGATATCTTGTAGTAAGCGATTCTTCTGAGTTAGAACTTTTTTGTACCGTGTGATGTTATCTAGGTATTCAAAACTTTTTTGAGAAAGCACCATGTTTAAATATTTACGACGTGCTTCTGGTTGTTGTGTGAACAAATCTACATCGGTAGGCTCAAAGATTACAACATTTAAATACCCTTGTGCTTCTTTGCGCTTTTTCTTAACACCATCAATTTTAAAGTTCGCAAAAATTCTATCACGCTTTTCTAAAAATACTTCAATCAAATGTTCTTGACCGTTTCGTTCTAAATTAATTTTTACTTCAGCTTGATTAGTTCCTTGCAAGAACATAAACTCTGCGTCATCTCGAAAAGATTTAAACAGCGAACCGAAGTACACCGATTCTAGTAAGTTTGTTTTTCCAACCGCATTCGGGCCGGATAGAACAACCATATCACTAGTAATCGCCAAGTCTAACCCTGGGTAGTTTCGGAAGTTCTTAATTTGTAAGTTAGTTATTTTCATTTGAACCTAATTAGAGCCTGATTGGCATTATTAAATAAAGATAGTTTGTTTTTCCTTGCGGCCGGAACACTACAGGTCTAGAATCATCAATTATGTGAATATCAATTATTTCTGGACTAGTGTTTGTAAGTAAGTCGAGCATATATCTGTAATTAAGGATCACTGATCCTGCTTCACCAACAATCTGACAAGGGATATCAACCACGCTTTCCCCAACCCCTTGTGACGCCGACATAATTTGAATATTCTGCTTTTCTGGGTCAAACCCCAAAGTAACACTTCCAGCTCCTCTTGAGAAAATCCCACTAGTCTTCAAGGCAGAGAGTAGTGCGCTATGTTGTAGAGTAATCACATTTCCGGTCTCAGTGGGGATAATCTGTGAATATTCCGGATACTGACCATCTATTAGCCTTGTAACCATATATGTATCATTTACGGTTAAAGCCATCTGAGTAGGGCTAATATTCAGCCCTACAGAACCTTCTACCCCAGCAAGCATGCGGGAAAGCTCTGAAATGCTCCTGTGGGGAACAACTACAGCACGGTCATCTGTTGTTTGAACGGGAATACTCATTTCTCCTAACCTGTATCGATCTGTGGCTGTTGCGATCATTTTCGAATTCTCAAACCTCATCGCTATTCCAGATATCTCTGGTTGAGTTTCACTGGTGCTGGCTGCAAAAGCGACTGAATCTAGAACTTCCTTTAGGTCAGAAGCAGCAATAGCCACCAAACTCCCATCTTCTACAGCAGGAATTAAAGGAAAATCTTCAACCGGCAAGTGCTTAATCTTTGTTTGATACCTTTCAGTACTTACGGCAGTTTCTGCATCTCCTACTTCGATAGTAATGTTTTCATTTGGAAGATTATTTACCAAATCCAGTAAAACTTTGGCTGCGATACAAACCCCACCTTCACTCTCAATCTTACAGCGGACCGAAGTACTCATCCCCATCTCCAAATTGGTCGCGGAAATCTTTAGCTGGCCATTCTCGGTCTGAAGTAAAACATTGTTTAAGATCGGTAATGTCTGACTTGATCCAACAATTCTTGAAACTTGTTGAAGTCCATTTCTTAAATTTTCTTGTGTACAGATGATTTTCATTATTGTATTTATTTATTCTTTAAAGAAAGATAATACATAGTAATAAGGGCTGGGGATTACGGGATAAGTACTAACTTCTAATCAGTTTCGGTTTTAACTAACATGGTTTAATTTATTTTTGGGTGTTAGTAAGTCATCGTTTCTAGGCAGATAAAGTCTGGATAAAATTTTTCTAAAATGTTGATAAAGTAGGTTTAGTCATAACGGCTGTGCACAAGTATAAAGTTATCCTGAATTTATTCTAAAGTTATACATGAGTTGTGAACATCTTATGAACGGTTTTTTAGTAAGTTAGTTGTATATCTTTTCTAAGATCAATTCCATTTCCTGCTTTATTCCATCGTTTGCGGTTACGGCTTTCTCAACTTTTTCTACACCATGCATAACAGTTGTATGATCTCTTCCCCCAAAGAACTCACCAATGGATGGGAATGAGCTCCCAAGCTCTTTACGAGCCAAATACATGGCTGTTTGCCTTGGTTTTACATACTCTTTACGTCTCGACTGCTTTAGCAGGTCTTCCATGGTAATACTGTAAAAGTTAGCAACAGATTCAGCGATTTTAGATAGAGTCACTGCTTTCTTCTTAGCACTAACAATACTTGCGAGAATATTCTTGGCTTGATCTAGGGTAAGAGGTTTATTTTCTATTTGCTGATAAATTAACAACTTGTTCAGAGCGCCTTCTAATTCTCTAATGTTGTTTACAACGTTCTCAGCAATGAATTCTGTTATCTCTTTAGACACCTCCACACCTTTTTTACCGAGTTTAGTCTGAAGGATGGCAATTCTAGTCTCAAGGTTAGGCGCGCTAATGTCTGCGACCATCCCCCATTCGAACCTCGATACTAAACGTTGTTCAATTGCAGGGATATCTTTAGGTAAGCGGTCAGCTGTAAGGATGATTTGCTTGCCTTTATCTCTTAGCTCATTGAATGTATGGAAGAACACTTCCTGAGTCTGTTCTTTACCAGCAATGAACTGAATGTCATCTACCAACAGCATATCCACATTGCGGTAAAGAGCTTTGAAACTATCCATTCTCTTTTGTCCAAGCGCTGCAACGTAGTCATTTGTAAACTTTTCACTAGTTACATACAAAATCTTTAGGTTTGGATCTGATTTCTGAATTTGATTACCAACCGCATGCATTAAATGAGTTTTACCTAGTCCAACCCCACCATAAATGAATAAAGGGTTGTATTGTGAGCCAGGAGTTTTGGCCACTGCGGTACTAGCGGCATAAGCAAGTTCGCTATTTTGTCCTACAACGAATGTATCAAAGGTGTATTGGGGGTTAAGTCCACCTGTTTTAGCCGGGGCAGTGCTTTTTTGGCCAGGATTAAGGTTTTCTTGTTGCTTCTGTTCTTCTTGAGGAGGAGTGTTTGCTGCAGAGTCCATTAATGAAGGTTGAGTAGCGTTTTCTGCCTTAAAATGGCCCACATAGTACTTAATAACCTTTACTTCTGGGGCAATAGACTTTAGAGCCTTAAGCATTGTTGCGTGATATTTGTCGGAGATCCAGTCTCTAGTGAAGTTGCTAGGCACTCCAACTACTATATAATCCTCAGCTTTTTCGATAATTCCTGTGTTTTTGAACCAAGTATTAAAATTAGCTTTACTTAAGCTAACTTCTAGATCACCTATGATTGCTTGCCAGAGTTGTTGATTAGTCATTATTTTCTTTGTTTCTTTGAGTTTTTCGGAAGAAATTTGCCAGATAATTCATTCTAACAGCGAAGTTATCAACATGCAAAATTGCCATATTCATGGCTTATATAAGCCACTTTCCTTTTTCGCTGTTAACAACGTGTGGATAGATTGTGCTTAAGCTGGGAATTTATAAAAAATTAAGGGGTTTTTGAGAAAAATGCGATTTTTTTGTCAAATAACTGCCATAATCATTGACTTTAGTCGGCCACTTCAGTATAATTACACAAGAAATAGACTAATTAACGCCCGATTAATGAAACGTACTTATCAGCCAAAAGTTAAAAAGCGAAAACGAGTCCATGGATTCATGCAAAGAATGCTAACCCGTACAGGACGCGCAGTACTTGCCCGACGTAGATTGAAAGGTCGCGCTAAACTAACTGTTTAAACCATCGATTTATATGCTTTCCCAAAAACACCGCCTCTCGAAGTCAGCTGAAGTTAAAAAGACAACAGCCCGAGGGCGGGGTTTTTTTAATCCATACTTCGTATTAAAAACATTGCCAGGGACAGAGCCGGCTAAAGTAACTGTGGTCGTATCTGTTAAAGTTTCTAAAAAAGCAGTAGATCGCAACCGTTTGAAGAGAGTTATTAGAGAAACTATTAGACCAGACATATTGAAGTTTAAGCCAGGTAGCTATGCAATTTTAGTTAAGCCTAGCGCAATGAAGATCACCTCAGCAGAATTACGCGAGCAGATCCGCAAAGGGCTAATTGCCAGCAAGACTTTGAAACAAACCCAGAAAATATAGAGCGATGAAAAAAATACTAATTTTCACTATTAAAATATATCAAAAGACTTTGTCCCCCGACCATGGAGTTTTCAGAGCAAGATGGCCATATGGATATTGTCGCTATCAACCGACTTGTAGCCAATATGCTATTGATGCATTAAATGCCCATGGAGTAGTAAAGGGCAGCGCAAAAGCCGCATGGCGAATACTGCGATGTAATCCATTCGCCCAGCCTGGCGCAGATCCCGCCACTAAACTATAATGATACGGAGACCTTAAACAAATACTATGCTTAACTTTTTAATAAACATCTACACACAAGCTATCTACGAACCAATTCTTAACTTATTAGTTGGTTTATACAACGTCATCCCTGGCCAAGACATTGGGGTGGTAATTATTCTAATCACAATTGCGATTCGTCTAATTCTTGCTCCTTTCATGCACAAGTCATTGAAGGGTCAAAAAGAGATGAGCGTGCTTCAGCCAAAAATTGCTCAGCTTCGCGAAAAGTATAAAGACGATAGAGCTGAACAAACAAAAGCAATTACAGAATTATACAAAGAACACAACATCAACCCGTTCTCATCTTGTTTGCCTTTACTAATTCAACTTCCGATCTTAATTGCGTTGTATCAGGTTTTCGATAAAGCCCTAAAGGGCAACTTAGATGGCCTCTATTCGTTTGTTACTAATCCAGGGATGTTAAACTCAACATTGTTTGGGTTGGTAGACCTAGCAACTCCAAATATTGTCTTCGCTATATTAGCTGGACTAGTTCAGTTCTGGCAGTCATGGTTGATTACTAAGAGTCAAAATACTGAAGGCATGGACCCAACTATGAAAGCAATGAGTATCCCGACAATGTACATCTTACCTTTGGTATCAGTTTACATCGCTTGGAAGCTACCAGCTGGATTACCACTTTATTGGATAGTTACTACTCTATTCGCAGTAGGACAACAATACTACTTTAATAGCACGCATGTTCCAAAAGAAATTGTAATTACTGCTAAAGAAGTTTAAAGAAAGGTTTTAAAATGGCAGATCATCAGATAATTGAATATATTCAAAACACTATTCGCGAAGTGTTGCAGCGCGCTGGCATTGAGGCGCAGATTGAGTATGAAGACAGTTTAGCTGATGGTTTAGTATTCAATATTCGCAGCCGTGATGCGAAAATGTTAATCGGTCATCAAGGAAATACTTTGTATTCCCTAGAGCATATTATTCATGCGATGGTGGCAAGGCAACTAAACAGTAAGCGTGACGAGTCTGAAGAAGATAGCCGTGTTTACTTCTCCGTTGATGTTGATGACTACAAAAAGAAGCGCCAGTACCACATTAAGCAAATGATAAAAACTGAAGTTGATGAGATGAAGCGCAGTGGCAATACAGTTAGTCTTCCAGCAATGCCAAAGTATGAACGCAAGTTCGTGCACATGTACATTCAAGATCAATTCCCTCAAGTGACTACAGAAAGTTTGGGAGTCGAACCAACTCGATACATTAAAATGTCGATCTAGAGATATATAAAATACATTTCAAATAAAAAAACACCTCCCAATTGGGAGGTGTTTTTTAATAAGCTATTGTTTTAAGGAACAGTGACAGGAACCTTTTCGCTAGTTACCCCTGTTTCAGATCTTGCATATACACTATATGAACCTGGGTCAGGTGGGTTATTCCATGTGTAGGAATAAGTGTAGTTGCTACCAGTCTTTGAAATGGATCCATCTCCTAACCGTATAACCTTCGCTCCAGATTGAGCGTAGAATGTCACTTTATCGTATTCAGCTGGCCCTTCAGCGCTAAGATCCAACGGGAAGTTATCTCCACTTCCTGAGACGGACATCTCTAGCCCGCCGTCTAAAGCGTACTGAACATTTACACTATCTGTTGCTGAGCTGTTGTCGTTGTAGATCACTTTTGCAGTAATAGTGTGGGAGCCGTCGTTATACTTTTTGTTTAACCTTACTCTATAAGGCGATACATCAGTGCTTTCAACAAATTCTCCATCAACAGAAACTTCTACACGCGATATATTATCTCCTTCCGCGCTAATCATTACAGTTACTGGCGTATCTGTTATAACGCTGTCATCAGCAGGAGAAATAATTTGAACTTTTTCAGTTGATTGTTGCTGTTCTCCAGGGTAGCAATATCCATTAGCGCGACCATAAGCAATTACAGGGTTTTCCCAACTTGGGGTATCACGTCTCTCGCTATGAAGAGTTCTACAGACTCCTGCGGGTAAACCTGAAACTGTTGCGTTAGGATTATTTGGATCTTGCATAGTTGGTGAGACCCAACCATCTGGAGCTGCGATATGAACATCATCATAGTCCTTCGGCACCGCATAGTCGGCAAATATTTCTGTGCGAGTTTGTGGGGTGTATTGAGTAGGAAGTTTACCTGAAACTGCATCCACAGCAACTTCTTTAATTCCGGATGGACGTTCAAATTGTTCGATTGGAGTATCAGCCAAAGCGGCTTTCATGAACTGATTCCAAATTGGCCCTGCCATAACCACCGCATCTCTCTTCATTGGAGTGTTGTTGTTATTTCCAGTCCATACTCCAGCAGCAAGTGATGGTGTGAAGCCCATTGTCCAGCCGTCACGGAAATCTTGAGTGGTACCAGTCTTAGCAGCCACGGGACGGTTGCCTAATTGTAATGGTGAGTTAGAACCGAACACATAAGAACGCGCGCTGTTATCGGACATTATGTGAGTTAAAGAATACACGGCTTGTTCATCAAGTACTTGCTCGCGCTTTTCTTTGTACTCTTCTAAAATATCACCTTCTTGAGAAACAATTTTTAAGATGGCAGTCTTCTCACTCTTATTACCTTTGTTCGCTAGAGCAGCATAGGCAGCTGTGTGGTCTAACAATGTAATATCGCAACCACCTAATACTAGTGAAAGACCACAATCTTTGAATTCAGAATTAATACCTAAGCTACGCGCAGTCTCAATCACTTTTTCAGGACCTACAAGTGCAATGGCTTTTACTGCAGCAATGTTCAAACTACCTGCTAATGCTTTGCGCATAGAAACTGGACCATTTGATGCTAGGTTGAAGTTATTTGGAGAGTATCCACCACCGAAGTCAGTTTTAACATCTACTAACATGCTTGCTGGAGAGTATTTAAAGTCTTTTCCAAAAGCTGTTACGTATGCGTAAGGTTTAAAACTTGATCCTGGCTGTTGAAGTGTAGTGGCGATATTTACGTTTGGAGAGAATAGACAAGTTTTTGGGTTACAGTCTTTCGGGAAGTTTTCGCCAAAATAATCTTTACTTCCAACCATAGCAAGGATTTGCCCGGTTTTAGGGTCAATCGCTACTAGAGCTGCGTTGTAGCCCCCTGAAGAAGCATTTTTGGCAGCACCATCAGCAACAGCTTTTTCAGCAATTTCTTGTAGCTTAGGATCTAGGGTTGTGTAAACTTTCATTCCCCCTTCTTGCAAAGATTGTTCACCAAACTTTTCTGTTAAGTACGCTTCTACATACTGAACAAAGTGAGGAGCAACGATTGAGTTTTTAATTGTTTCAAATACAACCTTTTCATTTTTAGCTTCATTGAGTTGATCTTCGGTAATATACTTCAACTCTTTCATTTGCTCTAAGATGTACTGTTGTCTTGCTTGGAGTGCATCAAAGTTTGGACCGCTTGGGTTGTAATAGGAAGGCGCTTGAGGTAAAGCAGCCAAGTAAGCACTTTCAGCAATACTTAAATCAGCGGCGCGCTTGTTAAAGTATGTTTGAGCAGCAGCTTCAATCCCGTATGCGTTACGACCGTAAGGAATTTCGTTCAAGTACATCTTGAAGATTTCATCTTTGCTGAAGCGAGCCTCTAGTTCAATTGATAAAATTATTTCCTTGGCTTTACGAATGAAAGATTTGTCGTTCGTTAGCATTGCGTTCTTAACGAACTGTTGAGTAATAGTAGAACCACCTTGGCGCTTCTCTCTATATATAATGTCGATAACAATCGAACGCGCCAGTCCAGTAATAGAAATCCCAGCATGGTTATAGAAATTTCTATCTTCCGCTACGATTGTGGCGTTCTTCAGATTTTGGTTGATTTGGTCAAGGTTAACCAGTGTTCGTTTAAATTCCCCATGCACTTCATAAAGTAGGGTTTCATCTTTGGCATAGATTTTAGTGCTTTCAGGGACGTTTCTACCCAATAGACGGTTCGGATCCGGCAAAGAACGACTATAATAAATAAAAAGAAAGGCTATGAACAATACTCCCGCAGCGGCGATGCGGAAGGTCCAAGTGCCAATCCTATTCCAGGGTAGGTCGGCAAGCCAGCCGCGCCAATTTTTAAAAGAGAACTTCGTTCTAGGGCCACTACTTTTGGTAGCAGTCTTAGAACCTGAATCTGCACTTGCAGATTTTTTTGGTTGATTTTGATAGTTATAAATTTTCATATATTTATTATACTGATTTTATAGCATTAATGGAAATATGGTATACTCTTACTATATTTATACGGTCGAAATACACATTAGTAACCTATCAAAAGTACCTGAAAACTATCTTAAAATAAGTTTAAACGTATGACAAAAGACGAAAAAATCCGCAGTATCTTACAACGAGGTGTGGAAGAGATTATTCATAGCAAAAGTTTGGAGAAGAAGTTATCTGGAAAGAAAAAGCTTCGTGTAAAACTTGGTATCGACCCAACCAGCCCTAACATCCATATTGGTCGCGCAGTGGTTTTATGGAAGCTTCGTGCTTTCCAGGATTTAGGTCATCAGGTGGTATTTATTATTGGTGACTTCACTGGTCAGATTGGCGACACTTCAGACAAAGATGCTGAGCGCCCAATGCTAACAGAAGAAGAAATCTCTAAGAATGTTAAAACATATTTGGATCAGGCCTACAAAATTTTAGATAAAGATAAAACTGAATTCCATTACAACTCTACTTGGTTAAAGAAATTGGGATTTGCAGAAATTGGACACTTGGCAAACATGTTTGGTCTACATGAATTTTCTTCACGCGATAATATTGCTAAGCGCTTGAAGGCCGGGAAACGAGTTAGTGTTCGCGAACTTCTCTACCCTCTTATGCAAGGCTACGATAGCGTAGAAGTAAAAGCCGATGTAGAACTTGGTGGAACAGATCAACGATTTAATTTGTTAGCAGGTCGCACCATCCAACAAGTTTATGGTCAAGAACCTCAAGATGTTTTGATGATGGAGTTGCTTGAAGGAACTGATGGACGCAAGATGTCATCTTCTTGGGGAAATACAATTAACTTAAATGATGAACCAAATTTAATGTTTGGAAAAGTTATGTCTATTGATGATAAGTTGATGGACCGCTATTTTACTCTTGCCACAAATACTTTATGGCAACACATGGAAGAAATGAAAAAGAGCTACAGCAATCCACGTGATCAGAAATTAATTTTAGCGCACGCAATTGTTGAACAGTATCATGGTGCTGATGAAGCGCGTAAAGCACAAGAAAACTTTGTATCACAATTTAGTAAAAAAGAATTACCAACTGATATTCCAGAAATTAAAGTTAAAGTTGGTACTTACTCACTTGCTGATCTATTAATGCAAGCAAAGATGGTAGCGAGTAAGAGCGAAGCCCGCCGATTAATTGAACAAGGTGGTGTTAAGATTAACCAAGAGAAAGCAACAGAAAAGCCTGTAGAAATAGGCAAAAAAAACAACCTGACATTGCAGGTTGGGAAACGAAAGTTTATTAGGATAGTTTAGTTAGTCGGAGCGTAAAACTATATACGTATAAAATAAAACCCTCAACGAATTGAGGGATTTATTTTATTCAGCAGCTACTTCAGTTTCAGCTGGAGCTTCAACTTCAGCACCTTCAGTAGGTTCTGTTGTTGTTTCAGTTGTATCGTCAGAAGCAACTGTTGTGTCGTCGTTTTCGTCTAAGAACATGTTTGTGTTCCCCATCTGTACCGAGCTTGCGCAAGGCAGAGACATTAGTGATAAATATAATCAGCTAATTGCTGAACTATGTAACAATCTTAGCACGCGATGAAGAGTTTGTCCAGCCCCAGAAAAAAAGATTTTTAGAATCATTTGCAAAAGAAAATGAAAATTTTTTGAAGAGCGTGAAAATTTTACTACTACTTCTTCCACACTGCGGCGCAAAGTGCGATTGCTAATGCATCTGCTGCGTCATCCGGCTTAGGAATACTTTTTAATTTGAAAGTTTGTTGTACCATTCGCTGAACTTGTTTTTTGTCAGCTTTCCCGTAACCACACAAAGTACTTTTTACTTGCAAAGGTGTGAATTCATAAATGGGTAGCTTGGCTTGATTGAGCGCTAGGAGCGCAACACCTCTTGCTTGAGAGACGGTCATTACAGTCCGCTGATTATTTTGGAAGAAAAGTTTTTCAATTCCTGCACAATCTGGTTTATGTTTTTTTATAACCGCGCTTAGATCTTCAAAAAGAATTTGTAATCGCTGAGAATCAGAATCATCCTTACTTGTGCTAATGACTCCAAATTCTAAAATTTCATATTCCTGATGACTCTTGTTTTTTGACCCACCAGTAATTTTCCGAATAATTCCAAAACCTGTAGTGGCGGTTCCCGGGTCAATTCCTAAATAAATCATTTTGTTTCTAGCTAATATTTGTAAACACTGCAGTTACGTCGTCGTCATCTTCAAGAGCGCTGTATAATTTCTCAGCTTTCTCTAAATCTTCATCGCTTAGCTCTAAAGGCATGGTGCTTTCCAGCTCGCCTGTCTCCTCATTTTTCTTAAACTGCCAAGCTACGCTACCTTGAGCTCCAAGATTGCCGTTATTGCGCATAAATACAGTCTTGATATTTTGCACAGTGCGGTTTTTACTGTCAGTTATGGCCTCAATTAGGAAAGCTGATCCCCCAGGCCCATATCCTTCGTAAACAGCCTCTTCGAGGGCTGCGCTACCATCTTGGCCCAATCCCTTCTTAATAGCGCGTTCTATGTTGTCGTTCGGCATCGAAAGAGCGCGGGCTTTATCAATTTCTAGGCGAAGGCGGAAGTTTAAAGCAGGATCACCGCTATTGCCTTCTTTGACGGCTACGGAGATTTTCTTGGAAAGCTTGCCAAAAATAGCGCCTTTCTTAGCATCAGCAGCCCCTTTTTGACGTTTAATTGTTGACCATTTTGAATGTCCAGACATTTACTCTATATATTAACTCTAATTATTTCTTAAATGATAGTAAAAAGGTGATCTCCCCTTTTATACTTTGCTTGGTTTTTAGTTTCTCAAGAATCTCTGTTGGTGTGCCCGCAATGTATTCTTCATGCATCTTTGTTAGCTCACGGGCCACGACACAATTTACCTCGGGGAAATTCTTCTCTATATATTGTAAAGTTTTAACGATGCGTTGTGGGGACTCGTAAGTTATTAACGTTGCCTCTGCGACCTTGGCTTGATTAATAAGCTCGACAACTTTATGTTCAGTCTTTGCAAAGAATCCTGCGAACATGTATCTGTCGGTAGGTAGTCCTGATGCAGATAAAGCTGTGGTCGCTGCATTCGCTCCAGGTAGTGCAACTACTTCAATGTTAGACTCACGTGCCGCGCGGACCAAACGGAAACCGGGATCAGAAATTCCTGGAGTACCGGCATCGCTTACTAAGCAAGCAGTTTCTGTTGAAAGGCGCGCGATATACTTTTCTGTAACTAATCTTTCATTATGATCGGCAAATTGCACAATTGGTTTTTTGGGTAGACCAAGAAGTTTTATTAATTTTCCAGTAGTAAGAGGGTTCTCAGCAATAATAAAATCGCACGAGCTCAGTTGCTCCTGCGCGCGTGCTGTAATATCTCCTAAATTTCCTAATGGTGTTGGAACAATGTATAACATGAGTTTATGTAAAAGTTTCGACTAGCGATCTTTCAATTCTAGACCAAATAGTTCTTCGATGATATCGTATTCGAGTTTCAACTTGTCGCGGTAATCAGAAAGCTCTTCTCTTTCATCCCCAGTTGCGTTAAACCATTCATCGTATGTAGCTTTTAATTCTTCATCTAGGGTTTGGCAAAAAGCGTAGGCTTCAGTTTCAGTTTGAGGAGAAGATTCCATCCAGTCTCCGTACGTAATCCCTAACTTGGATTCATACTTATCTTCAAAGATTTCTTGCTGCTTTTCTTTATCTATTTCTCTGGCCATTTCTTCGTCCATATTTTCTGGTGCGCGCGCATGGATTCGAACCATGGACCGCAAAGGTATAAGCTTTGTGCTCTAACCAGCTGAGCTACGCGCGCATATTTATTCAATTACCTAGGTATTATAGGCATTTTAGACAGCTAAGGCAATAACTGTTTGCCTTGACTAAAAGCCCTTTATAAGACATAATTATCGCTACACCAATTCAGGAGGAAAGAGAGGATGATTTACGAAGCTGTCGGTAATCTTTGTGCCGTGAATTTCAAAGAACTCCAACTGCCTATCAGCGACGAGCAAGCATTGGAGATTTTATTCAATCTAGGTTTTGAAACGCAAGACGTAGATATTATAGCCCTTGCGTATGGTTGCATAGACCTTTCGCAATACAAGAGAGGGGCTACAATCGATATGGCTCCTGGAGTTGTTGACTGCTCAACGTTCACCAATTGGTTGTATTTCCAAAAAGGTGTAAAGCTCCCTCGTTATTCTATTGATCAGCGTGATCGTCTGAAAATAGTTGTTGGCGAAGAAGATCTACGACCTGGCGACCTTGTTTTTACAAGTGGACGCTTTAACTATTATTGGGATGATCCAAGTGATGGGGTTGGACATACTGGGATTTATACTGGCAATAATACAGTCATTCATGCTGCTGGTCCGGAGGTTGGAGTTATTGAAGACCCTTTCACTCCTTTTGCTAAAAACTTAAGAGGGATTAGAAGAGTGTTTGATGACTTCAATTCAGTTGTGACAATTAAGTCGCCCCCGAGCCGTGTGGTTGGGGATTCACAGGAATTTAGGTGGATCATCTTGCAACATTGTTGAGGAACAAAAAAGCGCGCCATTCGTATCGGCACGCTTTTTATTTTATCTTTCTACACTACAGTCGCACTGGCAACTGTATCACCATCTGCGAGTCTCATTACTTTAACGCCTTGAGTAGCACGTCCTAAAGTAGAAATAGTTTTTATTGGAGTTTTAATTGTTTGTCCTTGCTTAGAAATAATCAGCAAGTCTTTCGTGTCAGCTTCTTCAGGAGAAATAATACTCATGGAAACAATCTTACCTGTCTTTGGAGTAATCTTCACTGTCTTGATTCCACTACCGCCACGCTTTTGAATCTTGTAATCCTTTACTGGGGTTTTCTTGCCTAGGCCATGTTCAGTAACCACTAGAACGTCGCGGGCTTGGTCTTCCATGCTCTTAGTTATAACATCCATGGAAATTACATGGTCTTCCTTGCGCAAGCGGATTCCTGACACGCCAGCTGCGCTTCGGCCCATTGCGCGAACATCAGTTTCTTTAAAGCGGATTGCTTGGCCGTCTTCAGTAGAAAGCATGACTTCGTCGTTGCCTGAGCTTGGCTCAACCCAGCGTAGTTCATCATCACCCTTAAGGCCAATAGCAATCATTCCAGATTTGCGAACTTTAGCAAATTCTTCTATCGCAACTTTCTTCACTAGACCACTGCGAGTAGACATTACTAAATACTTGGATTCACTCTTCTTTGGAAGTGCTAGTACAGCAGTAGCAAATTCACTGTTGCCAAGTTGTAAGAAGTTTACTAGAGCTTGGCCTTTGCTTGTTCTTGAGCTATCAGGCAAGTCATAAGCTTTAGTAACAAATACGCGGCCTTTGTTGGTGAAGAACATCATGTCGTCGTGAGTGCTAGCAGAAAGAACAGACTCGATAATATCTTCTTCTTTCAAGCTTTGACCTATTACTCCCCGACCACCACGAACTTGTGAGCGGTAAGTATCTGGAGATTGGCGTTTAATGTAGCCAGACTTTGTAATAGAAATAATTACACTGTTCTCTGGAATTAAGTCCTCAGCGTTAAACTGGCCAATTCCTTGAGGGACAATTTGTGTGCGGCGTTCATCGCCGAACTTGTCGCGGATATCTGTAACCTCACCTTTAATAATTGCAAGAATCTTTTTTACAGAACTTAGAATGCCTTCAAGCTCAGCAATCAATTTAAGTTTTTCAGCAAGTTCATCTTCAATCTTCTTTCGTTCCAAACCAGCAAGAGTTTGCAAGCGCATATCAAGAATGGCGTTAGTTTGAATTTCTGTAAGTTTGAATTTCTTGATTAACTTATCTTGTGCTTCATGACGATCTGCACTGCCGCGAATAATTTTGATAACTTCATCAATATGATCAAGCGCTGTTTTCAAACCTTCTAAAATATGAGCACGATCTTTTGCACGTTGTAATTCAAATGCGGTACGACGGCGAACAACTGTTTGTCTGTGTTTTAGGTAGTTTTCTAGAATCGTCTTCAAGTTCATGATCTGTGGCTGGATCCCTTCTTCCAAAGCCAAAGTATTCATGTGGAAAGTTTCTTGTAGTTGAGTGTAAGAAAATAGTTGGTTTAAGATTTTATTTGGAAGCGCTTCCTTCTTTAAATCTACTACCACGCGCACACCGTCTTTATCGCTTTCATCACGGACGTCTTTAATACCTTCCAGTTTTTTGTCGCGCACTAAGTCAGCAATTCTTTGTAACATAGTCGCTTTGTTAACCTGATAAGGAATTTCAGTAATTAAAATTCTGCTCGCACCAGTTTTAGTTTCTTCAATCTCGGTGCGACCACGCATAATGATGCTGCCTTTGCCTGTTGAGTAAGCAGCTTTAATTGCAGCGCGATCATAAATAATTCCACCGGTTGGGAAATCTGGTCCAGTAACTATGTCGGACAATTCGTCCATGCTTACATCTGGATTTTCGATTATGGCTATGATGGCATTAACAATTTCAGTCAGGTTGTGCGGAGGAATGTTAGTTGCCATTCCAACTGCGATTCCCAAGCTACCGTTTAGTAAAAGCTGAGGTAATTTAGCAGGAAGTACGCTTGGTTCTTTCTCTGTCGCATCGTAGTTATCGCGGAAGTCTACGGTGTCTTTATCTAAATCTTCAAGTAATTCCCCTGCTAGAGCGGACATCTTCGCTTCTGTGTAACGCATAGCAGCAGCGCCATCACCATCCATAGAACCAAAGTTTCCCTGACCAATAATTAATGGATAGCGCATAGCAAATTCCTGAGCCATGTGAACCATAGAATCATAAACAGCGACATCGCCATGAGGATGATATTTACCTAGAACTTCACCGACAACCGTTGCTGACTTACGAGTTTTCCCTGAGTGACGAAGGCCAAGAGTTTGCATCGCGTAAAGGATGCGACGGTGAACAGGTTTTAAACCATCACGAACATCTGGAAGAGCGCGACCAACAATAACTGTCATCGCGTAATCCAAGAACGATTCTTGCATTTCATCAGCTAAGAAGCGCTGATTTATTTTTCCAATATTCTGACTGAGTTCTTCTTTTGCATCTTTTGGCATAGTGGTAGGTTAAGTGATTTTTCTGGTACTAAGGTTGAGTGTTTAAATTTGATTCAATTTCTGTAGGAATTACATTCTTCCCATCTTCCACTCCTTCATTAAACGTTTGGAAGAAACTTTGATTCGCATTGTTTTTATGACCGTTGCCAATGATTAACCAAGTACCTAGGAGGAGGGCTGCAGCGATCGCCGCGCATATCCAAACAATTCTATCTATATGATGGCTCGGTTTGTTGCGAATGTTTTCAATAATTTTCTTCATGTTTTTTGTTTATGCCTTGCGGATATTTTTAACGTAGAGCGTCGAGAGTAATAATTTTCATTTGATCCATTGGTAAATCTTTTTTCTTGATCAAAAGTTTTTCCATGTTCTCTGACTTGCCACCCATTTCTTTGATGAAGCCATCAACTTTTTCGTATGGAAGAGCTAAGCCATCTGTTGCGTAGTGAGATGGGATTACAATCTTTGGTTCAATCTCATGCGCAATCTTGGAAGCGTCCTTTGCCGTCATAACGCTGTTGCCACCGACTGGAAGAATTAAGATATCGATTTCTCCAAGTGACTCTAAATCATCGCTCTTCATTGTAAATTCGCGAATGTGAGTGAGGTTTAGAATTCGCATATCTTCTGCTTCTATTAAGACTGCAGTGACGTAGCGAGGTTTGCCGTCTTTGGTTTCATCCCCGCCTTGCTTAAGTGGAATGCCGGTGACTGTCACTCCTTTTAGATCGTAATCGCCTGGGTCATTAATTAAGAAAGGTTCCCCGGCGAATCCAGAAGTAGAAGAGTATAGTTTATTTAGTTTTTCAGAAAGAATGATGATATCTGCCGCCCCGCGAGGTGGTAAAAGTCCAGATTCTTTATCAAATGGGTCTGTAATTACAACAGCTTCTTTGGTCGTAATTTTGAAGCTCGAAAGCCCGAAATAGTGGATTTGCATAAGGAAATTATAGCATTTTTGGGGGTCTAAAACAATTATTCACAACTACATTTTTGTCTAACTCCATTGACAGAATCCCCAAAATATGGTATTGTAGTAAAGTTAAGTATTCAGGGCAGCTGCCGCCTAAAAGCAGTGTTTCATGGAGGAAAGATGGGATATATCCACGATGATGAAGACGCTAGGCCTTTTATTGATGACTTCTTTGATGATGATGATCTTGAATCTTTTCAAAAAAGCGTCGATGATCACTTTTTTGAATCCACCCCTTGTGCTAAATGTGGTTTAAGAGGTTCGATGGGGTTCATGTATTGCCAGGCTTGCGGACTTGAAAACGAAGACTTTAGGTCTGACGTAGATGCTCCTCTCGGTTACGACTGTGAACCAGGTCACGAGATGCAGAAGCGAAGAATTAGCCGAATTTCAAACACGACTCATAAGGAGATTATGTTAGAGATACGCAACCATTGCGGACATTGCGGCGAAAAATTGCTGTAATCCAGCAAAACCGAGGCTGTAATTGAACATCATGTTCAATTACAGCCTCTTTCTTTCCCTAATCCAGGCTTTACAAATCCCCAATAAATAGGTATAATTCCCCTACTTACTGGCGTACGCGCCCCCTGGCTCACTCTATCAACAAGTTGTTGGTGCAGTGGCCGAAGACTAAATTTTAACCCCCAGTAAGTCTAAGTAACGGGCGTGTTTAATAATTAATATATGAATACTCGTTTTTAGATTTTTACACAACGTCTAGGCGTTGTTTTATTATGCCCTTCGGGGCCAAACGGCATATATTAGGAAAGAATTAATTAAATGGCAGACGAAAATAATGTAGCTACTGACGTAGTCGAACAAGAAATTGTTAGTCACGCAGTAACTGGCGATGCAAACGCTCAAAGCATGAATGACTTGCTTGAAAGCGGTGCAGAAATTCGCGTGTTAAAACCTGGCGACATGGTTGAAGGCACAATGATCTCTGTGAGCAAGAACGAAGTTTACATCGACTTGGCAGGATACGGTGTTGGTGTTGTCCGTGGTCGTGAACTATACGATGACCAAGCAACCCTAAACTCTCTAAAGCCTGGCGATAAAATTACTGCTTCCGTCGTTGAAACAGAAAACCGTGAAGGTAATGCAGAACTTTCTTTGCGTGTTGCTGGCCAAGAACGTGTTTGGCAAAAACTTCGCGACTTCATGGAAAGCAAAGAAATTGTTTCTACCAAAATTTTGGCAGCAAACAAAGGTGGTTTGATGATCGAGTTGAACAACGTAACTGGTTTCTTGCCAGTATCTCAACTTTCTCTTGAACACTACCCTCGCGTTGAAGATGGTGATAAGAATAAAATTCTTTCTATCTTGAACAGCTACGTTGGTACTAACTTCAACGTTCAAGTTATCACTGCAGATATGAACGAAGAAAAATTGATCGTATCTGAAAAAGCTGTACACGAAGAAGAAATGCACAGCAAGATGTCTGAACTTAAGATTAGCGATGTAGTCACTGGAAACATCACTGGTGTTGTAGACTTCGGTGTATTCGTTAAGTTTGGTGAGTTAGAAGGTTTGGTTCACATCTCTGAACTTGCATGGCAGCGTATCGAGAATCCAAAAGACTTATTCAAGGTTGGTGATGTAGTTAAGGCTAAGATTATTGCTATCGAAAAAGGCCGTGTGTCTTTGTCTATCAAGCAATTACAAAATGATCCTTGGGCTGAAGCTGTAAAGAAATACCAAATCGGCCAAGTTGTTAAAGGAACTATTTCTAAGATCATGCCTTTCGGTGTATTCGTTGAACTAGATAAAGACATCCAGGGTTTGGCACACTTGATTGAACTATCTCATGAACCAGTGAAGCAAGCTGAAGATGTAGTTAAGATCGGTCAGGAAGCTGAGTTCAAAGTTATCTCTATTGAACCAGGTGAACACCGTTTAGGTCTTTCTATTAAGCAGTTAACTGAAGCTCCTAAAAAGGCCGAAGCTGATGCTCCTGCAGAAGAAGCAAAGACTGAAGAAGCTCCAGCTGAGGCTGTTGCTGAAGCAGTGGAAGATTCTGCTCCAGAAGCTGACAAAGCTGAATAATATCGATAATAAAAAAACACCTCACGCGAGGTGTTTTTTTTATTGTGGTTAATTAGGAATTACTTCATCTCTTCAAGTGTAGCAGTGACTGTTTTCTCATCACCATTGCTGAGCATTTTTAATGTAATCCTATCGCCGATATTTTTCTTTGAAATTATACTTTGCAGACTAGTGGATTCATCAACTCGCTTGCCGTCAATTTCTAGGATAATGTCATTTGCCTGAATCCCCGCTTTGTCCGCTGGTGAACCTGGAATGACAGCGAGATCATTTGCGGTCTCCCCTGGCACGACTAGTACTCCATAATCAACTGATAGATTGTTTTGTTTTTTGAGTGCTTCAGTAACTTGTGTGTAGCGAACACCTAAATAAGGACGAATAATTTTCCCTGTTTTCTTTACCGACTCGACAACATTTTTTACGCTGTTTGCGCTTAATGCGAATCCAATTCCGTTTGCATCATTTGCCACAGCAACGTTCACACCGATTACTTCACCTGAAAGGTTTAGCAAAGGTCCACCAGAATTTCCTGAGTTAATGCTCGCATCAGTTTGGATAAGTTGATCTAAGCTTTCCCTACCGCCCATCCCATCGCTTGCTGTAATGGAACGTGCGAGACCTGAAACTATCCCAGTGGAGACTGTGTTGCGGAATTCGCTGAGAGCGTTCCCAATTGCAATTGTTGTTTGCCCAAGTTGGACTTGGTCAGAATCCCCAAAACTTAAACTAGGGAATCCAGAGCCTTCAATTTTAATTACTGCTAAGTCTAAAGCTGGATCGCGAGCAATTACTTTAGCATCATACTTTTCACCATCGTTAGTGAATACTGTATACTGGGCTTCGGTATCATCGACAACATGTTTGTTAGTCACAATGTATCCGTCAGATGAAACTAAGAATCCAGATCCACCCCCTACTTCTTGTAGCTCGGTTCCATTCTGACGAACTTGGGGAACTTGGAATCCTCCAAAGAATCCAGGAACATTTTGAATGTAGCGTTCGTAAGTCGGCACGTTCTTAGAAATAGTGATGGCTACGACAGCAGGGTTTGCAGCTTTCACTGCATCTACTACAGCGTTCTCAGATTCAGAAACGGTTTTAACAATGGCTTCTCTATTATTTCCGGATCCTGATAAAAAGTCCGGATTACGTTTAGAAACATTTACAAAAAGAGCGCTCACTATAACTGCAGTGATTAAAGCAGTCACAGCACTGACTCTAATAATCTTTTGTGTTTCTAAGTTTACAGGTTGGTCACTATTAGCATCAACCTTATTTGTTTGATTTGGTTCGTTTGTATTGTTTTCCATATTTATATATTAACCCTAACTAATATATACGTTCAAGATGATAAACATAATTCGTTTTATTTAAAACAAAAAACACAGCAATGAAGCTGTGTTTTCTTGGTGTCTCTATTGTACCAAACTCGCACCTATTTCCAAAACAAAGTGAGGTAATGACTTCGCACGCTCCGCGTGCGTGGTGAAGCGAAACTAAAGCGTACGCTCGGAGAAAGCCCCACGCACTGGCGAGTACGCCAGCAACCCCGAAAGAAAAAACACTCCTTGCATTTCTGATTTGGCGGGGGTGAAATTTCTTTTGAAAAAGGAAAGGGTGTTTTTCTTTCGGGGTTCTGCCCTCCAAGTATTCGGGCAGTGCGTGGGGCTTCAATACGGACTCGGCAAAGCGAAAATCTTTTTTTCTGGGGGAAAGGATTTTTCGCTTTGCCTCGGCTGATTTCCCGCCCGCAGGAGGGGTCTGGGGAGGAATGCGGGCGGGATTCCCAATTCGCTTTTTCGGAAAATTTTCGGCGGCTACAGGTAAAATATACTAAAAAATAAGATTTGGAAAGTCGCTTGCCCCACCCTCCCATGCGCGCGACTTTATCTATTTGCTCCCTCTCCAATTTCTTGCTGTCCGAGTTCGATGAATTTTTTGCAAAGATTTTTGCTGTGCCAACAATTTTTCGTACGCACCTTTTGTTTTTATTTGGCGGAATTTTTCAACGTTATCTAGAAAGTAGTGAAAAATTCCCAGCCATTGTTCAAAAGTTAGGTCTGTAGGTTTTGCCGAAGCGTCAAATCCATGGTCGGTAGCCAAGCGTAAGAATTGCACATGACCGAAAACATTTGTATAGCCCTTTTTCAAATTTACTTTCATACTGGAAAAACCGAATGCTACGAAATCCCGAAATGCTTCCGCATTTCGATTTTCAACAAGCGGTCGCTCCAGTTTTTCTATCCGCAACAAAACCGTATCTACGGCAGGGCGAGGAGAAAAATCATTTTTCTGAAATTCATAAACTTTACTAAATACAAACCAAGGTTTATGCAGAATAGAAAAAAGTGTTTCTGATTTGAACCCACCATATTTTTCGGCTGCCTCTTTTTGCATAATTAAATAACTATCAACTGGACTATTTTCACTATCGAATAATTTTCTAACAATGTCGG
>CAZLNP010000002.1:0-55032 GCA_964561085.1 uncultured Candidatus Saccharibacteria bacterium
TATGTTGGTTTTGTAATGGATGAAACGCAGAAATACGCCAAACAGTGGTGGGATGAGTTCATCAAGTACGCAATCATGACTCCTGTGTTGGTGTTCTTCTTGAACATTGCGGCGTTAATGGCGACCGTGTTTTCTAGCGGAGGAGACAAAGGTTTGTTCGTGTTCAGCGATGGTTCCTTGAGCGCAGACATAGTCGTAGGTTCTTTGACCATTCTTACCCACTTCATTGTTTTGATATTTATTTATGCAGGCATGAAGTTTGCCATGGGTTCAGGAACAGCTGGCGCTAAATCAATCGTTAAATATGCCAAGAAAGGTTTCGACGC
The DNA here is from genome assembly GCA_964561085.1 of uncultured Candidatus Saccharibacteria bacterium. GTDB lineage: Bacteria > Patescibacteriota > Doudnabacteria > UBA920 > UBA920 > UBA920. Next base: position 327 of record CAZLNP010000002.1, read on the forward strand.
CGTTACTACTGGTGCCGCAAAAGCGATCTTGCCAGGCGCAAAAGATTTTGTTGGTGACCAAGCTTCTACTGGTATGGGTAAACTATTTGGTAGCCGCGCAGAAAATATTACTCAAGCCCTCTTCAAGCCTATGGAAGCTGCTAAAAACCTTAAGAAAGGAGCTTGGGATAGGCCAGGTGAAGATCGTAAAAAACGTTCTGATAAACGTTTGAAAACTATTGATGACCAGTCATATAAGATTATGACAAACAAAGTCCAGGCTCTTAAGTATGCAGCTACTACAGCTGTTGGTAGGGGTCCAAAACGAATGTATGCAGAGGGTGGAAGATTAAACGATGAAGCTCAAATCTTGACTGACAAAGAGCGAGATGAGGCAGAAAAAAGTTTGGCTACAGCTAAATCAGAAACAGCAGGAGTAGAAGCGCAACAAGCTTTATTTGGCGAGCGTCAGTTTGATAAAGAAAAAGGGGACGGCTTAGTTAAGGGTATTGATAAAGAACTTGCTGTTTTAAGTGCAGAAGAAGCTCGTCTTATTCAAGAGCGTGACGATGCTATCGCTAATAATGATGGTGACGGAATTGACTCAGCCCAAAATGGATTAGTTGATTTAAATAAAAAGAAATCTAATCTAGAAGCTGTTAAGATAGGAATTAATGACCAGTTGAGTATTGATGGTCATGTTAATTTCGATAAGCTAGAGGAAGATCTAAAATCCCAAAATGGAGATTTTTCAATGAAGGCGGTGTTCAAACCTGAGGAATTTAAGGTTGAGCTTGAGAATAAACTGAAAGACGCTAAAGATGAAGAGAATCGCCTAGATAGCGGTATTAAAGAAGATGATCGTCGTAGAAAAGATTATGGCTATGGGGGAGCTCATGCTGTAGTTCGCGAAGTGATGACCGATGAAAAGCGCTCAGACTTGCAAGCTAAAGGCGCAGAGATTCAAGAGGCAGCAACTAAACGATTTTTGCCCCCATCTTTGGCTGACCGTGAAGGTCGTCTATCTGCAGAGAGAGATGAGAATAAGAAGTTGGAAGATATTGATGATGCCGATGAACTGATTGAAATGTTTGATGGCGCTATGAAGAAAAATAATATGCCTCTCGCTACTGCGATTAGTAAAAAATTAGCTAAAGAGGGTAATTTTGACAAGCTGCTCAACGCTAAGGGTTATGAGAATAACCTAAAGTCTTATCAAGCTTTTATGGAAAAACACCTTAAAGGTATGATTCCGCAAGTTAAATTCCAAATTGCCTCAGAAGTTGCCCATGTGGCCAATCAAAATGGTAATTCTACTTTTGCGAGCCCTACCAAAGTTAGCGGTGGAACAATGCGATGGGCTACAGAAGCAGAATCTGCTAAATCTAAGGCAGGGAGTATTGAGAAAGCTTCCAGTTATGATTTGGCTAAAAAAAAGAAGTATCAGTATGCATACCAGCAGAACGGACAAACTCATTTTGAGCCAAGTGCAATAAACAATTTAAACTCGATGGGCTCAGATAAGTTGAAGAAATTCGTGGAAAGAAAATCTGCTAAGGAATTGAAAGATATGACAAAGTTCGCTAATTACAATGATTTAAATCCAGATGTACGTAGGGCACTTCAGGAAAAAGTATAGTATAAAGAATGGATCCAAAAATACAAAACCAAATAACAGAAGCTATTAGTTATCAAGACTCGGTAGAAGCTATCGCAGTTTTGAATATGGCCAGAAAGAACCCGGAAGTAAAGCTTGATCACCAAACGTATTTACGTTTACAGTATGTTCGAATGAATTCATTAACTGAATATCAGCTTCTGGGATTAATGAAACAATCTGTATTGGCGGCCTACACTATTCCTGAATTTACATTGGATGAAAAGATTAAAAGCTACGTTAACCAAATGGATGACACTTTGGGAGAAGTAAAATTCGTTCGTGATATTTCAGCCTTGCTTCAAAGTAGCGAAGAAGTGCTGGGTCAAAAAAATATTGTTGTAAGTGGTGTTTCTCTAAGTCCAACCATTGGCCATTGGATGAATGACTACTTAGGCATTGCAACCCCAGACGGTATTAAGAGCGCTTTTACTCAGTTGCAATACATCAACACGTCGCCTAATGTAAAAACTCTCTCAGTAGAAAATAAAGAGATCCTAAAGGACCTGATTAAGCTTAATGACCATTGTTTAGAAATGGTAGACATGTGGAATTCAGTTCCCACACCAAAAACAGAAGCAGAGGCGTTTAAAGATTATGACTTGTATCAATTCATTCCAGGTTTAGATTTAGAAGATGATGAGCCTGAATCTACTTCACCGCAATCTACCTCACCACAAGCTGAAGCAGCTACTACGCCACCAGTCATTAAGTATGAAGAGCCTGTTGTACCTGCGCCAGTTCCAACACCTGCAAATCCTGTACAGCAAGAGGCTCCGCAACCGGTGACCCCTGTTCCATCCCAGCCCGCCCCACAACAACAACCTACTGAAGAACAACTTAGAACCATAGAAGGAATAAGGTTGGCCAAAAGAACCCCTGGGCATTATAAAGATAATAACCCTGCAGTATCTGGACCGCTCACCTCTGCTGATTCAGCAAAGATTCATGACCTAATTAACAAAAGCTCTGCAGCTAATTCAGCTTCTAAGCGCGGTGTTACAATGGATCCAACAAACATCAAGATAGATGAAGAACAGAAGCGCCTTGATTCAGAGAGAAATAAAAAATCTTTAGAGATACAAAAGAAGTTATCGGAATTACGAACACGAAACAACAACCCAAAATAAAATGTTTAACTCCAACAGAGTCGAGACAATTAAAAAAGATATTCAAACCAGCACGCTTCTTTCCGATAGTGAAAAAAGTGACTGGTTAAGTTTGCTTGAGTTGATGAACGACAAGCAGCTAGGGGAGTTGGAAGAAATTCTGTCAGCTAGTCCTCCTCAGACTTCAAAGACAGCGCAGCCTCAACAACCTACAACTCCTGCGCCAGTTAAAACTCCTCCAGTCCAAACCATGCCTCCTTTGAGCCATATTGCCAATGTACCATCAGGTGTAGATATGAATAGGTCTCAGATTGCTAATCCCATTAGGCCTCAGGCACCAGCTCCAACCCCATCTCCAGCTCCAATTTCTGCGAGGCCAACACCTTCACCAACGCTGTCTAATATGCCGCCTCGAAGCGCGCCTCCAAAACCACAGCCATCTGCGTCTGCAAACAATCCGGTTAGCCCCGCCCTTGCACCAAGCGCACCGACTCCTGCCCAGGCAGTAACTGCACCTGCATCAACACCAGCCCCAGCAACTCAACAATCACAATCTGTGTTCGCAATTAGACAGGTAGAGGACTTGCAGCAAATGAGTGTAGACACTATTCGCAATTTTAGCTTCCAATCGATTTTTAATGTAGTTAGAAGTGCTATTCAAGAAAACGGATATTTCGCAATTTTACAGCTAGTAGAATCTAGTCCGTTGTTCTCCAGCTATCTAAGTTCTGGCAATAAACGGCTTGGTGGCACCAGTTCTGCTACTGAACCAGAACTAACCCAAGCTGAATTCGAATTTATGACAGACCTACTGCGCAACATGCGGTTTAATCGCTGGTAGTGTGGTATAATATAGATATAATGCAGTTTCCAGTCCCACAATTTACAGACGTTGAAGATAGAATCATTGGTGCGCTGACATTTAAACAATTCGGCATTGTTTTTGTTGCAGCATTAATTACTTTTGCTGTATATGCCGTTAGTAAAAATATTCCAGCAACAGTTATTGTAGGAATATTCCTCGGAATTCCGGCATTGGCATTAACTTTTGGCAGATTGAACGGTAGACCTCTGTATTCTAGTGCTGGAAACTTTGTCAGATTCCTATTCGGCGCTAAAGTATACGTTTTTCATAAGCAAGCACAAAGCGCAGCCGAACAGCAGATCCCTATGACCGTTAAAGAAGAAAAGGCTCCGAAAGATAGACAGGCAACAGCCGTTAAAATAAAAGAACTGAATTATTTACTCCAGCAGCAGGCATCAGAAGAAAGTACTTTGCTTGAAAGAATAAAAGAAAATAAATTAGCTCAGACAAAAAAGTAGAACAGAAACAAACTTTTCAAAATGGCAGATACAAAAATAAAGAAAAAACCTCCAATCGGTAATCCTACTCAAAGCTTTTTGAAGGTTTCTGAAATTAGGGATAGTACTATAGTTATGCAGGACGGCACTCTCCGTGCTGTTTTAGTTGTTTCTAGTACTAATTTCGATTTGAAAAGTGAAGAAGAGCAAAATGCTTTAATCTATGGGTATCAACGTTTTCTAAACTCTCTTGAACACCATGTGCAAATTTTGTTGCAAAGCAGAAAAATGGACATCGCTGAGTACACTGGCAAACTTAAAGGAATGATGGAGCGTCAGACTAATGAATTGCTTAGGATGCAAACTAGCGAGTACATCGAATTTATCAACCGCCTAGTTGAATCCGCTAACGTAATGAACAAGAGTTTCTACGTAATCGTTCCTTACGAGATGAGTATTAAACCTAGCGGCGGCGGTTTGTTTAGTAAGATTTTTGGAACCGGCAAAACTCAGCAAATTAGCTCACGAGAGAAATCATATTTAGAGTACCGCAAACAACTAGATGAACGAGCTAATACCGTAGCTTCAAACTTGGGCAGCTCTGGAATGCGCGTAGTAAGATTAAATACAGATCAACTAATCGAATTAGTATACAACTCCTACAACTTTGGCGCAGGGCCATCAATTGATGCGAGCCAATTACCTAACGTAACAATCACTCCTGAACAAGAAAAGTAAAAGCAAACATAAAAAACCATAATGGGACTATTTAGTTTAAAAAAATCAGAACTCGACAAAAAACGTGATGAGCTTGAGCACCTGAAAGGTCAGATCTCAGCAGATTCAAGATTGGCAGAAGTCGAGAAAGAACTTAGCGAAGGCTTAACCACATTGAAAGATTTGTTGGCGCCTTCAAGCTTGAGTTTTACTAACTCTTACTTTGAAATCAACGGTAAGTTTGCACGCACCTTTTTTGCATTGGCTTATCCTCGTTTCTTGTCCTCCAACTGGCTATCTTTCATTATCAATTCTGAAAGCGCTTTAGACGTTTCTATGTTTATTTACCCTGTAGATTCAGGGGTTGTGCTAAAGAAACTGAAGTCAAAGGTAGGGGAAATTGGTTCTCAGATTATGGTTGAGCAGGAAAAGGGCTTGGTTCGCAATCCGCTTTTGGAAACTGCGTATCATGACGTAGAAGAACTGCGTGATTCTTTGCAGCAAGGCACGGAACGATACTTCCGTTTTGCTCTGTACTTCACTCTTTACTCAGACACTCTAGAAGAACTAGATAAAAACTCTGGGATTTTAGAAAGTGCATTGGGCGCTAAGTTAGTAGTTACCAAGCGCGCTATGCTGGCTACTGAACCTGGTTTCAATTCAACACTCCCTCTTGGCCTTGATGAGTTGGATATTGCTAACAATTTAAATACTTCTCCGCTATCTAGTACGTTTCCATTCGTCTCCTCTGACTTAACAGGGAATGATGGAATTCTGTATGGTATTAACAGACATAACAACAGTCTAATTTTGTTCGATCGTTTTCAGATGGAAAATGCTAACTATGTTGTGTTCGCAAAGTCCGGTGCAGGAAAGTCTTATGCGGTTAAATTAGAAATCCTTCGTTCACTAATGGTAGGCATTGAAGTAATTGTTATCGACCCTGAAAATGAGTATCAGCATTTAGCAGAAGCCGTTGGGGGAACATATTTAAATATTTCTCTTAACTCTGACTTCCGTATTAACCCATTTGATTTACCAACCAGCGTGGCGGATGAAGAGCCTGCGGATGTTTTGCGTAGCGCGGTAATTAGTTTGCTCGGCTTAATGGGCTTAATTTTAGGCGATATTGATCCGACTGAAGAAGCGTATTTAGATAAAGCTATCTGGGCAACTTATGCTAAGAAAGATATTTCTGAAACCACAGACTTCCGTACAGCAGAAATGCCAGTCATGTCAGACTTAATTGAAGTCTTGAATGGTATTGTTGGGGCTGAAAGTTTGGCTCAGCGCTTAGAAAAGTTCACTAGCGGAACATTTGCTGGTCTTTTGAACCAACCTACAAACGTTCAACTTAATAACCAGCTATTAGTTTTCTCTATTAGAGATTTGGAAGATCAGCTTAGACCAATAGCGATGTATATTATTTTGGGTCACATTTGGAATTTAGTACGCAGCGAGTTAAAGAAACGTATTCTGGTACTAGATGAAGCCTGGATTATGATGCAGCACGAAGACTCTGCTAAATTCGTATTCGGCATAGCTAAGCGTGCTCGTAAGTACTATCTTGGATTAACAACTATTACGCAGGATGTTGCAGATTTCATGGCTAGCCCATACGGTAAGCCGATTGTGACCAACTCATCAATTCAACTTTTGCTTAAGCAAAGCCCAGCTGCTATTAACATTGTGGCAGAAACTTTCTTCCTAACTGAAGGTGAAAAATATTTACTACTAGAAAGTGATGTAGGCGAAGGTATTTTCTTCGCTGGCCTTAAACATGCAGCAATCAAAATTTATGCTTCGTATGTGGAAGATCAAATCATCACAACAGATCCAAAGCAATTGCTCGAAATTGAACAGAGCAAAGATGAATTAGCAGTTTAGTCATGAGGCTTCTTTTCGACGACGATAGCAATAGAGGCTCCGACTCGATATCAAATACCGATCGAGAGCTTTTTAGCGACGATTACAATTCCATGAATGCGGGCCAGGAGATAGACCCACAAACTGAAAGTTACAAATCTAACAATAGATCTGGAGGTGCGCCATCGGACTTTGAAGATTCTGGCTACGATTCTCCAAACAGTGGAAATTATTCAGATCCAGATTTTCAAGCTGCCTATAAAGCTAAGAAGCGCGGCAGTTTAATTGAGCAAGCTAAGAAAGGAATGAAGCAAGGTCAAGCCTACGCCCAACGCTCAATCCCAAAGAAAATCGGCGGAGCAATAGGTGATAAAGATATGTTTGGTGACGACAGCTCAAAAGGCCGTGAGAAAGCGAAAAAACTTGCTAGAGAAAAAGCTCGCAAACTAGCTACAGATAAGATCGGTAAGAAAATTGGTAACGAAGGTTTAAAGAAAGGATTTGAAAAAGGGTTAAGCAAGGGAGCTAGTAGTCTTGCTAAGAGCGGTGCAAAAAAAGCGGCACAGGGCGCAGCTAAAGGGGCCGCTAAGGGCGGTGCTAAAGCAGCCACAAAGGGAGCGACCGCAGCTGTTGATTTATTGGGTGCTGCTACTGGAGTTGAAACTTTCGGTTTGGGGTTCCTTTTAGCCTTTCTTTTAAATATCGCCATCAGTTTAGGTGTTAATGATGCCGTTGATGCCGTTTTCGAATTAAAGAGTGGAGATTTTAAAAAAGCTTATTTCTTAGCAGTTAGGGCTGCATCAAAAATCGGAATCTTTATTTACATTTTGATTACCATTCTCACAATGGCTTCTATAGCTGGAATTTTCATCGCAGTACCTCTATTGGTCATATTGAACATATACATGATCGCAGGTATGGTGTTCAAAAAGAACCCAACTTTACAAGGTATGGTGTGGTGGGAAAAAATTGGTTTAATAGTTATAGATGTTTTTGCTTTCCTAATCCTTGCTGCTTTCTTAGGTGCGCTTGGTTGGTATCTTTGTACTGAGAGTGGACTTGGCGCTGGCGGTGTTCAAGGCACAGCAGTGGGGGCTATCGTATCGATTTATGATTGGTGGAATAAAACTAACGCTGGATCGGTAGCGGAAGACTTCTGTAAATATGTTCAGCAACCAGTTTAATTTTCTAGCAAAAAGTGGTATACTATAAAAAAGATAAGGCACACCTAAAGTGCAACTATTTGAAATTAAAAGAAAAATGCAGTGAATAAACGAGCCATTGCCATTCTGGGCGCAATTTTTATCCTAATTGTTGGAACTTTAGGGTTTTTGATCTATTCTCGAAGCAAATCTAATGATGAACCTGTGGCTGAGGAAACCGTTGTGGAAACCCCAGTTGTGGAAGAAACTCTTCCAGAGACTGTTGAACCAGAAGAACCGTCTGGTGCAGCTGTGCGTTTAACTGATGACGCTGTCCTTGCTCCAATCCTATTCTACACTGGAGCCGGAATTTCTTACTTTAATGGACAGGGCCAGCTTTTCCAGACCGATTTAGATGTAAGCAGTGGCGCAGCCTTACTTAGTAATAAGCGCGAGCTATCAATTGCTTTAAAACCAAGTATTACAAATATTCTATGGCCACGAGCAGGGAACAGTTTCATTGCTCAGTTTGGTAGTGAAAGCAAGCCTACTTGGAGTTACTATGATAGTTCTAATGCAGCCTACAAAGATATTCCATCTCAGGTCTATAGTCTCGATTGGATGCCAAGCGGAGACAAGATTATGTTTGTTTGGGTAGACGCAAATGGCAAGGCCACTCTAAATATTTCCGACCCAGATACTACTGGCTACATCACTCTTACTGACTTGTATGAACCTGATAACGTAATCAGTATTGCACCTGATGGACAGAACATTCTGTTTTATAGAAAGCAAACTATCGATAGCACAAAAAATACTATTAATATGGTTTCTGCTGATGGAAAGGTTTTCAGTTCAATTGTTAAAGATGGTTATAACATGGGCGTGTTATGGAGTCCAGATAGCAAGAAATTCTTATTTAACAAACGAGATTCCAGTACGCAGAAGTATGGTTTATGGATAGCAGATATCGCTACCGGTGAAATTCGCAACTTGAATGTTTACACGACTGTTAATAAAGTTGTTTGGTCAAAAGATGGTTCTGCTATATACGCAGGAGTTCCTACTACAGGAGTTGCCGGACAAGGATTGACTCAGGATTCGATTGTAAAGATATTAACTATCAATGGACAAAGCAGTGAGTTCGCCCCAGGAATAGATGTAGACGTTCAAAATCTGTTCTTAAGCAATGATGAAGACATATTGTTCTTCCGCAATGCTCAAGATAGCGCCCTATACTACATCCCAGTTCAATAATATTTATATATAAAATCTTCAACCTTTATCGAGCGAGCGCCTCGGAGTCGAGCCACTGGATGGCGAAGACGACGCCTAAGCGAGCTGATAAATGGTTGGAGATTTTTTTAATGAATTTATATTTTCTTGAACTGTAATATGGTAAGATAAATATTATGGCAGGACTAAAGAAACAATTTGTATGCACTAATTGCGGCAACACCACGCCTAAATGGCAGGGTAGGTGCCCTCAGTGTGGAGAATGGAATACTCTGGCTGAACAGCTTGTTAAGGGTACTTCTGGTTCATCGTCAGCAGGGTTTAAACTTTCTAATTCTGGCTTATCAGGTCAGGTTCAACAGCTTTCTGAGGTCGTAGAACACTCTCAGAGCAGATTTATGTCTGGTCTAGGGGAATTCGATAATGTGCTTGGCGGGGGCTTAGTACAAGGCAGTTTGGTGCTTCTTGGCGGAGATCCAGGAATTGGTAAAAGTACTTTAGCCCTACAATTGGCTAGTAATATTAGTATTGGCAAAGAATCTGGCGGTAAAAGTGTTTTATATATATCTGGCGAAGAATCAGCCCAGCAAATAAAAATGCGAGCTGCTCGTTTGGCAGCAGGTTCCGATATATCAGTAATGACCGAAACTGACCTTGATTTAGTAATAGCCACCATTGCTAACGCTCAGCCGAATTTAGTTATTATCGATTCTATTCAAACTTTAAACTCTCAATCTGTGAATGGGGTAGTTGGTGGAGTCTCCCAACTTTCTTATGCTACAAACGCTTTGATGCGTTTAGCAAAAGAAAACAACGTAGCAATTATTCTAATTGGTCATGTGACAAAAGAAGGAATGCTTGCTGGTCCAAAAACTATTGAGCATATGGTAGATGTAGTGCTATATCTTGAAGGTGATCGCTTCGGAGCCCTTCGCTTGCTTCGTAGCAGCAAGAACCGCTTTGGTAGTGTAGGCGAAGTAGGAATTTTTGAGATGCAGGAATCTGGTCTGGTAGAAGTGCCAAACCCATCTGCTATGTTTTTAGAACATCGCGATAAACCTCTGCCTGGCAGTTGTGTTACAGCGACCGTAGAAGGAAACAAAGTGTTGCTTATAGAAATCCAGGCGTTAACTAACACTACAACATTAAGTTACCCGAGGCGCGTGGCTTCTGGTTTCGATGCAAACCGTTTGCAATTGCTGTTAGCAATCATGCAAAAGTCTTTAGGAGTAAATTTGTCTAATCAAGATGTTTATGTAAACGTTGCTGGGGGATATAAAGTGCAAGAGCGCGCTGCGGATTTGCCAGTGGTGATGGCAATTTTATCTTCTTACTATGGAAAGGCCATCCCGGCTGGAACAATTGCTTTTGGTGAAGTTGGTTTGTTAGGAGAGGTGCGTGGTGTATCTCAACTTGAAAAACGTTCCAAAGAAGCAAAAAAACTTGGCTTCGACAAATTAGTGAGTTCTAAAGATACTAAGACTTTGAAAGACATTAAAGTAAAGTAGTCAGGACTATTCTCCGCGCCGTCACTCAACGTGAATTTCTTCTAAATATTCTTCAGCTAAAGTCTTCAATTGTGAGGACTTTTTAATTTTTGGATCAGTTTCATGGATTTGCTCTGCAATATCACGTGCCGCAGTAAGAGCTTTAACAGTAATGAATTTAGGGAATCTAAACATAAATCCACTTTGTTCTTTTCCAAACAGGTCTCCAAAGCCCCGTTCTTCTAAGTCCATTTGCGCTAGAAGGAAGCCATCATTAGTTTTTGCCAGTGCGCTCAACCTTTTCGTATATTGCTGGCTATCTAGAGTGGTAAACAGGAAGCACTGACAATCAAAATCGTTTCGGCCGATTCTACCTCGAAGTTGATGCAACTGAGCTAGCCCAAATCTTTCGCTACCTTCTATGATCATTGCGGTAGCATTAGGAATATCTATTCCAATTTCGATTACAGATGTAGATACTAGAATGTCTAATTGCCCTTCAGCAAATTCTCTCATGACCGACTCTTTTTCTACGCCCTTCATTTTTCCATATAACAAGCCGATGCGTAATTTGGGAAAAACTTCCTTTTGTAAACGAGCAAACTCTTTTTTCACTGATCTCACTTCGCTGGTTTCAGTGTCTTCAACTCTAGGTGTAACAATGAAAGCCTGATGGCCAGATTTAACTTCGTCCTTAATAAAGTCATAAGCCATTTGCCTTTTGCTTTCTGGAACCACTGTGGTGAGGACAGGTTTACGACCCGTTGGTACATGGTTTAGAGTAGAAACTTTCAAGTTAGCGTACAATGACATCGCTAAAGTTCTTGGGATAGGAGTTGCGGACATAGAGAGTAGGTGAGGGCGGGTTTGTTTTTTAGTCTCACTAAAAAGAAAACTTCTTTGACTGACTCCAAAGCGATGCTGTTCGTCGATTATAACTAAACCTAGTTTGTTAAATTCTGTTTTTCCTTGAAGAAGCGCGTGAGTCCCAATGCAAATTTTGATCTTTCCAGATTTAACCAGTTTTGCTAATTCAAGCTTGCTAACTTCCTTCCCATTTGTATTAGCAAAGGTTCTAGTAAGTAAAGCGATACCTTCGCCGGAACCCAATACATCTCTAAACGTATCGTAGTGTTGCTTGGCTAGAATTTCCGTAGGGGCGAGTAACGCTGTTTGTAGTTTAGATCCTGCAGTTTGTAATGCAGCTAAAATGGCCACGATTGTTTTTCCGCTGCCAACATCACCTTGCAAAAGCCTGTTCATCGGTGCGCCTGTTTCCATATCTTGAAAAATGTCCCAGGCCGCTCGTTTCTGAGAAGGAGTTAAAGTGAATGGTAAAATTCCTAAGAACGTTTTAACTTGAGCAATGTTAGTTTTTACATTTAAACCTTTTTCTTTGGCCTCTACATCTTTTCTGAGTAGAACCGCTAGCTGTTGCGGGAGGACATCATCAATTGCTACTCTATACCTCGCTAGTTCTATCTGCTCATCGGTGTCTGGAAAATGCAAAGTCTGTACAGCCTCTGCAATTGGCATAAGCTTCATCTTTTTGGAAATTGATTTGGGGATAAAATCATCTAGCTCATCTGCAGCTGGTAAACACTGTTTAATTAGTTTCCTCAGTGTCCTTAAAGGCACAAGGTCGCTACGACGGTATATGGGAACCAATCTACCTGTGTGCAGATTCTCTCCATCGAGTTTTGAAATCAATTCGTATGCTGGATTTGAAAGCTGTAATTGCTTGTAGCGAGTGACTTGGCCAGAAACAATTAATTCATCCCCAACATTGATTTGCTTAGCGATCCAAGTTTGATTAAACCAGACAAGCTTAATTGTTCCAGTGCCATCCTCGATTGTCGCTTCAGAGTATGCAACGCGGGCCCTAAAAAAGTTGTTGGCTTTAACGCTCTTCACTCGCCCTACTATTGTGACTACATCACCTTCCGCGGCTTGGCCAATATTTACCTTTGTCCGGTAGTCCATGTATCTAGTAGGGAAGTTGTATAGCAAATCGGCTACTGTAAACACTCCTAAAGTAGCGAAGGATTTAGTCAGCGCTTCTCCTACTGCTGGAAGATCTTTGACCTTAGTGCCGAGGTTTATGGAATTATTATCTAAAATTTCTGCTTTAGTCATTTCTGTATTAATTAAAAAGCCCGCGCTACAAGCGGGGCTTTAGGGAACTTTAAAACTTTAGCTTGTGGGAAATTCTCTGCGCTATGGTTTCAGCTTGCTCTTCTTTCTCAGGTAACAGTTCAGAAAGAATCTCTTGCACCTCGTCTGAATCTTGATCTTCCAATTCTATAGACAGTTGATGGTTTAAATATGCAGTAGTCTCAATGTTCAACGTTTTATGGTTTGGATTATCAACAATCCAATACTGCTTGATATTGTTGAAGGGGATGGTGGTGTCATCTATGTGCAACCCTAGAGTGCTAATGCGAACGGTAACTATCCCTGGTCTGTGCAACGCAAATATTCCAAAGAATATAGAAATTACCAAAACGCTAATTCCACCAAACCAATCCCTTTGGAATAGTTGGTAGAAAACTAGAATAGCAGCAATAATTATATAAGTGATGAACCATGCTGCGTTTTTTGGGTAGTGCCTAAACTCTGGGGCACGCCATTCGATAATTGTCTCTGGAGCGTTTTTAGCCATTTGTTTTGTTTTTCAGCTTCCTCAAGCTTTATATCTATGATTGTATTATAACAGGTTTAAACTCACTATCAAAAAAGAACGACATTAGTCGTTCTTTTTTGGCGGAGAGGGAGGGATTCGAACCCTCGGTGGAGTTTACCCACAGTGGTTTTCAAGACCACCGCACTAGACCACTATGCGACCTCTCCTCGTCGCAATGACTAGAGAATTATAGCACTTTTTTTAAAAAACAAAAACAGGCCATACTCTAGATAAGGCCTGTTTTTTTGTAATTTCTGTTTCTGTCAGTACTATCGTTTCGGGGCAAGTGACCAGTAATTTTACCGGTCGAATGTCCCAGAGCGATTAAGGAGCATATTGCTGAGAGCTTGGCTCAGTGATGTAGCTGCCAGTCGCCTTGGTAGGTGTTTCTGGCTCAGTCACTGGGGGAGTTGTGTTAGTGTTGGTAGGTTCTACTGGTTTAACTATTGGCTTCACGATTGGTTTAATTGTACTATCACCTTTAACAGTGCCATCTTGAGAGCCTTCTGTTTCCGCTGCCACAAGAACTACTTGCTTTGCGACTAAAGTTCCATTCTCGATCCGTGTACCAATGACAGTTACTCGGCCATAGATAGTCTTCGCCGCAATTTCTGATGTTGGTATATCTAAACCATTAATCCCTGTGAAAGTAGTGTTATCGTTTATTGCGAATACATTCTTCTCAACAGTTATTCTAACTCCATTGTAGAAAGTGATATCTCCAGTCACAGAAACTTTATTTGGCAGGTCAGCCATAGTTTGATCGTTAACAGTAGCGATAATCTTAGCTAGAGTGACATCATTCTTTTTGTTCTCTTCTAAGGCTGTGACTGCAACGATTTTAGCACTGTCGCTCTCGCTGCTTGTGCTTAGTTCAGCAAGAACATCTTTTTGCTGTTTGTTAATTGCGACAAGGTTTTCTAGAAGAGTGGAGTCTTGCTTAGAAATAGCGTTAGCTGTTGCAACTGGACCAGCTTCAGCAAAAGTTTTTTCTGTTTGAGATTTCAGTTCAGCAATGGCTAGCTTCTCGCTATTTTCATCACCTTCGTCAGCTGCTTTTTTAACTTCATCAATACGGTTTTGCATGAATTCAACGTGCAAGTCAGCAACTTTATCTTGGTCGCGAGTTAGGCTTAGGCGAGCTTGCTCGCTAGCGCGTTTTAAGCTGTATAGTTTTTGTCCAGGCAAACTTCCTTCAACGCCATTTGCAAACTTGTTACCACCAACAAGGACTATTACTAACACAATAGGAATAACAGCTACTCGGAAATATGCTAACCATTCTGTGAATCCTTTAGTAGCCGCTACTGTATCTGTAAATCGGTATGCTTTGTAAGGAGTAGGAGGAGTAATCTTCGGGATTGCCATACCCATTTGAGCAACAAAAAGCAGGCTAGTCAGCTCGTGCTGATAACCTTCATAATTTGCTGCAATAGCCTCAATGGATTCGCCATTCTGTAGGCGAGCTAAGGCTTGTGCAAATATTTCGTCTGGAATTTGATTGTGGGTTGTCATTATGGTTGGAGATTTGAGTTATTGCGCTCGGCAACTTCATCAATTAATTCTTTCAGCTTTGCAATTGCTCGGTGCTGGATTACTCTAATTGCGCCTTCTGTCTTGTTCATCATTTCTGCGATGATATCGTTGTCTATATCTTCTAAGAATTTTAACTTGATGACTTGCTGTTGTTCCGGTGTAAGCTCTTTGAGAAGTTTGATGAATACTGTCTGCTCAGTTTTTAGATTCACTGTATCGACAAGATTCGTTTCATACTCTAAAGTGTTCTCAATTTCTTCGAGAGGGACTAGCTGTTTTTTCCGACGGTAGTAATCAATAACTTGGTTACGAGCTATCTGGAACAGCCAACCTTCGAATGCTCCGAGCTGCTCAAGATTTTTTAGTTTCTTAAACAACTTTACGAAAATATCTTCAGTTAGATCTTCAGCAGTTTCTTTGTGAGAAACTCGATAGAAAACAAATCGATAGATTCGTTCGAAGTAAGCATTATAAATTTGAGTTAAAGCAGCCTCAGAACCGGCTTGCGCCTGTCGGAGAATTTGCTCTAAATCTTTAAGAGCTTCTGGATTTATATTGTTGGAATGAGCTGTGTCATTCATATAGACGGCAGTATTCTGGCTTTGTTACAGTTGATTTTAAAGGATTAAACAAGCCTAAAGTCTTTATATTGTAGCATATTAAAAAAGCCCTTGCGGGCTTAATCCAATTTTTCTCTGGCGGAGAGGGAGGGATTCGAACCCTCGGTACGGCTTTACAACCGTACAGCGGTTTAGCAAACCGCCGCACTAGGCCACTATGCGACCTCTCCATATATTGGTCGTGGACTGGGTAAACCCATCCACTCCTAGTTCGTGTCGGCAAAGCCGCCACTCACTCACTAAAGATATTCGTCTAAATTGACTCTTTAACTTATCTATTTTAACGAAAAAAGTGGGTTTGGTCAATTTAAGTATTTTCTTAGTCTTTTGCCAGAGTAATGCATATGACTTGCTTGGCTCCATTTTGTTTGAGAACCTTTGATGCTTCCATGAGGGTTTGGCCAGTTGTACAAACGTCATCTATTAATATGACTTTTTCTGGAATTTCTTGAGTTGTTGTAAATGCGTTGCGCATGTTAATTTTGCGTTGTTCTGAGTTCAAATCTTTTTGAGTTTTAGTATTTTTCTTGCGAGTGAGTAAATCCACACGAGGGATGTGTAAGCTATGTTCAAATGCGCTAGCAATTAATTCAGATTGATTAAAACCACGCCAGCGTTTTTTAGCGGGATGAAGCGGTAGAGGACATATTACAAAATCTTTAAAGTGAGAAATTCCATAACTGTTTTTAATTTGTTCGGCAGCCATCATCCCTAATATGACAAAAGTCTCGGAGACAAAATAGTATTTCCCGGTGATGATCATATCTGAGATGACTTGGTACTTATATGGAAAAGCACTAATTAGTTGGTCAGGTGCAAATTCCTTTCTGCAAGATGGATGCGTTGTACCCTGAGAGCTGGGGAGATTGCAGCAAATGCAAAAACTTTGCGCGTTCATTGGCACTTGGGTGGCGCAGAAATTGCATAAGTATTTCCCGGCGCGTCTGCAGCCGAAGCAGTATTTTGGGTAGAATACGTCGGCTAGTATATTAAGACCGAATGAAAGTAGTTTAGGCATGCTTTCACTATACATATGGCCAGATAAAGTCCTGTTAAAGTCTAAAGAATCAGCCTGCATGGGCTAGTTGCATTTTTTATGTGTTTACTCTATATTATGCTTGTAGTATCTAATTTTTGTTACTAAACTGCACAAGCTGCAGGAGGGAAAATAATTATGGCAAATTTGAGTGGAAACTATGTGGAAGACCATCGGTTAATTGATGAGACATACTCATTAATAATGAGAAGTCTTCGAAAGAAGAAATATCCAGATCTGTTGGCTATGGTTGGAAGGCGGGTGAAATTCGTGATACGGCGGAATGCTCCTAAGCCTGATTACAGAATTATTGCTGTTGAAGGAGTTTTATCTCCGTTCAGTCCTAGTAATAGCCCCCAGCATGACTTCGGTCTTTGCTTGAAGGCGGTTAAATACCATTTATTAGAAAACCGCTCGCACAACCTTCCGGATGAATATGACTTGCAGATCGACGCGGTCGAGTCATTCGAGGAAGTGACCGAAGAAGCGGCTGAAAGTGCGGCATCCGGTTAAGCTCTTGTGATCTATAGATTGTCATCTGACAAAACAAAAAGGCATCGGACGTAACAACGTTCAATGCCTTTTTTCTTTTGCTTTGTTTTAAATTAAGCTGGGACCGCGATCTGAGCTTGTTCGACTTGGAAAGTAACTTCTTCACCTTTAATGTCTGCGGTAATTGTTGAGCCAACCATCGCTCCTGAGTTTGATTGTAGAATAATCTTCTCGGCTAAAGGATCACTTACAAAGTCTTGGATATTCTTACGAATGTATCTAGCACCTTGTAATGGATCGAAACTCTTTTCTGAAATAAACTTAATTAAAGCAGGAGTTGCTTTTAGAGTAATACCTTGTTGAACTAAACGTTTTTGGACATCACCAAAATTTATGGTGGTAATTTTGCGCAACTGCTGCATTCCAAGAGGACGGAAGATTAGTACTTTATCTATGCGGTTAATGAACTCTGGACGAAGATCTCGCTTCAGCTGTTCCATTAAACCAACTTTAATTCGATCATAGTCGGCTTCTAGTTTCTCTTTTTGATCTGCTCGTTCTTCTCTATCTGCAAAACCAATTTTCTTAGCTTGAGCGTTTAGTTCTTGCATACCTAAGTTAGAGGTCATAATTATGACCGTATTTGCAAAGTTTACACGCTTACCTTGAGCGTCTGTTAATTGGCCATCTTCTAATACTTGCAAGAGAATATTGAATACATCTGGATGAGCTTTTTCAATTTCATCGAATAGTACAACAGAGTAAGGCTTGCGGCGAACTGCCTCTGTTAAGCGGCCACCATCTTCGTAGCCAACGTATCCAGCTGGTGCGCCAATTAAACGGGAAGTGTTGTGACGTTCCATGAACTCGGACATATCTACACGAATAAGTGCATCGGAATCTTCGAACACTTCTTGCGCGATCATCTTCGCAGTTTCTGTTTTACCAACGCCGGTTGGTCCGAGGAACATGAAAGAGCCAATTGGGCGTTGTGGGTCTGCTAAACCTGCGCGTGAGCGGCGAATAGTGCGAGCAATTTCCACAACTGCTTCATCTTGGCCAACTATGCGAGTTTTCAGAAGTTTTTCTAGGTTATTTAATTTGCCGATTTCAGTTTGAGCTAACTTCTTCAATGGAATTTTGGTCATTAAGGAAACCGTTGCTGCAATATCTTCTGCGGTAATGGAGTAGACTGGTTCGGTTTCTTCTTTTTCTTGAGATTCAAGAACCTTCTTTTGGTGCATCAACTTCTCTTCCTGGCTACGCAAATGTAGGGCAGTAGTAAAGTCTTGAGATAGCACGGCTTTGGTCTTTTCTTCTTCTAAGTCGCTGAGCTCATTCTCTACTTTCTTTCGGTTCTTTGCGATTTTAGAATTACCATGGATACTGCGAAGAGCAGCAGCTGTTTCGTCTACTAAGTCTACTGCTTTGTCTGGAAGGAAATGATCTTGAATGTAGCGGTCGGAAAGTTCGACGGCAGCTAAAATGGCTTCATCTGTAATGGTTACGCGATGATGTTTCTCGTAGTTAGGGCGAAGACCTTTAAGAATCGCAATAGATTCTTCCTTGCTTGGCTCTTCTACTAAAATAGATTGGAAGCGACGTTCAAGCGCGGCATCATGTTCTATGTATTTCTTATATTCCGATAGGGTAGTAGCTCCGATTGTACGAATCTCCCCGCGTGCCAAAGCTGGTTTTAGAATGTTAGCGGCATCTAGACTTCCTGAAGTAGCGCCTGCGCCTACCATTGTATGAAGTTCATCAATAAACAAGATTAGATCTGTATCAGCTTTAACTTCGTCTATGATTTGCTTCAAGCGGTTTTCGAATTCACCGCGGAACATAGAGCCTGCAACAACAAGTGCTAAGTCTAAGGAGAGAATTCTTTTATCTAATAAAATGTCTGGGACTTCGCGATTGGCAATTGCTAATGCAAGACCTTCAACGATGGCAGTTTTACCAACACCAGCCTCACCAATTAACACTGGATTATTTTTTGTGCGACGACCAAGAATGCTGACCAAGCGATCAATTTCTTTCTTACGACCAATCACTGGATCTATAGAACCTGTAGCTGCTTTTTTAGTTAAGTCAGTTGTATAGAATTCAAGCACACTACCTTTGCGTCCATCTTGGCCGCCAGGCATTTGTTGATTATGTGGATGATCATGTGGGCCAATGTTGCCGTTGCCATTCATAGGGGATTCATTCGGCATTTCTGGGAACTTAGAAATGTTCTCAAACACCGCTACTAAGTTATGTTCAAGTTCGCCAATATCAATTCCAAGTTTGGAAAGAATGACTTTTGATTTATTTGCTTGAGTTGTAAGTAATCCGTAAAGAAAATGCTCAGTACCAATAAACTGATATCCGTACTGGCTCGCTACTATTGCTGAACGCTCAATGGCTTGCTTTAAGTTTTCAGAAAGAATCGGCTTCCAGGTATCTGTTTCGCGATTCTTATTTACCAAAATAAGTTCAGCCTTTACTATTTCAGGGCTTATTTTAGCTTTGATTAAGATCTCTGCTGCAAAAGAGCTCTTCTCAGCCACAATACCGAACAACAAATGTTCAGTACCAATATGGTCATGATGAAGCTCTTCAGAAGCCATTTGAGCCGCAATAAGGGCGTTTTTGGCTCTGCTAGAGAGACGTTCTAATATAAATGAGAAATTATCCATAATAAGGTTGGGTTTGTATTAATTTGCTACTTCGGCAGTAGCTTTAGCACTCTCTTCCTGAGACTGCTAATTTATTTATATCAATGTTTAGAATTGATGTCAACTTTATTATAGCGTGCTAAGATAAAATTAACTTAAAATAAAGTGCATAACTACCTAAAAAATGCTGTTTAAAAAAAGTAAGCCATTAAAAAAACCTGACGACGAAAATCATGCTTATGATTATGCGCTTTTTTTGCTAAACATCAGTATGCGGACAGAAGCTGAATTGCGGGAGAAAATGGAAAAGCGTGGTTATTTTCCGGATATAATTACAAAAGTTGTTGAAAGATTATTCAAAGACCGCTATTTAGATGATGCGCGTTACGCGGAAGTATATATAGAGAGCATGAAGAGATCAAAGTACTACGGCGCTTACATGATGAAGAAAAAGCTCTATGAGAAAAAAGTTCCTAAAGAAATCATGGAAGAGAAGTTGGTCGAATTATTGACCGAAGAGGATGAGCGCGAGATTGCCACTCGCTATGTGGAAAAGAATTTTGGCAAGCTAAAGGATGTAGCGAAGTTTGAGTACGATGAAAAGCAAAAAGTGATGCGTCGTCTCATGGCGCGAGGATTTGGATTAGACCTGGCAAAGAGTTTGGTAGGAATTTAAAAACACGGCGAGTGCCGTGTTTTTTGTTTAGTGAACCCCGTCTAGTTCTTGTGCGCTATCTTTTTCTACTGCGGGAGAACCATTAACACCTAAGATGCTTTCCAATTCGGTCTGCATTAATTCGTAGGTCGGTATTTCATTCTCTAATTCTACTATTTTACTAATCTCCGAATCTCCGTAATTGACTGAATCCCCAGCGCTTAAGTTTTTCTTTTCCTCACGCATTCGCTCAAGAGAAGCTTTAACATAACGAAGCTTTTCTTCATCGTCTGTTCCAAAATCACGATCGAGCAGAGTTCTTAATTCTGCACCTAAACTTTCCTTGGACTCATTTTCGTAGATAGAACCTATATTCCCATATTCTGACATTTTTATAAAATTAATTGTTAAAATTTATTTCCCCATCTCTCGAAGGCGTTTGATGCGTTCTTCGATTGGGGGATGAGTGTTAAATAAGTTTGCTAGCCATCCTGTTGAATTACCATCTTTATCTTTTAACGGATTTGCAATGTACAAATGGGCAGTAGCTTTGTTGGCAGCCTCTAGAGGTTCTTTGTCGCCAGCAATTTTTTCTAAAGCTGATGCTAAGCCTTCTGGGTATCGAGTAAGTAGAGCACCTGATGCATCTGCTAAAAACTCACGTTTACGCGATACAGCCAACTGAATTAAGGTGGCCACAATAGGAGAAAGAATAGCTAGAACAATACCAACTACTAAGAAGATACCGTTGTTGCCACCGTTGTCGTTATCACGCTTGCCACCACCAAAAATAGAAGCGCGGAGCATCCAGTCTGCTAAGAGAGTTATGGTGCCAACAAGTACAACTACCAAAGTCATAAAGCGGATGTCGTAATTGCCGATGTGTGAAAGTTCGTGAGCAAGCACACCTTCTAATTCGGTTTGATCTAGTCTGGAAAGTAGTCCAGTTGTAACACACACTACTGCATTCTTAGGATTACGGCCAGTTGCGAATGCATTCATGGCGGTGTCATCAATTACATACACACGAGGCATTGGTAAGCCGCCGGCGATAGTTAAGTTTTCTACTATACGGTAAAGCTGTGGTTGAGTTTTTAGATCTATCTCTTGTGCTTGAGAAAGCGCTAAAGTAATTTGGGCAGAAAAGAAATATGAGATGAGTGCTGAGACAGAACTAAACAGGACAGCAATGAACAGAAAAGCCGGGGAGCCGTAGTACTGAGACACTATGAAACCAACGCCAATAATGACTAGTAGGAATGCGAATATAAGTAAAACCGAATAGGTTTTATTTTTACTAACTTCGGTGTAGGTGAGCATAGTAGTGTGAAAGTTTTAAAGTATTTCTTTCTCGCTAGTCCTCGTCGCTTTGCTCCTCCGGAGACGCTCTAAAGAAATCTTTAAAACTTTACCTCAACAGGCTGTTGTTCTGGGCCGTTGTCATCAATGTCGAAGAATGCTTTCTTAGCAAAGCCAAGCATCGAAGCAAAAAGGTTTGTTGGGAATACTTCAATCTTTGTGTTGAAGTCACGAACATTACCGTTGTAGAAACGGCGAGCAGCTTGAATCTTGTTTTCTGTATCAGTAAGATCTGTTTGCAATTGCATGAAGTTAGTATTGCTCTTCAAGTCAGGGTAAGCTTCGGAAACAGCAAACAAACTTTTTAGAGTATCGCTTAGCATGTTTTCGTCTTTAGCTCTTTCCGATGTGCTAGTTGCACCCATAGCAGCAGCACGGGCTTGAGTAACACGTTCTAGTACACCTGATTCCTGAGTAGCAAAACCCTTTACGGTATTTACCAGGTTTGGAATTAGGTCGTAGCGACGCTTAAGCTGTACTTCGATATCAGCCCAGCTTTCTTCTACTCGGTTCTTGGAACGAATCAGAGAGTTGTAGATTAGAACCACTACTATAACAATAGCGACTATAATCAATGCAAAAATCCACATAGTTTTATATATTTAATGCTTTTCTTTAGTATATCACTTGATGAATTAAACATCTATATCTGTGGAAAAATAAGTTTGACACTCTATTTATAGAGGAATATAATTAATCACATATGAAATCTATCTGGAACAACATTTCCTGCACAATCACTAAGGCAATTCGCATTGCCTTTTTACTGTTGGAAAATTCCAGATTGAGAGCATAGATTTTTTCTTAGAAAATTTTACTCGCTATCTGGAATTCACCAGGTAGCGAGTTTTGTTTTGTAGGAATAGGTAGCTAGTCAACATTTTAGGAGGATGTGAATAGGATGAGCAATTCGCTAAAGAGTGCTTCGAATTTGGGACCTGACGGTCTCGTGTTACAACATAATTTTGTCCCTGATCCCATTAGGGATTTTAAGGGGAACAAACGGTTTCGTATTTCTTGCACTAATGAGGGCTGTAAAAAAAAGCATGTCCCTGTTGAAGTAAGAGGTTTGAGTAAGATATGCAAAGGCGGTGCCAAGATGGTGGCCGCTGCGTAAAAAATGTCTTATTCAAAAATAATTTTAGGGTGCGTCATGAATTATCATGATCGCCCTTTCTTTTTCTCTATATATAAATATAATCATTTGGCAGGAGGCCAAATTTTCTCTATAATTAACCTATGTTAAGCGAAGAAGAAGTCAGAAAAGTAGCCGAAATGGCTCGAATTGCATTGACCGATGAAGAAGTGGCGAAGTTCCAGAAGGATCTTTCGTCTGTTTTGGATTATGTTGATGTTTTAAAAGAAGTTGATACAGAAGGCTTGGAGATTGTTTCTTCGGTAACAGGCTTAGAAAATGTTGATCGTCCTGACGTTGCAAAGGTTATAGACTATCAGGAAGAGATTATGGCGAACGCTCCGGAACGTAAAGAAAGATATTACAAAGTTAAATCTATTTTATAAACCGTTATGAGTGTTAATTGGGAACAACTAGAATTACATGAACTTCGCGAGAAGTTAGATGCTAAAGAGATTTCGTCAGTAGAACTGACGAAGTATTTTTTGGCGCGCACAAAAGAACAAAATCCTGAGTTGAATGCGTTCATTACCATTGCTGAAGAAGAAGCTTTGAAGCAGGCTGCTGAAGCTGATGAATACATGGCTGCTGGTGGTGGCGAGAATCCTGCACTTTGTGGAATTCCATTTGCCGCAAAAGATTTGTTCATGACTCGCGGAATTCTAACAACAGCCGCATCAAAAATTTTAAGCAACTACATTCCTCCTTACGACGCAACTGTAATTGAAAAGTTGAAAGAACAAAAAGCAGTTTTGATTGGTAAAACTAACATGGATCAGTTCGCGCACGGTAGCAGTGGCGAAACCAGCTTTTACGGTGCAACAAAAAACCCTTGGGATGTTTCCAGAATGCCTGGCGGTTCTTCTAGTGGAAGTGCAGCTGCGGTTGCAGCAGGCTTAGCGCCGTGGGCTTTAGCAACTGAAACTGGTGGTTCAATTCGTCAGCCTGCTTCTTTAACTGGTGTGTCTGGATGGAAACCAACTTATGGACGAGTTTCTAGGTATGGTGCGGCTGCGATGTCATCCAGTTTAGATTCAATGGGTGCAATGGCACGCAGTGTGAAAGATTTGGCGATGATTGCGGAAGTGCTTTCCGGACAAGATGAAAAGGATTCTACAACAGGGCCCGTGGAAGTGCCTGAATATTCAAAACAACTGAACTCAAGTTTAGTCGGTGTTAAGGTTGGCGTACCAAAAGAATATTTTGTCGATGGAATGGAAGAAGATGTTAAGGCCCGCATTCTAGAAGCGATTGAAGTTTTGCGTGCGCAAGGCGCAGAAATTATTGATGTTAGCTTGCCAAACACAAAGTATGGTTCGATGGTTTACGCAATTGTTTGTCCAAGCGAAGTATCTTCTAACCTAGCTCGTTATGACGGCATCCGTTATGGCCACTCTACATCTGAAGGTAAAAGTTTGTTGGAAGTTTATGAAAAGTCTCGCGCAGAAGGTTTTGGTGATGAAGCAAAGCGCCGCATTATGACTGGTACGTATGTTTTATCTGCCGGTTACTACGATGCGTATTACAAAAAAGCGCAGCGAGTGCGTCGTGTAATTATGAATGAGTTCGAAGAAATTTTTAAACAAGTTGATGTACTAGTAGCGCCAAGTTCGCCGAACGTTGCTTTACCTCTAGGCAAAGCTGCTAATGATCCGTTATTCGGATACATCGCTGACCAATTAAACATTCCAGGCTCCTTGGCAGGGACGCCAGGACTTTCGATTCCTTGTGGTTTTGCAAAACCAAGTGACGGAGGAGCTATTGAAATGCCAGTAGGCCTGCAAATCATTGGTCCACAATGGGGCGAGCAAAAAGTCTTTAATGTTGGGTTTGCGTATCAGTCTGTGACTGATTGGCACACGAAATTAGCAAATGAATAAATTCATTAAAACAGTTAATTGGATTAAAGTAGTAATCTATGGTTTCGGGTTTATTATTTTATGGTTTTTGTCTGATTCGTTAGGTAATTATATAGACGAAAAATATTTTCCAAACCATTCACTAATAATGGAAAACAAAATGAGTTTATTGACTTATCCGATTTGGTTAGTTCTTACTTCAATTTTGTATTTTTTATTTCCAATATCAACATTAGATGCGATTTCAAAGCTAAATGAATCAAGGCCATTGTACAGCCGATTGGCTTATTGCATACTAGCTTTAATTATTTTATCAATATTAACTTTCATTATCATTTCAGTAATTTATTCATATCAATAAAATGCAGATTAAGTCAGGATACAAACCAGTTATCGGATTAGAGATTCACGTACAACTTGCTACTAAGAGCAAGATGTTTTC
Organism: uncultured Candidatus Saccharibacteria bacterium; assembly: GCA_964561085.1. Classification (GTDB taxonomy): domain Bacteria; phylum Patescibacteriota; class Doudnabacteria; order UBA920; family UBA920; genus UBA920. The sequence continues at coordinate 25,299 of CAZLNP010000002.1, forward strand.
GAGTGCGCCATGTAATCCTGATGAAAAAGAACCTAACACTAATTTAGACGAAGTCGTAACTGGCGAGCCTGGGACACTTCCAGTTATTAATAGAGAAGCTGTGCGCTTAGGCGTGATGGCTGGTTTAGCAATGAACTGTGAAATACCTGAATTTTCAAAATTCGATCGTAAGCACTATTTCTATCCTGATTTGCCGAAGGGATATCAGATCTCACAGTTGGATCATCCTGTTGCAGGACCTGGCTATGTAGATATTTTTGTTCCTGCTGACGCTACACGCGAAGAAAAACCGGAAAGCTACACAAAACGCATTCGCATTACTCGCGCGCACTTAGAAGAAGACGCTGGGAAGAATACTCATCCGGATGGTTTGCCATATTCATTAGTAGACTATAACCGTGCTGGTTGCCCGTTGTTAGAAATTGTAACTGAACCAGATGTTGAAACCGCTGAAGAAGCACGTATCTTTTTAACTGAACTTAGAAATATTGTTCGCTATGTTGGTGCAAGTTCTGCTGATATGGAAAAGGGAACAATGCGCTGTGAGCCAAACATTTCTGTACGTAAACCTGGTGAAGAATCTTTACCTAAATACAAAGTTGAAGTGAAGAACATCAACAGCTTCCGATTCGCTGAAGCTGCGATTAACTATGAAATTCCTCGTCACATTGCAATGCTAGAAGCCGGCGAAATGCCGAAGCAAGTAACAATGGGTTGGAATGAAAAAACTAACTCCACAGTGGAACAGCGCACTAAAGGCGAAGCGAATGACTATCGCTACATGCCTGAGCCAGATTTGCCTGAACTACATTTCACAAAAGAATATATAGATGAACTTCGTGGCGAACTTCCTGAAATGCCTGCTCAAAAGCGCGTGCGTTTTGCAGAAGAGTTTGGTTTGGATGCTGCGACCATAGATAACTTAGTTTCTTGGAAAGAACTTAACTACTACTTTGAAAATGTTGTTAGCGAATTAGACGCTTGGTTAGAAGCAGATGGTAAGTTAGGCGACGCTACACTTCGAGCTAAACTAATTAAGCAAGCAGCGAATTGGTGTTTGCAAGATTTTTCTGCCCTGTTGAATACTATCTATGCGAATCCCTTAGAATCAAAAGTAACTGCAGAAAATTTTGCTGAGCTTATTAAGTTAATTGATTCGGGAAAAATTTCTAGTTCTGCTGCAAAACCCGTTTTCAAAACTATGTTTGAAAAGGGCGGGGAACCAGATGCAATTGTAGAAGAGCTTGGTCTAGCTCAAGTTAGCGATGAAGGCGCTATCGACGCTATGGTAGATAAAGTGTTTGCTGAACAAGAAAAAGCTGTTGCAGATTACAAAGCAGGAAACCAAAAAGCGTTCGGCTCACTTGTTGGCGCAGTGATGAAAGAATCTGCTGGCAAAGCAAATCCTCAAGTTGTTAATGAGTTGTTAAAGAAAAAATTAAGCTAAATAATATGGATAAAGATCAGAATAAATCAATCGTCAACTTTTTTTACGAAGTTGGAACTATGCGCAAACTACCGCGCATGCACAGACAAGTTTTGCTGAATGATGATTTTTCTGACACTATTGCATCGCACAGCTACAGAGTTTCTGTAATTGCTTGGTTTTTAGCAAAGATTGAAGGTGCTGATTTATACAAAACTATGGCTATGGGAATTTTCCATGACATTGCTGAGGCTCGCACTGGCGACCATAACTGGCTTCACAAAAGATACGTGCAGACTAACGAAAATGAAGTCTTAGAAGAACAACTCGGCACTTTACCTTTTCCTGACTTGAAAGAATTGATGGATGAATATGAGAAGAGAGAAAGTAAGGAAGCTATAATCGCGAAGCAGGCAGATATTTTGGATCAGATTTTACTTTTGCGTGAATACGAATGGCAGGGGAATAAAGAAGCAGCGATTTGGTTGCATGGTAAAGAAGGTTCCGATAAAGGAAAGCAACAATTAGCAAAATTAACTTTACAAAGCGCCCTAGATTTAGGGAATATGATTTACGAAGTTCCTCCTTCTGAGTGGTGGGATTTTTTATGGACCAGCAATAACCGATAAATGAAATTTCCAGAAAATTTCTTATTGGGCGCGGCAACAGCCGGGCATCAGGTTGAGGGGCAAAACATACATAGTAATTGGTGGGCTGCCGAGGCTCAAGGTAAAGTTACAGCTTCTGGTTTAGGGGCTGACCATTTCAATAAGTTTGATAGCGATTTTGCTTTGGCTAAAAGTTTGGGTTTAAACGCAATGCGTATTTCGATTGAGTGGAGTCGTATTGAACCACAAGAAGGCAAATTGAATGCAGAAGCAATAGCGCATTACCATGACGTGTTTAAAAGTTTGCGCGCGCATGGCTTAACTCCAATGGTAACCTTGTTTCACTGGACCATGCCTCAATGGCTAGCAGAAAAAGGTGGATTTGAAAGCAGTTTCGGCGTGCGTGCTTTTGAAAAATACGTAGAGCTCATCGCATGCGAATACGGTAGTGAATGTAACTTGTGGCTAACAATCAACGAGCCAGAAGTTTTTGCATTTGAAGGGTATTGGACAGCTAAGCATGTCCCTTTCCGCAAAAACATTTACCTAACACTAAAAGTTTATTTGAATTTGATCCGCGCACACAAAGCTGCGTATAAAGCTATTAAGAAAGTTCTGCCTGGAGCTAAAGTAGGTTTAGCAAAAAATGTTGCGTATCATGAACCTTTCAGGCCAGGGAATTGGGGAGATGAGCTTATAGTGAAAATTGGCAGATATTTTGGCAACGAGTTTTTTATGAACAGACTTAAGAGGCAACTAGACTTCATTGGCTTGAATTACTATTTTACTCACACATTAAAATTTAGTTGGCGAAAAGGTTTTGAAGAGATGAATAAGAAATTCCCAAAAAGTGACATGGGGTTAAAAACATATCCAAAAGGCCTGTATCATCTTTTAAAAAGATTTGCGAAGTATAATAAACCTTTGTACGTTACCGAGAATGGAATTGCGAACGCAACTGATGAAATGCGGGAAAGTTTTATTGCTGAACATCTCGAAGAAACAAAACGCGCCTTAAATGAAGGCGCGCAGGTAAAAGGTTATTTCTATTGGTCTTTGCTAGACACATATGAATGGCACATGGGTTATGGGTTAAAGTTTGGTTTAGCAGAAGTAAACTATGAAACTCTTGAAAGAAAACCCCGAGTACAAGAAAACTTTTTTAAAACTTTTTAACTTCTTTAGCATCCGCATACCAGCGGATGTTTTTGTTTCGCTTAAACCATGTCATCTGACGTTTCGCGTACTGGCGGATTGCTGTAAAGAGTTGAGTTTCTAATTCTTCTTTAGTGATTTTACTCTGCAAACGCAAAGCGCAGAATTTGTATTCTAAACCAAACGCCTCAAGGCGTTTCCAAGATACACCCGACTTCCGCAAGTCTGCTACTTCTTTAAGCATTCCTTGCTTGAAACGTTCACCTAAACGTTTTTTGATCTTCTTCTCTAAAACTTCCATCCCGGGATTTAAACCAACCCATTCTACATCAAAATTTCCGTATACTTCCGGGTTCTGATCTGTCTTAGGAACTGGCTTTCCACTGCTCATCACAATCTCTAAAGCTCTTACAAGCCTGCGAGGGTTTTGTGCATCTATTTCTGCAGCTCGTCCTGGATCTAGGCTTTGCAATAATTTGAAAAGGTTTGGTGTAGTAAGTTTCGCAAGCTTTGCGCGGAGCTTGCCATCAGGTTTAACTTCAGGCAAAGCTTGCCCGAATACTACGGCATCTGCCCAGTGCCCTGTACCGCCGCAAATAATTGGAACTTTCCCGCGCTTTAAAATATCTGCAATTGCAGCACGAGCTTTTTTTTGAAACTTAGCGACTGTGTATTGAACTCTAGGGCTGACTTCATCAATTAAATAGTGGGGGATGTTTTTGTACATAAAAACTCCATTTTCCCATTTACCTTCAACTTTTCCAGAGCCGATATTTAAATCTTTGTAAATTTGCCGACTGTCAGCCGAGATGATTTCACCGCCTACTTTCTTAGCAATCTTTACAGCTAGCTCACTTTTACCAGATGCAGTGGGGCCAACTACAACGATTACCTTATTTTTTTGGGGGAGTTTTTCCTTCATAGCCTTAATTATACCAAGTTTTGATTTGAGGTGATTAAATGGTATAATTAATAGTGATTTATGCTAGAAAAAACCCCAAAACAGGTACGAAATTGGCCAGAAAATTCTTCTCCGCAACTAACTAAAACATTAGATGCGTTTTTGACTTCCTCAAATTTGCCTCAGTCATATTTGTTCATGGGTAGCTCTTCTGAAAATTCTGATGCAAGAGAACTAGTAGAGAGTTTTGCATCTAAAATTACTAATGGGAAATTTCCAAATGTAGACACTTTAGTTTTTGATGCAGCGGATGGTTCTGGAGTAGACGGAATTCGTGAGGTTCTAGCGTTGGCTTCATTGCTACCACTTTCATCCAAGTATAAGGTGTTGGTGATGTTGAACATGGAAAAGGCGTCTCCTCAAATGCTTAATGCGTTGTTGAAGACTCTTGAAGAGCCAGCAAAGCATTCAACTTACCTGCTACTAAGCACAAGGCCGCTTTTGCCGACTATAATGTCTAGGTGCCAAGTGTTTAGCTTGCATCATGCTGAAGGGGAGACAGAAGTACAATCCGATGAGCTTGCAGAGGCGCTCCAACTTTTAATATCTAATCGAACTGCCGGGCAAGCTGAGCGCATGGTGTTAGTTAATACTCTGGCTAAGTTAGAAGATGAATTACTTCCTCAAGTTTTAGAAAGCTGGCTTCATGTACAAGTGGCAGAATTAAAAACCGCTCCGCAAAATTATGCAGCGGTTCATGCTACGACCGAAGCCTTGCAAAGTCTTCGCAGAAATTTTAATAAAAAAATGGTGCTACAACAATTTGTTAGTACTGCGCTAGTATAAAAAACAAAATGAAAAAAATAATTATATTAACAATCTGTTTGCTCTCTCTGACATCAGCATCGTGCGACTTGCTATCAACCCCAGCTTCAGGTGTAATGCGTACTTCAAACGGCGGAGTAGACTGGCAAGCGTCTAACAAGTTAAAAGATGGCACAGGTAGCATTATAAACTTAAGCATCTCTAAGCTTTCCTTTGACCCGCAAGGTTCTGATGCTCTATACGCAAGTTCATACAACTCTGGTATCTACTCTTCACGCGATGGCGCAAGCTCATGGGAGCAAATTTTGGGACAAATTCCTGTTATGGACTTTGTAATTCATCCAAATGATAATCAGACTATTTATGCCGGCGGATATTTTGAAGAACGTGGCAGAGCTCTAGTCACTCGTGACGGTGGTAAGTCTTGGAACGCCATCTATACAGCAGCTTCTTCAAATAGTGCGGTAAGAGCAATTGCGCTGAATCCTTCTAGTCCAGAGCAAATCGCAATCGGCATGGCCCAAGGAGAATTAATTATGAGTGGCGATGCAGGGGCTACTTGGCGCTTAGTGCAAAGCTATAACGACAGGATCAATAAAATTATTTGGACATCTGAGGGGATATACGTAGTTGTGAAGGCTACGGGGATATTTAAGAGCATTGATAACGGCAATACCTTTCAGTTGATTACTTCTAACTTGCAATCGCCTGGCAATACTAGTAGCCTATCTATATTTGGGGATTCTGTAACAAGCTTCAACCAATTGGCGATAAGTCAGAGTAATCCTGGTACAATGTATATGACCACTAATTTGGGGCTATATAGATCTATAAATTCGGGTAGTTCTTGGTCATTTGTGCCAATGCCGCTTCGCCAAGAATCAGTAACCTCTCAGGCCGTGGCTATTGCCCCCGGAAGCGATAACACGGTTTACGTTAGTGCTGGTGCAATTATTTACAAAACAGCAGATGGGGGAAATACTTGGTCTGCATCAGAAAGTGGTGCCGGTGAGTTAGTCAGCGCTTTGCTAGTAGATCCAAATCTTCCGCAGGTGGCCTATGCCGGCGGATACAATTAATAACTTTAATTAGAATTTAAGACATTTATGATAGACGGAATTATTTCATCTCACAAACAAGATTTTGAAAAAGCTATGGAACATTTTCACCATGAGCTTTCTTCAGTGCGAACTGGTCGTGCAAACCCATCTTTGCTCGGAACTGTAATGGTGGAAAGCTATGGATCCAAAGTACCTATTCAGCAAGTTGCAAACATTACTGTATCGGACGCGAAAACTTTAAATATTAGTCCATGGGACAAAGCCCAAATTCCAGAAATTGAAAAAGGAATCATGGCTGCTAACTTAGGATTCACTCCTGGCAACGATGGAAATGTTATCCGCATTAATCTCCCGCCACTAACCGAAGACCGACGTAAAGAAATGGTAAAGTTGGTGGGACAGATTGCTGAACATGCTAAAATCGGCGTGCGCCAAGTACGTGAAGATATTCTAAAAGCTGTGAAGCGTGAAGAGACAGATGGCAAGATTTCTAAAGACGATGTAGCTTATGCTCAAAAGAAAGTTCAGGAAATAATTGATGACTATAACGGTCAGATTAAAACAATTGCTTCTGACAAAGAAACAGAATTAATGACCGTTTAACAATACCCTATGATAATCACAATCCTAATTTTTCTAATAGTCTTAAGCATCCTCGTTTTTGTTCACGAGCTCGGTCATTTTGTTGTGGCAAAGCGAAGTGGAATGAAAGTGCATGAGTTTGGTTTCGGGTTTCCACCACGCCTTTTTGGTATTCAAAAAGTAGACGGTAAGTGGAAATTTGTTTGGGGACACAAAGATACGGAAACAGATGACACAGTTTATTCAGTAAACTGGATTCCGCTCGGTGGCTTTGTAAAAATTATGGGTGAAGATAACGATTCAGAAGATCCTCAAAGCTTTGTAAACAAACCGTTTTGGCGCCGATTCTTCACGTTAGCTGCCGGTGTGATTATGAACTTCGTTTTAGCAGGGCTATTATTGTCTATTGCTTACATGGTTGGTTCTCCGGTTGCTGTCGAAGACATAAATCAAGTTCCTAAAGGTGCGACTTTTACAGAAAGACAAGTTGCTATTATTGATGTAGCAGAAAATTCTCCAGCGAGTAAGGCTGGAATATTGCCAAGTGATATCATTCAAACTGTAGATGGGCAATCTTTTGATAATATCCAAGGGTTCCAAGAATACGTTCAAAATAATAAAGGCAAGGCGATGTCTTTTGATGTGAAGCGCGTGAATGAGCAAAAAACTTTTGAAGTTCAGACAATGACTGAACAAAAAGAAGGCGAAGGCGTGGTTGGAGTTAGCTTGGCTCTTTATGGAAAAATAAAGTTTGGTCCTTTAGCGGCTATCGCACAAGGATATCAAACAGCTTACCAACAGATAATTGCAATTGCTACTGGTTTATATGACCTATTTTCTACTGGTAATGGGTTAGAAAGTTTGGGTGGTCCGGTGAAGATTGCGCAGATTACAGGACAAATAGCCGATACTGGATTCATCCCATTGTTGCAATTCGCTGCGTTTCTATCTTTGAACTTAGCTCTATTGAACGCTTTGCCAATTCCAGCACTAGATGGCGGACGCATTTTGTTCCTATTAATAGAGAAGATCCGAGGCAAGAAAAATAATGCAAAATTAGAGCAGTATGCGAATGCGATTGGATTTATGGCCCTACTTTTGTTAATGTTAGTAATCACAGTTCGTGACGTATCGCAGCTGGAGAGCATTAAGAATTTATTTAGTTAATGCAGTATAACTCCCACGCAGGCGGATATTTAGTCAGAGATGGTAAAGCTTTGATGGTTCATCATAGTGGCTTTGATAAGTGGACACCACCCGGTGGTCGAATGGAAGAGGGTGAAACTCCTGCAGAAGGAGTTGTCCGAGAATTTAAAGAAGAAACTGGATTAACTGTTGAGATAATTCCCGCACTTCCTCAAGTTTTTGAAGGGGACGATAATGCAACTCCATTACCCGCCCCATTCTACATGGATGTAGAACGCGATGGATTCAAGACTCCGCATATTGGGTACTACTATTATGTTAGAGAAGTTGGAGATCCGGTAGTGCCGAAGCATCAAGAGTCAGAAAGCCATGGGATTGATTGGTTTGGTAAAGATGACTTACAATCATTAAAGACGTTCGATCAGGTGCGCGCTGTCGCAACCTTTGCAATAAATAATTATCCGAAGGAATAAAGTTATGGCAGATTTTAAGAAAAAAGGATTAACTCCAAAAAGTGAAAATATTTCCGACTGGTACAACGACATTGTTGTACTGGGTGATTTAGCTGACTACTCAGATGTAAAAGGTAGTATGATCATCAAGCCGAACGGTTATGCAATTTGGGAAAAAGTACAAAGCTATTTAGACGCAAAGTTTAAAGAAGGCGATATTCAGAATGTGTATTTCCCAATGCTTATTCCAATGTCTCTGTTGGAAAAAGAAAAAGATCACTTAGAAGGCTTTTCTCCTGAGCTCGCAGTGGTAACTCATGCTGGTGGGGAAGAGTTAAGCGAACCTTACGCGCTTCGTCCGACTTCTGAAACAATCATGTATGCTACTTTTGCAAAGTGGATTAAAAGCTATCGTGATTTGCCGTTGCTTGTTAATCAGTGGGCGAATGTAGTGAGATGGGAAAAGCGTACACATCCATTTTTGCGCACGACTGAATTTTTGTGGCAAGAAGGCCATACAGTTCATAAGACTGCTGAAGAAGCAGAAGAACAAACTTTGAAAGCGTTGGAATGGTATCGTGGTTTCTTTGAAGAAGTATTCGCAATGGCATCTTACGTTGGTGTAAAAAGCGAAAGTGAAAAATTTGCAGGTGCAGATAAGACTTACACAATTGAACAAGTAATGCCAGACGGCAAAGCTTTGCAGTCTGCGACATCGCATAATTTAGGGCAAAACTTCTCTAAGGTATTTGATATTGAGTTTTTGGATGAACAGAACACTAAGCAGAACCCGTATCAAACATCATGGGGTCTTTCCACACGCTCAATTGGTGGGCTAGTGCTAGCTCATGGTGATGACGCCGGTTTGGTAATTCCACCTCGGGCTGCTCCTATCCAGGTGGTTGTTATTACTTTTCCTGATAAAGACGAAGCGAAGCAAAAACAGATTGATGAATACGCTCAAAAAATTGTAGCTGACTTGAAGGCTGCAGGAGTTCGTGTAAAATTGGATGCTGATACTAATCAATCTTTCGGGAATCGTGCAAACAAGTGGGAGCTTAAAGGTGTTCCATTCCGTATGGAAGTTGGTTTAAAAGAAATTGAAAAAGATGAGATCGGCTGGACCCGTCGTGATACCTTTGAAAAAGGCACTTTGCCAGTAAAAGATGTTGCTGAAGAAATTCCAAAAGTTTTGGAATACATTCAAAGTGAACTTTTGAAGAAGTCTGCGCAAGTTAAGGCTGACTTAACTAAAGAAGCATCTGACTACGAAACTTACAAAAATATTTTAGAAAATGATCGCAGCTTTGTTCGCGTATTTTGGTGTGAAGAAGCTGAATGCGAAGCGACAGTTAAAAAAGAAACTAAGTCCACAACACGTTGTCTGGAACTTGAAAATGTAGGCATGAAAGTAGATGCAAAGTGTTTTCATTGTGGAAAGCCTTCATCACGCAAATGGCTGTTTGGGATGAGTTACTAATTTGTTATGATTGAATATCCAGAACAAAATGCATACATGGCCGAAATACTTCGTGATGTAAACGATGAACAAATCAAGAAGTGGATGGATCCAGAGAACTTGGTAGGAAAAAACCGTAGAGAGTTTGCGGGTTTTGAAATAGTTGATTCCATTGATGGTGGGATTGATGAAAATAGAGAGGTCTCACTAGTTACCCTAAAGGCTGTGGACCAATACCCACAGCATATCCATAAAAATTCAGATGCTTATTTTATAATTACTAAAGGTTCAGCAAAGTTATTAAGTGGCAGAGAGGAAAGAATTATTATGGAAGGCGAGAAGATTGAGATTCCTCGAGGTAAGCCCCATGGCTTCGAAATTGCAGAAGGCGAGCAATTAGAATTTATTTCTATACAATCACCGCCAATCAAGAATCACGAAACTGGCGAAGAAGATTTACATTTGACCGATATTATTTAAGTTTGAGTATCTCATGGTAAAAAACCTGCGACTAGGGTGTTTCGAGGGTTTTTGATATCAAATAAAAAGCCGCCCATTATGGGCGGCTTTTTGGGTCAGTTGCTTCATAGCAGGCTAGTCGTGTACATATTAGCACACCCAAAGCTCCTTTTCAAGAACTTGGTGGAGTGAACGGGAGTCGAACCCGTAATAGCTGGGTGACTAGCCTGCTATGTAGACCGCTACTCACCCCACTGATCTTAGTTTCGCATGGTGCACATCAAATCTACTTAAAGAAAAACCCAAATAAAAATAAAGAACGGCATTAGTTTACAACCCCTCCAAACCGCGCTAATATACATAGAGACACTGTACCGATAGCATAATTTTGAAAGAATTTACTCCATGTTTGAACCCATATTTAAGCGCTTTTCTCAGGACTTAGGAATTGACCTAGGCACAGCCAATACCCTCGTCTACGTTAAAGGCAAGGGTATTGTTATCAATGAGCCTTCGGTGGTAGCTGTAAACCAGCGCACTAAGCAGATTTTGGCTATTGGAAGCGATGCTCAGCGAATGGTCGGCCGTACTCCAACTCACATTGTTGCAACTCGTCCATTAGTAGACGGCGTTATTTCCGACTTTGAAATTACAGAAGCCATGCTTCGCTATTTCATCGATAAAGTTCACAACGAAACTTATTCTTTTTTACGCCGCCCTCGAGTTGTTATCGGAATTCCATCTGGCGTAACAGAAGTAGAGAAGCGTGCTGTTCAAGATGCGGCAATTAATGCTGGTGCACGCGAAGCGTATCTAATTGAAGAACCTATGGCTGCGTCTATTGGTGCACGCCTTCCTGTGCAAGAAGCGCAAGGTTCTATGATTGTAGACATTGGTGGTGGTACAACAGAAATTGCTGTGCTGTCTCTTGGCGGCGTTGTAATTGCGCGCAGTGTTCGTATTGCTGGTGATGCCATGAACGAACACATTGTTCAATATGCCCGTGATCATTTTGGATTACTAATAGGAATCAGAACAGCCGAAGACGTGAAAGTTAAAATAGGATCTGCGTATCCACTTGCTGAACAACAAACTGCTCAACTTCGTGGCCGTGATCTAGTTTCCGGATTGCCAAAAGAAATTACCATTACAGATACTCAAGTTCGTGAAGCGTTGCAACCTGCTATTCGAGTTATCGTAAATAACATCAAAGCGATTATTGAAGAAATTCCACCTGAAATTATTTCAGACATTATGCACCGCGGTATTGTGATGGCCGGTGGTGGGGCGCTTTTGCAAGGCTTGGCAGATTTAGTTCATGAAGAAACTCAAATGCCTGTTTCAGTTGCGGATGACCCTTTGACTTGCGTAGTGCGTGGCACCGGGATTGTTGTAGAAGATTTGGAGACATTGCGCGATGTATTACTTCCAACTGACTTCAGTCGCATCCCAAGATAATATTATTGGTAGCCTTGATAGATTATTTGTTCGAGGACAGCGTTTCGCCCTTTGGGCTGCACTCAGCAGACTGCCCTCTTAACAAACAATCTATCAATAAAACACAAAAACATGATCAGATTTATTTATACAAAAACTTTTTTAGCCATTGCCATAGCACTTGTAATCGTATTGCTCGGATTAGTGATGCAAGTAAAAGGGTGGCTCCAACCTATTGAATACGCACTTCTGCAAGCACCTAGACCGGTATCTAATGTAGTGAAAAGTATTGCTGAGCCAGTAAGAGTATTTTTTACAACCATTGGTTCTCTTCGTTCAGTAGTGAAAGAAAATGCAAGCTTACAAGCACAAGTAATTTCTCTACAACAGCAGCAAGTTCAGCTGGATAAACTAAAAACTGATAACGATATTCTTCGCGAAGAGTTAAAGTTTAAGAATCAATCAAAATTAGCCTTAGAGAGTTGCACAGTACTTTCTATAGATCCTCAGGAATTAAGTGATGCAATGGTTCTATCTTGTGGTAAAGAGCAAGGAATTCAAGAAGGGCAAGCGGTCATAAGCCAAGGTTATTTAGTAGCTAAAATTGCTTACGTCGGTAGCTATACTAGTACAGCGCTATTAATTTCCAACGCGCAGTCATCAATTGATGCGAGGATTTCTAAGAACAACATTGAAGGTGTAGTTAAAGGTTCGTTCGGCTCAGGAATGGTATTCGATTTAGTCTCGCAAAACGCCGACATTAATTCTGGTGACTTAGTTGTAACAGCTGGAATCAATTCACGTATCCCGAAAGATATTCTTATTGGCCAGGTTGGTTCAGTTCTTTCTGCACCAAACGATTTATTCAAAAAAATGAGTGTGACCTCACCTGTAAGACAACGCTCAGTAGAATTTGTGTATGTAGTGAAGCAATAGAAAATCAATAACTTTTCAGTTATGAAGTATATAATTTACATTATCATCATTGGTGCAATCATCGGAGTAACATTCGGGTTATTTACTTCTTGGGGTTGGAACGGACTAGTCCCAGATCTGATACTGTTAATTGTAATTGCGTTGTCCCTAGTGTTTGATGGCTATGACTATTTATTCTTTGGGATGCTCGGTGGGTTTTGGTTAGATATTGTTTACGGATTGCCCAATGGCAGCTTTACAATCCCATTACTATTTTGCGGTGCCATCAGTAGTTTATTGATACGTAAGTGGCTATTCTCAGAGGTTAAATGGTATCATTTTGTGGGGTCCATTATAGCTGCAACCGTTTTGTTAAAATTCTGGATTTGGCTTTATGGAAATATGCTATTTGCTTTAGACTGGTATCCAGTTCCTATCTCTGGTGGTCAAATTGTAAGAAACTTGATTTGGGCAATTATCGCCAATGTAATACTGGCTTATCCTGTTTATGTAATTGTGGAGATGTTTGCGCGCAGCCAACTTAGATGGCAAAAAAATCGCATTAGATTGTAGATTGTAGATTAAGATATAAAAATAAATGTTAAGAGTTCCAAAAAATCCATTTGATATAAATGCATCTGACCCAGATGTAGAAACTGGCCGTAACAAGGACCAGCGTCATTTGGATTGGGATGAAAGCGCTTTAGATACACAGACAGACATGGAAGGATTTGCTGATGAGACCCGTACCCGCTTTTCTGCAAAATGGCTTCAATCAGCGATTGCTTTTGCGTGTGTGGGTTTGCTGATTCAATTGTTTAATCTGCAAATAATGCAAGGCAGCGATTTAAAAGCTTTGGCTGAAGGAAACAGACTACGCATTCAAACTATCATTGCTCCTCGTGGGTATATTGTAGATCGTAATGGAGATCAATTGGCTCGCAACACAGCTAGCTTTAGTTTGGTTGTCACTCCTGTTGATGTCCCAAAAGATGGTTTGGATTCTATTGTTGAACAGCTTAGCGCTCTTTTAAATATTCCGAAGGAAGATATTAATTCAAAGTTAACAGATTTAAATAGAAACTCATTACAACAGATTACTATCAAGCGAGGTATTTCTCAGCAGGAAAGTATTCTTTTCGAAACTAAAGCTGCTCAGTTCGCAGGTTTTTCTATTAAGAGTATTCCAATTCGTGAATACTTAAACCCGGAAATGTTTTCGCACGCGCTTGGCTACACTGGAGTAGTTTCTGACGTAGATTTAACAGATGGAAAATATGCAGATTACGATCCGAACGATTTCGTGGGTAAGTCGGGCATTGAGCTGTCGTATGAAAAATATCTACGTGGTACAAATGGAAACACTCAAGTAGAGGTAGACGCCAGCGGTCGTCCAATCAAAGTTCTTGGTAATGTAGAGCCTCAGCCTGGCAACATCGTAAAACTTAGTATCGATAACGGATTGCAACAGGAATTGTACAAAAGTTTTCCAGCTGGCTCTAAAGGTGCAGCGGTCGCTATGAATCCAAAGACTGGCGAAATTTTAGCATTGGTTTCTGTCCCAGGTTTTAATAATAATTTGTTTGCTCCAGGAATATCTCAAAAAGATTACTCCGATTTACTGAACAATAAAAACCTCCCTCTGTTTAATAGATCTATCGGTGGTACATTCCCGCCTGGTTCGACAATTAAAATGGTGACTTCAGCGGCAGCTTTGCAAGAAAACGTTGTAACCAAAGATACAATTATTAACGATAACGGCGTTTTAGTTATTAATAATCAATTCAACCCAAGCATTAAGTATAATTTCTATGGCTGGAAACGTGATGGACTAGGACCTATGAATGTTAAATCTGCGATTGCAGAAAGTAGCGACATCTATTTTTACACAGTTTCGGGTGGTCATCCTAATTCTAAAATTGAAGGGTTGGGCGCAGATAAACTAGCATCTTACTATAGAAAATTTGGTATGGGTGCCCTAACTGGAATTGATATTCAAGGTGAAAAGCCTGGTGTGGTTGCTGATCCGGCATGGAAGGCAAAATATTTTGAGAACGATCCGATTTCAAGCAAGTGGTATTTAGGTGATACCTACCATATTTCCATTGGACAAGGGGATATGCTCTCTACGCCTTTGCAGGTTGCCGTGTGGACTGCGGCTTTTGCAAACAATGGCACAGTTTATAAGCCCCGTTTACTTAAAGAAGTTTTAAGCCAATCAGGTGAGAAGATATTTGAACCAAAACTAGAAGAGTTAATCAACGCATCAATTGATCCTGAGCACATGGTAGCAATTCAGGAAGGGATGCGTGAAAATGTAATTGGCGCAAATGGTAGCGGTCGTCAATTGGCTACTTTGCCAATTACTTCGGCTGGTAAAACTGGTACATCTCAGTTCGATGGCTCGGATCCATCTAGAACTCACGCTTGGTTTACTTCGTATGCTCCATACGAAAATCCTGAAATAGTGATTGTGGTTCTAGTTGAAGCCGGTGGTGAAGGCCATGCTGCAGCTGTACCAATTGCAAGGAATGCTTTAAAATGGTGGGCAGATAACCGTTACAATAAATAATTTGAAATGAACGACGATTTAATCGCTCAAGTAAATAAAATAATAGATAGTAAAATAATTAACGGCCGTGGAATCGCGGCCCAATTATTTTTTGATATTACTAGAAAAGTTGCCAGGCTTCCTTTCAAGCCAGTGCTGTGTGATGTAGTAGTTGGCAATGATCCTGTTTCGCTTTCTTATGTAAAAATTAAAGGGAAGCGAGCTAAAGAGTGTGGCATCGAATTTTCTTTAGTTCAGCTACCGGAAAGCGCTACTGAGGAAGAAGTTATTTCAGCTATTAAAAGTCAGCAAGAGAATAAGAATCTCTGCGGTTTAATAGTGCAATTGCCTTTGCCGAAAAACTTAGATACTGAAAGAATTTTGCAAAGCATAGATTTAAAAGTTGATGTTGATGGATTAAACCCACAAACCGCTCAAGCAGGATCAACTATTATCCCGCCAACACCAGGAGCTATCATGCATATTTTGGACAGTCTGCAAATTGATTTGTCTAAAGAAAAGTTTGTAGTTTTGGGGCAAGGTCACTTGGTGGGGAAACCAGTCGCTGAACTTTTAAAAGCCGAAGGCTATGATGTAAAAACCGTTTTAGCAGATACTGAAAATCGTGCAGAAATTTTAAAGTCTGCCACTGCGATTATTTCTGGCGTAGGAAAATCTGGCGTATTAAAAGGTGATGAGGTCGGGGATAATGTAATTGTTATTGACGCTGGTACTTCTGAAGAAGGTGGTTCGATTTCAGGTGATGTAGACTTCGAAACAGTCGCTCCCAAAGCGAGAATGATTACGCCTTCACCAGGTGGTGTTGGGCCTGTCACAGTAGCTAAGCTACTAGAAAATGTTTTAATAGTAGCTAAAGATAAACCAAGATAATGTGGATTTTATTTTTAGGTTTGTTAATTGTTTCTGAAGCAATTGCTGATATTATTGCAAAAGAGTATCAACTGAAAGCTGGAGCTGTTAGATTTGGAGGTGCAATACTTGCATATATAATACCAACCATATTTTGGCTAGTTGCTTTGCGCTACGGCGCGGGTTTAACGAAAGGTGCTATTTATTTCTCGGTTGCAAGTGCAATTTTAGCAATTGTAATTGGACTAGTGCTGTACAAAGAAACTTTAACTACCCTCCAAGTCATTGGAGTAGCCCTTGGATTTATCGCCATAATATTATTGTCT
The DNA here is from genome assembly GCA_964561085.1 of uncultured Candidatus Saccharibacteria bacterium. Lineage (GTDB taxonomy): Bacteria > Patescibacteriota > Doudnabacteria > UBA920 > UBA920 > UBA920. The sequence continues at coordinate 41,472 of CAZLNP010000002.1, forward strand.
TGGGAGTAGGGTGTGGATACTAAAGCCTTGACATCAAGCTCAAATTTCTGTAAACTAGGGCAAGCAATTAGTAAAATCTCTTAATGTCTAAAAAATATTTATTGACCCAAGAGGGTCTATTAAAACTTAATGAAGAGCTAAAGCATTTGATTAACGATAAGCGTAAAGAAATTATCGAACGCATTCGTGAAGCAGCTGCTCATGGTGATTTGAGTGAAAACGCTGATTACGCGCAAGCTCGTGAAGAGCAGTCTTTCATCGAAGGACGCATCATGGAAATCGAAGACATGATCAAGAACGCGGAAATCATCACTGCTTCAACTCAGCACAATACTGTAACTATTGGATCTACAATCAAATTAAAAGTTGATGGTGTGGAAAAGACTTACACAATTGTTGGAAGCAACGAAGCTAATCCACTTGAAGGAAAGATTTCTAACGAGTCTAATGTTGGTAGTTCACTACTTAACAAAAAGATTGGCGATAAAATTGTGATTGAAACTCCTGCTGGCAACAAAGAATACGAGATCATCGGTATTAACTAGTTTATAAAAAAACAGCGGCGACAGTCTATATGACTGCGCCGCTTTTAAGTTTATGTTGCTGGTTCGTTTCGGAATATTGCTCTAAGGGAAGTAGATCCTAATCTAGCTATCCCGATCAGAAGAATTATTACAATGACAGAGCTCCCAATTATGTCGGCCCATGCTGATGCTTCGGCTGAGAGAATACTGATCACTCCTGCTATTATCGCGGCGATTGAGCCGAGAAGATCCCCGATAATATGCAGTTTTACACCATCAACACTCAGGTGATTATGATTGTGAGAGTGGTTATTTTTGCCATGTAGTAAGAACATGCATATCGAGTTTACAATCAACCCCAGCATGGCTACGGAAATGAGACGATTGGCATCCAACATGCTTTGAGTCTCCCACTTGTCTATAACTCTTTCAATAATTTCCCAGCAAGGGAGTAGTAACAGCAGGCAACACAGAAGTGCTGCAACAGCCTCAGTTCTTATTCGGTCGAACCAAATTTTCATTAGTAGCCATGGAACTGTAAGTGCAATCAGCATGCTAGCTGAATCTGTTATCATGTGCCACGCATCTGCAACTAATACAGTTGCGTTGCCAATGATGCCGTTATACATTTCTACTATCGCAAAACTGATTGTCAAAATAAAAGCCCATACTAACTTCTTGGTGGGCTTGTGATTGTGGCTATGCGCGCCACTTTCCTTGCAACTATTCATAAGCCCTCCTTAGCTTTGTAGCCTATTAACCCATAAACTATGCTTAATTTTTGGGTTATTGTCAAGTACCGCCCAATCATGAAATTTGGTATAATTTAAGGACTAATTTAAGCTAAACGAACACATAACTCCCATGAACGAAAGACTGGAAGACATTATTAATCACCGCAAGCGTAAGCTCGAAAATATCATTGCAGCTGGCTTTGATCCGTATCCGAGCACATCTGAACGAACTCACTCAAACACAGACGCCTTGGCTCAATATGAGGCCCTAGAGGGCAAGTCTATTGTTTTGGTTGGCCGAGTTCGTAGTATGCGTGGAATGGGTAAATTGTTGTTTTTGCATATTGATGATGGCTCTGGTCAGTCTACTGGCGGCAAAATTCAAGTTTTAATAAAATCTGATGACATTGGTGCAGAAAAGTTTGCTTTCTTCGTGGACAACTATGACTTAGGAGACTTCATCCAAGTTACAGGTAAATTGTTCACAACAAAAACTGAAGAAAAAACTTTGGAAGCATATGATTACAAGATGCTGGCAAAGTCCTTGCGCCCATTGCCAAGTGAGCACTACGGCATTGAAGATACAGAAATTAAACTTCGCCAACGCTACTTAGATATTTTGCTTGATTCCGAAACTAAAGAGCTTTTCGTAAAGAAGAATAAGTTTTGGTCAAGCATGCGTCGCTTCCTTGTAGATAATTCTTTCTTGGAATTAGAGATGCCAATTCTAGAAGCAACACCAGGTGGTGCAGAAGCAGAACCATTCACTACGCATCACAATGCACTCGACAGAGATTTCTATTTACGAATTTCACTAGAGCTACCTTTGAAAAAAATGTTAGTTGCTGGTTACGAAAAAGTTTTTGAAATCGGTCGCATCTTCCGCAACGAAGGAATCTCTACAACTCATTTGCAAGATTACACTCAAATGGAATTCTATTGGGCTTACGGTGACTTCGAAGGAATGATGAAGTTTTGTCAGAAGATGTACCAGCAGATTATTCAAGATTCGTTTGGTACTTTGCAAATTACTTCTGGTGGCATAACTTGCGATTGGTCCGGTGACTGGGCGAAAGTTGATTACATGGCTTTGTTCAAAGAACACACTGGAATTGATTTAGAAACTGTTTCAGATGATGATCTAAAATCTTATGCAAAAGAACAGCACATTAAGTTTGAAGATTTTGCACAACGTGGCCGCATCATCGATTTAATTTTCAAAAAGATCCGTGGGAATATTCCGTCAGACAAACCAGTGTTCTTGGTGAATCAACCGATTGAACTAGAACCACTTGCAAAACGTGATCCAGAAAATCAAAAAGCAGTACAGCGTATGCAGATTGTGGCTTACGGTACGGAGCTCGGAAAAGGTTTTGGTGAATTGAATGATCCAATCGATCAGCGTAAGCGTTTTGAAGATCAGTTAAAACTTCGTGAGCTAGGGGACAACGAAGCACAAATGTTAGACGAAGATTATATGGAAGCAATGGAATATGGAATGCCTCCAGCTGCAGGATTCGGTGTTTCCGAACGACTATTCTCAGTTCTTGTAGATCGTTCCATTCGCGAAACTGTGATCTTCCCTCCAATGAAAGCAAAGGAATAATATGTCTTTGTACTTCATAACAGGAAATAAAAATAAGTTGGCAGAAATCCAGGCGATTATTCCTGATATCGAACAACTTGAAATTGATTTACCAGAAATTCAAGACATAGACCCGCACGAAATTATTAGAGCTAAGTTACAAGAAGCTTTAAAGCATCATTCTGGGCCGTTTATTGTTGAAGATACATCATTAGTAATAAAAAGCATGAATGGTTTGCCTGGACCCTTTATTAAATGGTTTTTGCAAGCACTTGGTATCGATGGTATTTGGAAAACAGCTTCTGCGTTTGGTAATGCTGACGCCCAGGTTATGGCGTTGTTGGGTTATGCTAAAAGCATAGATGATATTCAATTTTTCGAAGGAGTTGTTGAAGGAGAGATTGTTAAACCTCGTGGAGAAGCAAGGTTTGGCTGGGATCCAATCTTCCAGCCAAAAGGGTTCGATAAAACTTTTGCTGAGATGACACCAGAAGAAAAGAATGAAATCAGTCATCGTCGTATGGCGGCAAATAAACTCAAAGAATTTTTAAGTTAAAAACATGTTAGACATCAAATATATTCGTGAAAACGTAGACCAGTTAAGAAAAGCAATTACAGATAAGCGTGTGGATTTAAATCTAGACGCTCTTTTGGAGTTAGATGAACAACGCCGCACTTTACTTCAAGAAACAGAAAGTTTTCAAGCTACCAAGAAAGCTTTCTCAAAAGAGATGCCGAATCTAAGTGAAGAAGAAAAAGCTGTGAAGCTTTTAGAGATGCAGGAAATCGACAAGCATCACACTGAGGCAACAGAAAAATTGCGCGGTGTAGAAGCTGAATATAACAACTTGATGTTGCTTGTGCCGAACATTCCATCACCTGAAACTCCGATTGGAAAAGATGATAGCGAAAATGTGCCGTGGAGTTATTGGTCTCCTGAGCTTGGAAAAGTTGATCCGACAGATACAGATAAAGTGCAGCAAATCCCACCGGTGTTCACTTTCGAAGTTAAAGATCACGCTACTTTAGGAAAAGATTTAGATTTGATTGATACTGAACGTGGCACAGAAGTTTCTGGTTTCCGTGGCTACTTTTTAAAGAATGAACTAGTGTTGATGCACCAAGGTCTCATGGCTTACGCGATGGAAAAACTTCGTACTAAAGGTTTTACTTTAATGCAAACCCCAACTTTAGTTCGTGAATTTGCTTTAACTGGAAGTGGTCATTTTCCAACTGGCCGTGCAGAAATCTATCAAGTTGGAAATGCGGCTAACTTAGAAGCAACTGAAGAAAATGCAGATAAAGAAAAGCAATATTTGGCTGGTACATCTGAACCTGCTTTGATTGGATATTACGCAAATCAAATTTTAGATGAAAAACAATTACCGATTCAGGTTTCTGGAATTTCTGCTTGCTACCGAAGTGAAGTTGGTAGCTATGGGAAAGATACAAAAGGGTTGTATCGTGTAAAAGAATTTTTAAAAGTTGAGCAAGTTATTATTTGTAAAGCTGACATGAATGAAGGAGAGGCTTGGCTAGAAAAACTTCGCGAAATTTCTGAAGAGATTTTGCAAGAATTAAAATTGCCATACCGCGTGTTAAATATTTGTACCGGTGATATGGGTGCTGGTAAATACAAAATGTATGACATAGAAACTTGGATGCCAGGCCGCAAAGCGTATGGTGAAACTCACAGCGACTCTAACTTCACAGATTGGCAAGCACGCCGTTTAGATATCCGCTACAAAGATGCTGAAGGAAAAATAAAGTATGCATACACTTTGAACAATACAGCAGTGGCTAGCCCTCGAATTCTAATCGCTTTGCTAGAAAACTACCAACAAGCAGATGGAAGTGTAAAAGTACCAGAAGTACTTCAGAAGTATGTAGGTACTGATGTTATAACTAAGAAATAAATTTCATCGTGACTAAACAAGAAAGAATCAATCAACTACTAGCTTATTTTGCGCGCAAAATTATTGCTAAATATAATCCGCTGGTGATCGGGATTACCGGTAGCGTTGGTAAAACTTCTACACGTCACGCTATCGCAGCGGCTCTTTCGGCAAAATATAATTACCGTGAACCCGAAAAAAATTATAATAATGAAATAGGTATCCCGTTAACTGTTATTGGAGCGCGAGGATTAGATGAAGGCGGCAGTAGCTATTTAGGGTGGCTTCGAATTTTTACTAAGGCCTTAACTGTTTGGTTGCTACCTCAGAATTACCCACAGGTATTGGTTTTGGAATATGGAATCGATCGTCCTGGAGATATGGATGCGTACTTGAAAATAGTTAAGCCTCAACTTGCCGTGTTAACCACAATTGGCATGTCCCACAGAGAATTTTTTTCTTCAGAAGAAGAAATCGCGTTCGAAAAAGGGAAGATGGCCGAGAGTTTACCAAAGAACGGCGCGTTTATTTTTAATTTGGATGATGCTCTTGTGACTGATCAGACTAAAAGGACAGTAGGCCATTTAATTTCTTTTGGAACTGATCCTAATGCAAAAGTTTCTTTACTATCTGTTGAAGAGAAATTGCAACTACAGCCATCAACTACTTTGACTATCAAAACTTCAACTAGAGAGATTAAGGTTACTGTGCCTGTAATCGGTAAAGCTCATGTTAGTGCTGTGCTTGCGGCCGTAGCGACCGCAGAGGCAATGGAAGTAGAAACAGATTTAATTATCAAAGGCCTAAGTTCGTATAGAGCTATGCCAGGACGGTTGAATATTATTGCAGGAATTAAGCGCTCAATTTTAATTGATGATACATATAATGCAGCGCCACTATCTACCTTGGAGGCTCTAAAGTTATTAGGAAGGTTTCCTGGAGATAATAAGACCGCTGTGCTTGGTGACATGCTAGAGCTTGGCGATTCAAGCGACTCAGCTCATAAAGAAGTTGGAAATTTCGCTGCTAGTTTAAATTTGAAACATTTGATAACAGTTGGAGAATTAGGAAAAAAGATTGCTGCGGCAGCTAAAGAGTCAGGCATGGAGGAAAGTAAAATTATATCGTTTAATACCAGTGAAGAAGCTAAGAGGAATGTGCTAGAAATGCTAGAGCCAGATAGCGTGGTTTTAGTAAAAGGTTCTCAAGGCGCTCGCATGGAAAAAATTACGAAAGAGTTATTAGCTGAGCCGACCGCCGCAGCTCACTTTTTAGTTAGACAATATGGAAAGTGGCTCAACAGCTAATTGAAATAAAATGTTTTTCAACAAAAAGAAAAAACCAAAAATAGATCCTAAAGTTCGCTTCCAGAATAGGCAGTTTAATCAGAAGCTTCATGAAGCTAGAACTTTCAAGCGAACTGCCCGCCCGGTGCCTGAAGGTGGCTTTGAAAAGTTTTTACGAAAAATTGGCTTAGGTAGTCGTTGGACGCAAGTTTTTGTAGCGCTTATTTTCCTTGGAGCAGTTTATTTGGTTTATGCGCCAAACTTTTTATCTGTGCAAGCCATAAAAGTTGAAGGGCTTTCAGATGTAGAACGGGCTAAAGTTGAAACTGCCATTCAAGATGAATTGAATAAAACACCATTCTATAACCCCCAGCGGAATTTATTGTTCTTGAGCAAAAATCGAGTAATGGAAGTTATTTCTGCATTGCCTGGAATAGAAGCGATAGAAAACATCGACAAGCAATTTAAAGAAAAAACTTTAGTTGTCACTTTAAAACCAAAGTACGAACTATTCTTGGTTAGAAGTAGTGACACAGTTTTCGATATATACAATGACGGTTTACTTAAGGGTCAGGCTGGCTTAAGTTATGACTCATGGTTAGGCGTTCAGAATCCCGGTATGATTAAGGTGGATTTAGGGGCAAAGTTATCTGGATTACCTCAAGATAATACTGAGTTTAAAAAATTTCTTACAGATGACACAGTAATCTACTTAAAGAGGGTTAACGAAGCCCTTAAAGGAATTGTTGGCTCCCCATTAGCGTATTTTAGCGTGCGCATTCCTGAGTTAAAAGAACAGCAAGAGTTTATAGAAGCGGCTCCTCCAACTACACCCGAAGAAGATTTAACTATTGAAGATGTGCCAGATGAATCATTGCCTGAGACTGAAATAGATCAACCTTTGCCCGATGTTGCAGAACAAGAGTCTCCGACATCAAACATAGAAGTTAGTTTACCAATCAATGCTGATGAATTAAATATTGTTTTGCAAAAAGGAACTAATCAAAGACGAACTTTCAATGTAATCGTGGATACAAAAGAAAACCCGGAACAGTTGGTACAGCGTTTAAATTTGCTGTTATCTCAAACTGCTCCGGATCGGTATAATAATTTATTTTATATTGATTTGCGAATACAAACTCGAGCGTTTGTATGTCTAACTAGTTCACCTTGTATTCGGTAACAATAATCCAAGTTCCAACGTAAGGTCTTACGTCGGCAAAACCTTTTTCATCAATTTGAATCCAATTACTAGGAACTTCTGGCTTTGATCCACCAAAGCCATTTGTCCAAAGAAGCCAGACTGTATCTCCTTGTTTGGTGACATCAGAGAAATTTAACACCAAATCTTCATCAGTTAGAATTGCTGTGCCTGCAAAGTGAGGCAAGTCTTTAACGTAATTATTATTTGTATATAGAAGTGGCTTAACAGAAGTGCGGTTATAGTACTTGTAATTAAAGAATTCAAAGCTGCTACCGACGTATAGTTTGTGCTGGGGTTCTACGTTGGCTGTTAAGAACTCTGAAGCCTTAGCCATCCCTGGTTTAGTTTGAACTTGTAACTCATCCCAGTAATTCCAGATAGAGAAAATATTAGCTAGTAGAAGAATCGCCAATAGCAACATACCTATTTGGCGAATTTTAATTTTGCTTAAAAATAGAGCGACAATGATTAAGTAGAAGGAAGAGCAGAAGATGAAATAGCGTACTAAATAGACTGAGCTTGAATCACCTTGGATTTTAGCAATGATTGCAAAAAGAATAGCTCCAACGAAAGGTGCCAAAAATCCGGCTATTATGAGCCACTTTTCAGTCTCTTGGTACTTCCAGATAACTCTGATGATTGCGTAAATAGTGAATAATGCAACCAATACAAACATCCACTGAGCAGGGTTAGGAAGACGTAGCAACAGGTCCCAAAGAGTGCTTGGGATGCTCCATCTATCCATTGGTGGAATCCAGTAGCCTGCACCAACTTGTTTAAACTGGAAAATAAATACTTTTAGCCATGGTAAGAATGAAACTAGAATCAGGATTCCCGAAAGAATAACCCAACCATATTTTTTAAATTCACTGCGGAAGTGAATGATGCAATACAAAACTGCATAAGCACCCAAAGCCGCCACCATGAACAATAGGTAGTAGTGAGTGTAAATTAGAATCGCACTACAAATTACAAATAGCGCATAGTACTTGATAAATCGCTTCTTAAGCTCAGCGCGCAAGACTTCATTAGCGACTGTTGCATAGTGAAGTGTTTGAGTTCGTAGGGCTGCGCTTAGTGCAAATGCTGCAGCAATAGCAAAGAATGCCCCCATCGTGTACATACGCGCTTCAGTGACGTACTGTACTTGAAAAGGATTAACAGCGATTAATGCCGCTGCCATCAATGCTGTAGCTCTATTCTGGAAAACATATTTAACAAAATAGTATGTTACTACGATGGCACCGACTCCAAATAATACAGACATCCCACGTAGAGAGAACAACGAGTGACCAAAGACATATGACCAAATTCTCAAGAAGACGTAGTACAACGGTGGGTGAACATCTAAACCGATGCGCGTTATCATCTCACTCCATGAGTATTTAATTAGTAAAGCGGAGAATGCTTCGTCATGCCAAAGTGAAATTGAGGTTAGGTGCCATAATCGAAATAGCAATCCGGCGATAGCTATTCCAACAAGCGCGAGATTACTTGAGATATGTAGTTTTATTTTCTGGAACATCTTATTCTTCTATGACATAAACTGCCATGATTGTTTGGTTAAATTTATTTCTTTGTTCAAAGCTCAAACGTGCTTCTGGGTGATATTGTTTAAACTTGTCGATATCAAATACACTTGTCTGTGTGAAAATGATTCTATCTCCAGGTTTTAATCCTTGTAGTTTCCAAGAATCTTCAGGATCTACTTGGGTGTAAGGATTGTTTCTTGGGTCCTCCGGGTTCCTTGCATCAAATGTAGTGAAGTATTCAACTGTTAGGAGAGAGAACTTGTCTAGAACTAAGTAGGTATTTGATTTGTCACCTTTTTCTTTTAGGTATTCGCTAACAGGAGTTAGATCAGAACGGAACGCGAAGAAGTTTTCCGGACTTTGAGACGCGTATATAAAATAAACGATGTAGCTTTGTAGAATTAATGCAACAATGAACGCTACAGTTTTTAACCCAAATGAGAAGTTTAGGATTCTCTGCTGGGTTTCAGACAAAGTTGGCCAGTATTTGTTCACCACTTTAGACGCTGCGATCATCACCCAAGCTAAACCAACAACAGTAATGATAAATACAACAGGGATTGTACCGATGGCACGAAGTCCATGGGGAATTCCTTCAGCAGTAGTGACTACTGGGATAAGCATTGCCCAGAACCAGCCAGCAAGTAAAAAGTACTTCCAATCCAGTTTGTTTTTTATAGGAGTGAAGATATATCTTGCAGCGAAATAGGTTACTCCTACTAATCCAACTGCAAAGAAAGGGGATACTATTAGAGAGACAAATGGCTCTCCTGAAACATTGTGACGCCAGTTTAGGTCGCCATCCCAGAAGTAGGCTCTAATGCTAGTTAAAGTTACTTCTATGAATGTGCCTATTAGGTTACCGTTGTTTAGGTCTGGGTTAAAGATTGAAACTTGGCCACTTCTTCCAATGAATGTTCCTGGGTGAGTGTAGAAATAGTAGATTAATGGGCTAATGAAAGCTGTGAAAGATAGTCCTGCTAATAGAGTTGGACCACAGAACTTTTTAATGTTTTGGAAGCGTGGGGTTTGCCAAATATCTACTAAGATTGGCCAAAGTACTGCCACAATAACAAGCGGGACCATTATGCGGTATGCAATGTAGGAGTAGAATCCTAAAGCGAATAACGCGCCACTAACTGCCGCCCATAGATACCTTTTGCCGCGGGTCGTTGCCGATATAGCAAGGATTAAGAAGTAAAAAGTAAATGCTGTGAAGAGAGGAATTAGGTTGGCTCGAAAAGCTGTACGTGAAAGCACTGTGTGCCAACTAGATACAGCCATAAAGAAGGCTGCCCATAAACCCATATTTGTCGGACTCATCATTTTTAATCCGCTGTTTGGATCGTCACTCTCTTTTCTGCGGAAGACTTGGAAGAGTTTTCTTGTAACTAAGTAACAACCTAATACTGATAACACACCAACTAATGCAGAAACAATATGGTGTTGCCATGGACCTCGGCCAAATATTTCAACGCTTGGCCAAAGCATATAGAAGAAGAGTGCTTCACGACCGTTATTGCCTTCGTAGAAGGGCTGTAAGTCGCCGCGCATCATTGAATTTACATCAATGCCGTTAGCCGCTTCGTCGGGGAAAAGTCCACCCGGCATTGCTGTAATTTGATAGAATCTAAAACCGATTGCCAGCAACATTATGCCGGCTAGTAGCCATTTTTGTTTTGGTGTCATTTTTGTTATAATTGGTTTCTAACCGCTTTTAATTATGCAATACGAAAGCCTAACTAAAAAGACTTGGATAGTTGCATTTGTTCTCTTTATTATAACACTTGTAGCTGTCTATTTCAAAATGCGCGGCGCTCCAGATAGCGTTGCTTTGCGTTATAATGTTATTGTTGGGGTTAACGAAATTGGCAACAAGTATGAATTGTTAAAAATCCCTTTAACTGGACTTTTAATTGGCGGAGTTAACTTTGCCTTAACTAGATTACAAAAGTTTGATCGAAACCTTCTTCCTTTCCTGGCCGCATTGGTCTCTGTTCTAATAAATGTTTTTTTGTTTATCGCTGTTCTATTTCTCTTCAGGGTAAACTAAATCCTTAATACTAACTATGTTCCGCAAACGCACTAAGACAGAAAGATTTTGGGAAATATTACCGGGCTTATCAATTTGGTCGGTTTTTTTAGGTGCCATAATTTTATCTTTTACTAAGCCGGTATGGGCAGCAGTGTTCATCATTTGTTTTGATTTGTATTGGCTGTTGAAAGCCATGAACACATCTCTACACTTAATTTCTAGTTATAGAAGGTTTAGATCCTATGTAAAAATGGACTGGTTATTACTTGTGGAAATGTTGCACGATCGCGATAAGCTTTTTGATCACTATAAACACGCAGCTGCGCATTCGAAAAATTCTATTGAGCGCAAGTTCTATTCTACAGAAAAACAAAGAATTGAATCTTTGGTAGATAATAATGTTTTAGATAAACCATACACCGATTTCTACCATGTGATTGTAATTCCTTTTGTTGATGAATCTGAAGAGGTTTTAACTTCCACAGTGAACGCTTTAACAAACTCGCAGTATCCTCATGACAGGATGATTTTACTCTTGGCTTCCGAAGAAAGAGTAGGCGAGCCAGCCCAAGTTGTTGCCAGAAATATGCTTGCGAAGTTTGAGAGCAAGTTCCATAAAATGCTAATCACTGTTCACCCTGATGGGCTTCCAGGTGAGATTAAAGGTAAAAGTGCGAATGCTAGTTATGCCGTTGCCTCTATTTTGCCAGAGCTAGAAAGAATGGGTATTGCCGAAGAACAAGTGCTAATTTCTAACTTAGATAGCGACACCATTGTACATCCACAGTATTTTGCTCGAGTAATGTATGCGTTTTTAACTGCGGAAAAGCCATACCGACATAGTTATCAGCCTATTGCTGTTTACAATAATAATATTTGGGATAGCCCTGCGTTCATTCGAGTTGTCTCTGTATCGAACTCTTTCTGGCAGTTCACAGAGAGTTCACGCCCAGACCGTCTTCGCACTTTTGCATCACACACCATGACTCTAAAAGCGCTTCGTGAAGTTGGTTTCTGGAAAAAAGATATCATTAACGAAGATGGTTATATTTTCTGGCAGTGCTATTTGCATTACAAAGGTGATTACGAAGTCGTTCCGTTGTTCATTCCAGTATCTTTAGATACTTGTTTGGCAGATACTTTCTGGCAGACTTTGAAAAATCAGTATAAGCAGAAGAAGCGTTGGGCATACAATGTTGAGTACTATCCAACTTTAGTTCCGGCATTACTTAAGAGTAAGGCACCGTTTTGGGATAGAATGTATAAGTTGTGGCAGTATGTAGAAGGGGACTTTAACTGGGCTGCAGCGAGTGTGCTAATTACTTTACTTGGTTGGCTTCCGTTGTTTATTGGTGGACCTGAATTTAAAGAAACGGTTATTGCTTACAACTTACCTCATGCAACTCGCACCTTGATGACTATTGCAACAGGTTTCTTAATTTTCAGCGTGTACATCAATTTAATTTTACTACCACCTCGTCCTAAGAAATACAGTGTTTGGCGTAGCGTTATGATGTATTTGCAATGGGTGTTGGTGCCGATTACTTCATTAGTATTCGGTAGTTTGCCTGCTATTGAAGCGCAAACCAGATTAATGTTTGGTTGGTACCTAGAATTCTTCGTGACCCCTAAGTCTCGTAAAGGTGCTGTGACCGCTATGGATATGGATGAAATGCAGGGATCCAAAAGAGTTCAAGATCATTCCACGAACAAGCTATAAAATAAAAAAATGACCTACGTTTTATATACACTTTTAGCTGTCGCGCTATCTTTACTGCTAACTCCTTTGATAAGAAAGTTTGCGTTTCGAGTTGGTGCAGTTGATGTACCACGCCCGCCACGTAATTTACACTCAAAGACTGTTGCTAAACTTGGTGGACTAGCTGTGTTCTTGGCTTTTGCTATTACGACTTTATTTTACGTAGGTACAAGTAATCATTTCGATCCAAACATTATTCCTCTAAAGTTTATTTTAGCTTTGTTAGGTGGGGGAGCTGTGTTAATGCTTGGTGGTTTCTTGGATGATAAATACGAACTACCACCTTACTTGCTTTGGATTTTCCCTGCCCTCGCTGCTTTGATTGTAGTTTTCTCTGGCATAGGAGTGGGCATTACATTTTTAAGCAATCCATTTGGAGGCACAATTAGTTTGGCTTTTAAAGTTATAGGTATTCCTGCGTCAGGTATATTTATTTTCTTGTGGCTAAATGGAATGATGTTCACTACAAAATTCTTAGATGGTCTCGATGGATTGGTTGCGGGAATTGGCGTAATTGCTGGATTAACTTTATTCGCTCTATCGCTTGGCGAAACTGTCAGCCAGCCTATTACTGCGAGCTTGGCAATAATTTTAGCGGGAAGCTTAATCGGGTATTTAGCTTATTCTTTTCATCCCGCGTCTATTTTCTTTGGAGAAGGCGGCAGTACTTTTGTTGGGTTTGTTTTAGGGACTCTGTCTGTAATTCTCGGTGGGAAAATTGCTACTGCATTGTTGGTAATGGGAATCCCTATTCTAGATGTAGCTTGGGTAATTGCTCAGAGATTGCTTTCTGGGAAGAGCCCTTTCAGGGGGGATAGATTACATATTCACTTTAAACTTTTAGACTTAGGCTTTACTCAAAAACAAACCGCTTTAATTCTGTACGGATTGTCAGCCGTCTTTGGGTTTACTGCAGTGTTCCTGCAGAGCATGGGCAAGTTAGTGGCTTTAGGAATTCTGTTTGGCATGATGGTGTTAATTATTTCTATTGTCTTAAGGCAATTTAG
>CAZLNP010000002.1:55132-59570 GCA_964561085.1 uncultured Candidatus Saccharibacteria bacterium
GGCCTTTTTTTATTGACAAAATCGCTAGGTTTAGGTAGAATACCTAAGAACTATCAGAGAACTGGTAGAATATTAACTTAATTTAAGAACGAAATTTTATGTCATTAGCAGTTATTGCCACCGGCGGAAAACAGTATTTGGTTGCCAAAGGTGAAAAAATTCAGGTAGAAAAGCTCGAAGGAGCTGCTGGCGATAAGGTTACTTTTGACCAGGTTCTAGCTACTATCTCAGATTCTGAGTACAAATTAGGTAAGCCATTACTTTCTGGCGTTACTGTAGAAGGTACTATCCTAAAGCAAGGCCGTGGTAAGAAGATTGAAGTTTTGAAATACAAGCCTAAATCTAAGTACCGTAAGAAAATTGGCCACCGCCAAGCTTACACTGAAATCGAAATTACAAAGATTTAATCACAAAAAAAACTGCCGGTTGGCAGTTTTTTTTTGTACATTTTTGTTGAGAATTTACTCTGATTTGCTAGCTCGATTGTAGGCCCATTGGTTTGCAGCATAGTAACTCTCGAAAGTTCCGGCATCAATCCAATCACCTTCCATTATTTCTACATTCAATTCTTTTCTTTCTAGGTACCAATTATTTAAATCGGTAATTTCTAATTCGCCTCGGTCTGATGGCTTTAAGCTTTTAGCTGCTTCAACCACACGATTATCATATATGTAAATTCCTGTGACGGCATAGTTGGATACGAACTCTTTTGGCTTTTCGATAATTGTCTCAGCCTCCATCTTGTCATTGAATTTTACAACTCCGAACCGTTCTGGGTCTGGTACTTCTTTTGCAAAAACAGTTGCACCAGATTTGAAGTTTGTAATTGCGTTGTTTAGATCTGCTTCAAATAGATTGTCGCCAAGAATCAAGGTTACGTTGTCGCCATCATCTAGGAAGTTTTCACCTAGTATGAAAGCTTGAGCAAGTCCATCTGGTGAATCTTGAATCTCGTATGTAAAACGCACACCTGGACCAAAGTCTTTTCCAGATCCAAGAACTTTCATGTAGTCACCACAATGGTCCGGCGCAACAATGATTAAGATTTCTTTGATTCCCGCAGCTAACAATTTTTCCAACGGGTAGTAAATCATTGGTTTGTTGTAAATTGGAAGAAGCTGCTTCGATGTGACTTTAGTAAGTGGGCGAAGGCGAGTACCTGCACCACCTGATAGAATTATACCTTTCATAAATTTAGAGTTAGGTGTTTAAAAAATATTTAATCATTTCAATTAGGCCAAAAATGAATCCAAGAACTATCGATGTCAGCATAAGGATGCTTAACTTTTTCATTGCAGGCGGGGTGTCCGCAACCACAAAGCTTTCATTTGGATTTACTTCTGGCAGTATCTTTTTAGCTTCGATAACATCTTCTTCTGCCACTCTGACTTCCCAAACGTCAAAAGGTAGTGATGCGCCACCGTAATATGATCTTAAGAATTGCTGGTTAGCTGGCAAAGCTTTCACAGCTTTTATCCCGTTGACTCTGAGCATCTCTATATACATTAACGCCTCAGCTTCACCTTGGGCATCGATAACATTAACTAGCTTCATTGATTAAGGTAGTCCTTAAGAGCTTCTTGCCAAGGGCGCATTGGAGGAGCTTTTGTGTTTAATAGTATACCATATTGAGGTCTTGAGGCATTATGGCCTGATGTTTGGAAATTAGCCATTACGTTCTTCCTAAGCTCTACATTAATCTGTCGAATTTCAAGAATTTCTTTTGCCCAAGTGTACCAAGTAGCTTCGCCGGAGTTGGTGCCGTGGTAAATCCCAAAGGGGAGATTTCCATCGACAAGTGAGATTGAAAACTTAGCTAAATCCTTAGTCCAAGTAGGCTGCCCATATTGGTCGTCTACTCCTTCGAGGAAATCTTTTTCTTCAGATAGCTGCAAAATTCGGGTGATGTAATTTACTTTAGAGCTTTCGCCATCGCCTTGTTCGCCATATAGCCATGCAGTTCTAATTACGTAAGCTTTAGAACAATTCTCTAAAGCCGCATTCTCACCCATTAATTTGGATTTGCCGTATTCACTTTGTGGATCTGTTGGACTATCTTCAGTATAGCCAGCTTCACTGTCTCCTTTGAAAACATAATTAGTACTGTAGTGAATTAATGTTGCTCCAATGTTTTCAGCGGCCTTTGCAATGTAGCCGACCGCTTCGCCATTAATCAAATTGGCAACATCTGGTTCTTGCTCAGCTTTGTCCACGGCATTGTAGGCTGCGCAATTAATAACTATTTCTGGTTCCAACTCTGCAATTTTTTGCATCACTAATTCTTGAGAGGTGATGTCCAGTTGATTTTTATCTAAGTAAACACCTTGATCACCGAGCATTTTACGAAACTCATTACCTAAAGTGCCTTTACTACCTATTACTAAATATTTTGCCATGGGAGTTAATTAAATTTTTCTGGAAACACTTCTGAAAGTTTTGGATTGGTGTTATCTTTCTCTGAAACTAAAGGAGTGGTTGATTTCCAATCAATACTTAAGTCGGGGTCGCTCCATAATAAATCTTGTTCTTTTCCTGGAGCCCAGTAGTCGCTCGCCAAGTAAGTATAGTCAGCGGATTCGCTAAGCACTAAAAATGCATTACCGCATCCTGCTGGAATGAATACGCTGCGGAAATTGTTTTCGCCTAATTCAACAGAAACATGTTTTCCGAAAGTAGGGGAATTTGGGCGCGAATCTACTACAACTTGCTGTACTAACCCGTTGGCGCAGGTGACTAGTTTGTGCCAAGGGGCAATATGAATGCCACGCAATGTATTTTTTGGCGAGCGAGAGTGATTGCTTTGTAGAAAATCTATTGCGAAGCCTGTACGAGCTTCCAAATCTGATTTACGAAAAACTTCTCTAAAGAATCCACGGTCATCTCCAAATACAGGGCGGTTGATTATAAATACACCTTCTAGTTCCGTTTGCTCAATGAAGTCGGCCCCATCTCCATAAACAGTCGCCGCCTTTTGGTAGTAGTTTTTATCCATTTGATTATTGATTCTGTTCAATTACTCAATTACGCTTTCACCTTTTGTGCTGTAAAATTGCTCTGCTTCTTCTGCCTGATTTTTCCACCATTGAGTATTTGCTTTGTACCAATCTATGGTAGTTTTTAGCCAAGTATTGAAGTCGGCTTGAGGTTCCCATCCTAACTCGCGGTTAATTTTTTGCCAGTCCACAGCGTATTTTACATCGTGGCCAGGTCTGTCTGTAACCATCTCCAAGCGAGACGTAGGCAAGTCCATATGTTTTAAAATTAACTCTGCTACTTCAGTGTTGCTAACTTCAGTTGTCATGCCACCAATGCAGTAAGTCTCACCAATTTTTCCTTTAAGTAAGATTGCTTCTATTGCGCGGCAGTGGTCTTCTACGAATAACCAATCGCGGATTTGATTACCAGGTGTGTACAGACGGATGTTTTGATTGTTTAGCAATCTAATAATAGAGCGGGGAATAAACTTTTCAGCGTATTGGTACGGTCCGAAATTATTACTACAGTTGCTAATTGTAAAAGGTAGGCCGTAAGTTTCTCCGTACGAACGTACTAAGTGGTCTGAACCAGCTTTGCTTGCAGCGTATGGACTATTCGGATTGTAAGGAGTTTCTTCGTTAAACTTATGTGAAGCCTCTAGTGGAATTGAACCAAACACTTCATCAGTAGAAACATGATGGAATCTTGCTACTTTGAATTCCCGCGCAGCTTCTAACAGAACGTGTGTTCCTAACACGTTTGATTGTGTAAATATGTAAGGATTGTTGATGCTTCGATCCACATGGCTTTCTGCAGCAAAATGAACAACGCAATCTACGCCATTCATGGCTGGTCTGACATCTTCAGGGTTAGCAATATCTCCCTGGATAAAAGTAAACTCACCTTCTAGATCCTTTAGGCTTTCTAAATTTCCAGCATAAGTCAGTTTATCCAAAACCACGATTTCATCATCGGGGTGATTCTTTTTCCAAAAATGAACGAAATTTGCTCCAATAAATCCGGCTCCGCCGGTAATAAGTAGTTTCATAGTTTTAGTATATCAAAGCCTCGCTTGAAACCAAAGCACAAAAAAGAGACCAACTTTTTAAAAACCAGCGCCTTCGCCAGGTAAGATTTTCTGCTATTATATAGCTATGCCTAAAGTAACTTTAGTTCAAACTGTATTTAATGGGATGAAGTATATCCCTCAGTCTTTTGCCTCCATGGTGGCGCAGACTCACCCTGATGTAGAGATCATCGCTGTAATTAATGGTGATGAAGATAACGGCAAAGAATATATTCAGAAGCATTTTCCTCAGGTTAAACTCATAGAGCCAGGCGAGAACCTTAGATTCGTCCGAGGTCATAACTTAGTTTTTAGTTTAGATTCAGATACCGAGTTCTATCAGTTGGTGAATCAAGATTTAATTTTAGAACCAACACATGTAGAGGAGATGCTTAA
>CAZLNP010000002.1:59670-145118 GCA_964561085.1 uncultured Candidatus Saccharibacteria bacterium
AGTTGGTGAATCAAGATTTAATTTTAGAACCAACACATGTAGAGGAGATGCTTAAGGCTTTTACAGATCCGCAAGTTGGCGCTGCGAATGGTAAGATCTATCAATATGATTTTACTGCGAATAAAAAGATAGATAAATTTGATACAACCGGCGTAGTAATTTCTAAAACAGGTCGGGCCAAAGCTCGTGGCCAACACGAAGTTGATACTGGCCAGTATGATGAAAAACTAGATTTGATTGCGGTGGATGGCGCTGCGTGTATGTATCGCAGAAGCGCATTGGAAAGCGTAAAATATTTACGACCCGACGGCAAGACGGAATATTTTGATTTAGACTTTGAAATGTACTGGGAAGATGTTGATCTATCTTGGCGAATGGTTAACGCTGGTTGGAAATGTAAATATGTACCTAATGCAGTTGGCTACCATGGCCGTACTGCGGCTGCTAGCCCTGGTGGTTACAAAAAGGTGTGGGCGTTCATTAAATTCCATAGACAAATCCCTCAATGGATTCGTGAGTTTAACTACAAGAACCACATCTTTATGTTTATAAAAAACTCACCGCGATGGTATTGGCAATTCTTCGCGAGAGAGTTTTTCTTAAACTGCTTCACAATTTTTTGGGAAACAAAAACTTACAAAATTTTGCCTTTAATGTTTAAACAGTTTAGATCAATCTGGCGCAAGCGTAAGCACATAAAAAAAACCCGCAAAATTTCTGTGGAAGACATGGAAAAATTATTTAGTTAAAATATTGAACGCATGAAACTCTCAATTATTATCCCTCTATATAACTCGGCTAACGTAATAGAAGTGACTTTAGATGCTGTGTATTCATCTAAGGTCAGTTTTCCATATGAAGTTATTATAGTAGATGACCTTTCACCAGATAACGGACCACAATTAGTTAAAGAAAAGTATTTAAGTAATCCCGATATCGCCGCAAAGACCAAGTTGATTCTAAAACCAAAAAACGATGGCTTTGGCATCACTAATAACGTTGGAATGAAAGAAGCTAAAGGGGATTATATTTTGCTCCTTAATTCAGATACAAAAGTTGACCCAGATAATTTCGAGACCATGGTTAGCTTTATGGAATCTAGACCAGATGTTGGCATAGCGACTTGCAAGCTAGTTTTAAAAAATGGGGAAATAGATAAACCTTCAAGGCGTAGCGAGCCAAACTTAGTTCGATCATTTTTTAGATTATTCGGTTTCCAAGCATTGTTCCCGAAACTTTTTGGTGCATATAACATGCTAAATAGTGATCCAAAAGTAGAGAGTGAGCTTGAGGCTTGTAGTGGAGCATATATGATTATGCCTCGCAAAGTTTTTGAGATCACTGGTGGTTTTGATGAGCGATATTTTATGTACGCAGAAGACTTGGATTTGTGTCGCGAAGTTAGGGAAGCGGGAATGAAGATTTGGTGGTATCCGAAAACAACATGTATGCATTTCCGTGGACAGTCTACTAAGAAGACGCCGCAAAAATTACTCTATGCATTTTACGAGGCTAACTGGATTTACTATAAAAAATGGTACAGCAAGAAGTATTGGCATTTAATGGATTTGCCCGTGTACCTAGCAAATTGGAGTTTGTACTATTTTAAGTCTTTGCAAAATTATTTCCGCAAAGAGAAGTACGTAAGCAAATCATAAAATTTTTTCTAAAATAAAAAAGGCGAGAGGCTAATGTTAGCTTCTCGCTCTTTTGGTTTCATCCACAAATTTTTAGGGTGGTTGGTTAGACTCACGCCTTGCCTTTAGAGCTAGGTGCATTGCCAAGGCTTTGTCGCCCGAAACGCCTGCCCTTTGCAACCACTTGAACCCTTCATTGGTATCATCTTTCTCAAGATATTTGCATCCAAGAAAGATTTTTGCATTGGACAGAACTTCTTGGTCGCTAGAATTGAGACCGTCTTTTGCTTTGATGAGAGAACTGCTCAACATGGCAAAAAAAGGTTGCTCGTTCTTCAGTGACAAGTCGGCTTTATCCACCGATCGGTCTTCGGCCTTAGTCCAAATTTGGTAAATGATCATTGAGGTCGCGTAAGCTTCCTCGGGACTTAGCTTTGCACCGATTATTGTTTTTCCTAGTTGAGTTATTTCCTGAGAGGAATCAACTCTTCTAAAGTCCACAACATCCGTCTTAGCGTTTAAAACGTTAAGTGCATTGCGCACTTTTTCTGACTTGATTGCATCCTGTGATCCAAGAGGATCAATTCCCATTTTCGAACTGACAGGGCTTTTGGATGGATTGACCACTGGCTGTATCGAAGCCTGCGGATTTATGGCTGGCTTGGCTTCGCGTGCCGAGCCTAAGGGCCAGTTGTGATAAAAGGTTACAACCGTCATAATCAGTGCGATCACAACAAAAGCCGTAAACAGATTTATTTTCATGTTTCCTCCACAAAAATTGAAAATTTAGAACATTTTATACCACTATTTTCTATTTAGTGATATACATAGATCAAATTATGGCTTTCAAGCCTTTAAAAGTCAAGTTATAGGTTTAGATCTTTTTTTGGTATAATTTACTATATAGAAAAGCTACTCAGTTGACACAAACACAAAATATCAGTATAATAGCAAGTTAGTATTATTTGTAATAAATAGATAATCATATCTTATGCCTGACAAGAAAAATACAGTTGATCTTTCTGGGAACATAGCGGACCTAGAAAACTCTGCTCCTGAATTTAATGACACTCCAACTGAGCCTGAAGAAAAGGTTAAGAGTGCGACTGAAAGAACGATTTCATCTACCGATGAAATTCGTGACCTTTTGAATTTAGATGGCGACTCTGCTCAGGAAGCCAAACAGGAAGAGAAGAACGATGTCGAAACAATTAATAATCTTGGCGATCTTCCTCCAGATTTGCCTTTTATGCATGATTTGGAAACACCAGAAAAAGATCCTGTTGAGAAGTTGAAAGCTGCTCCTGAGGCGCCGGCTGGTTCAACTGGACCGTTATCTCAGTTGATGGGTCCTGCAAAAGAAAAGGGTGGGGAAGCCTACGCATTTTTCTTGTGGGCAATTAAAAGCGTCCTTCCATACATTGTCATCTTTGGTATTGGTTTGGGTTTGTACTTCTTTTACTTCAGCGACTTCTCTATAGATAAACTATTTAACTCAAGTGATTTAACTATTGAGAACGTTGAAGTTGATAATAAAGATTTAGAAAAGCTGAAGAAAGATCAACAAGGTGCGTATACAGCTTGGATGAAGCAATTCTTTTTTGCCATCAATGACGACGCAATTATTTCTATGGATGCCGACGTATCTGGTAACGGTTTAACAAACTTTGAAAAGTATCTCTTAAACTTAAACCCGAAAGTCTACAGTACTCGCGGCAATAGCACTGGAGATGGTGCATTGGTTTTGGAAGATACTAATCCGTGGACAGGAAAGCCATTTACTGATGAACAAAAAGAACTAGTTAATAAATATATCAACAAAGAATTAATTAGTAACAGAATCACTGCGGCTGCTCTTAGTCGTGGTGTAACTAAGTTCGCTCAGTACGTTAGTCCTGATTCACCTTACTACATTGATCCAGCAAACTTAGCTCAACTTTCTCAAAGCAATACTACTTCTGCACCATCCGAGATTGCTAGTAATGAAGCTGCAGCTCAAGCCGCTCAACAAGTTAGCGGAAATAATTCAGGTAACAATGCCTCTTTAAACTTAAATTCTGGATCACAAATTAATCAGAGCATAACTGCTAAGCTAGAAATTCCTGCAAACAACATTTCGGTTCCGTTGACTTGGACTAAGAATGTAAAAGATTTTGATAATGATTTGAAAAAAGGATTGGTGCATTATCCAGGAACAGCTTTGCCAGGGGAGATAGGTACTAGTTATATTTCTGGGCACTCTAGTGGCTACTTGTGGGATAAGAGTCCTTACAAACAAGTCTTCGCAGTACTAGGCCAGGTAAAAGATGGCACATCATTTAAAATCACAGCTACCGATAACAGCGGTAAAGTAGTGATCTATCATTATGTTGTAGAGCGTCGTGGCGAGTATGCTGCTGATGATCAAGCTCAGTTTGTAAATACAGCCGATTCGATCGTCGCACTTTCTACTTGTTGGCCAGTCGGAACTACGGCTCGCCGCCTAGTTTTATTTGGAAAGCTTAGCCAAGTAGAACGCCAATAAAACGATTATATAAATCTTTAATAGCTAAAAATCAAAGAACCTTTCCACTAGGACAATAAAACGTGGAAAGGTTCTTTTGTTTTCGCCTAAAAATCGCTTAAATATAAGATAAAATTTGGTTGACCCAGGCCATATAAAAGAATAAGATTATAGGATTTACTAGTAAATACATACAGTATTGACAGAATAGGCAATTTATGCTATACTACTGTTTCATAGTAAATCTTCTATGACTGACAGATTATTGCTCATCACCCCTGGAATATTCACTTAGCTAGGTGGTTTGGTGGGCACTAACCTGTCTGACTACCGCGTTAGAAAGGGTGTCGTTCATTCGGAACGATTCAAACACCCGCTAATAGCGGTCGGCCGGACTAAATAGTTCATTGTAATTTTACAAATCGGGGGAAATTATGTATAAAAGTTTATTTTTTGCGTTTATCGCAATGATGTTCATCGGTGCCAACGCTTTCGCTCAGCAGGCTGATGTTTGCGAGAAGATTGACTTTGTTGGTGTGGAAATCAAGCCCACTGGGTTTGAAAATCGTCTCGAGGCTGAAAACCTTGCTTCTGCAATATTCAATCTTGACCTCGTTGATCCAAGCACTTGCTACCGCCTTGTGGCTTCAGCAGGTAGATCGGAAAGAGAGCTAATAACCAAGACTTCGATTCGACCTCTTGGTTCGGATGAAGGTCAAGATACTATTAAGGGACAGCTCGTTCGCACCGGTATTGGTGTCGTAGCTGGACAAGTCATTAGCATACTTCCTGGCAGTATGAGGTCAGAAGCTAATAGGTATAGTAAGCAATATACCCGAGAACCAAGAATCACATACAAAACGTATCAGGTAACAACTGAAACGTTTATGTATATGGATAAATTCCTTCTTTGGAAGGGAAACGGTTCAAGGGTAATTGTTGTCAAACACACTTACTATGGACCGGGTCAACCGGCAACAGAAGAGATAGTCAAGGGTGGTAACGTTCGAGAACTGTTACCTTATGCTCAATCAATCAGTCTGCCCTCAGCAGACAGTTTGGAGCATCGAACCCGTCAACTCATGAGCCTTCTAACAATGATGGATTCTCTGCAAAAAAAGAATATGATCATTGGTGGATCACAGCTTGCGCGTCGTCAGTAGATGCGAACAACACAGATACAGGAGTAATAGAATGAAACAGAATAGAACTACATGGCTTACGACTTATGCGTTAATGCTTACCATACTGACAGTTGTTGTTTGCAACCCGCTTACAGTAGCTGCTCAGACTCGGACTCGGCCTGATCCTCGCGGATTAGACCGTTACACTTTGACCGGCCAAACTGCGCCGCTGACGATCTTTTCTTATCTTCCCTATGACGCGCGGAACCCGGACTTCTTTGAGGGATGGGGACGCATGACTGCGGAGGAGCTTGGGCTTACAGGTGCAGAATTCTGGAATGAGTTTGGCCGTCGTGCTGAACTCGGAAAATTGCACGCGAAAGCGATCATCCGTTTTAAAAACGGATTTCAATGGGATGAGGCATACCTTGAAGGTTGCCTTAAGAACGGCAAGGTTTATTTTAACCGGATCAAACTGGTTAAGAAGCCCACTATCCTTGCTCCAGTTATTCAGAAGGTGCTTTGTGTCAACATCCCGTTGGCCGTAGAGGACGTGCCGAAAGACTGGACAATTAAGGATGAAGCAAATGGCAGGAAGTCCTGCCATTACCCGATTCCTGAACCGGTCCAACTTGACCCGATCGACAACACTTGTCGGCCAGGTCAAAACACCCGAATTTTGGAAGAACATAACAAGAAGGGTTTCGACCCGATTGCATTGATCAATTCAAAATTGCCAGCAGACCAAGCGCTAAAAGTTTCTGGTTTAATGGCGGTCCCTGAGTCGGTTAAGAAAATTACCGACTTGATTGTTTACTTTGACGGGTGCAACTACGTTGTGTTCGCCTATAGTATTATCAATAAGGGGCTCGGATGGTGGAAATGGGTTATCCCGGCACTGATTGTCGCTGCTTTCGTGCTCGGTTACTACGCTAACGGTGGTAGCGGCACTACAAAGATTACACCGACCAAGACTACTGCGCCGAACGGCTCAGGACCGGATCGGCCTCCGTTTATCATTTGATGAATAAACTTTTCAACTACGACAGTCCCTTCTTTATTGATGGGACTGTCTTTTTTTACCCTATTTTTGCTCAGGTTTGCTATAATGCTACTAAGTAAACAAAACATATATGAAAAAGCTTTCAGTAGTCATTCCTGCTTGGAATGAGGAAAAACGAATTACTCAAACCCTTCAAGATATAGATAGTTATTTGGAAAAACAATCCTATGACTATGAATTAGTAGTAGTTGTAAATAACAGCAAAGATCGTACTTATGAAATAGTGAAAGAGCTGGAAACTACTACTGTCCAAAAAGCTGTTGCTATGAACTTAGTAGAAGGCGGTAAAGGCAATGCTGTTAAGCGCGGTATTTTAGAAGGAGCTACAGGTGACATTGTTATGTTTATGGATGCAGACAATGCCACACCAATTTCTGAAATTGAAAAGTTTTTACCATATTTTGATCAAGGATACGACGTCGTCATCGGCTCTCGTTACACAGAACCAGATTTAGTTAAGGTACATCAACCTTTCTACCGAATTGTGCTATCTCGAATGAGCAATCTTTTAATTCAATTTTTAGCTGTACCTGGAATCAAAGATACTCAATTAGGATTCAAAGCTTTTTCTGCAAAAGCAGCAAAAGACATTTTCCCATTAGTGACTGTTTTACGTTGGGGATTCGATATGGAAGTATTAACCATCGCTAAAACTCAAGGATACAAAATTAAAGAAGTTGGCGTATCTTGGACAGAGCATGGTGGTGGACATGTCCCAATGATAGCTTATGTAGAATCTTTAATAGACTTATTTAAAATCAAACTTCGTTCAGTCGCTGGTAAATACACCAAGCGCGCATAATAATAGATGAAAAAATTTACAACAAAATTAGTTTCTGGTTCATTTTTCGCTTTAGCGTTAACCATAGCTTTCAGCACGGCTTTTCCAATTGCTGCAAATGCTGCACAACCAGCGACTAATGATTATGTAGTTCAACTTAATTCAGAAAACACATCAGTTATTTCCGACACCCAGGTATTTAAAAAAGTAGAGTTAGCTTTTCCTTCTTCCATAGACCCACAATTTTCAAATATATATAAATTTCAATCTACGTATTCTTTGGAACAACTAGAGCAAAAGTTCGGTGGTTATTTTAATTACATTGAGTTAGACACTAAGTTTAATTTGAATGCCGATAAACCTTTATATCCGAATGATCCAGGTTTAGTAAAAGACCCTGCTAATATCGACAGGCAGTGGGGATTACTAAAAGCTAATTTTCCTAAAGCATGGAAGTTAACAACTGGAAGCCGAGATGTCGTCGTAGCTGTAATAGACACCGGTCTTGATGCATCACACGAAGATTTAAAGAAAACCAGATTAAAAACAGGTTTCAACGTTTTAACAAACACAAAAATTAAAGGCCGTAATAATTCTGATGACAATGGTCACGGCACTTTAATTACGGGAGTGATTGCTGCAAATACTAATAATAAAATTGGAATTGCTGGCGCAGCATACGATGTTTCAATTATGCCAATCAAGGCTTTGGATTCGTCTGGATCAGGAAGCTCTTCAGAAATCTCAGAGGCAATTATTTGGGCGACAGATAATGGTGCCGATGTAATTAATCTATCACTTGGCGGAATTGGTTTTGCACACAATAAGTTTTTAGCCAGCGCTATTACATATGCGTACGATAGAAACGTAGTGCTTGTAGCTGCCGCAGGAAACGACGTTGCTATCACTGGCGGCAATTTAGACAAAGAAGCAGTTTTTCCAATCTGTCATGACAATGGAAAAAATATGATCATCGGCGTGACTGCCACAGATGTAAATGATTTAAAACCAGCATTTGCTAATTACGGCAAAGCTTGTGTAGATGTCTCTGCTCCAGGCCGTAGAATTCTTTCTACTGTTAATCATGACCCCGCAACTGGAGCCGATTCTCCTGACTCTTACGCGTATGCTTCAGGCACTTCACTATCTGTTCCTTTAGTGTCAGCGCAAGCTGGGCTACTAAGGTCGCTTTTCCCAGATGCGACTAATCGTCAGATCAGAGATCGTATTCTTGCAACTGCTGTTAATATAGACAACTTAAATTTGAGTCAGTGTGCAGGCCAATCTTGCATGGGTTATTTAGGAGCCGGCCGCATTGATGTTGCTAAAAGTTTGGAAGAAAGAATTATCAAAATAGAAGACGGAGATGTAGTACAAGTAAAAGATTCAAATGACTTCTACTATATTAATGGTGGAAAGAAACAAAAAATAATTTCTTTTGTTCGCAATCAAAGATTCCAGTTTGTTAAAATTAAAATAGTTTCAGAATCTGAACTAGAGGCATTCCCAGAAGGGTCTTTTGCAGAACCGTTGGACGGTACGTTAGTGAAGAGTCCAAATGATCCAGCAGTGTACCTTATGCAAAATGGTTTACGCAGTCCGGTGTCTTATCAGGTTTTCACAATGAGAGGTTATAAATTCTCAGATGTTATTAATTTAACTAACATTGAAGTTGGCTCTTGGGTTGTTGGTAGTTTTGTCACACCACCAGATGGAACTTTGATTCGCTCTACTAATAACCCAACTATATATTGGACAGTGAACGGAGTTATCCATCCTGTGAACTATAAATTTTTTGTTGACCGAGCGTTAAGCACATATCCGCTAATTTATGTTTCTGACGGGGACATCTCAAAATTCCCACAAGGCTCACCATATATTTTGTAATTTGTTAATGCGCTATTGATTCTTTGCGCGATATCTTATACTGTAATAGTAACGGTCTTTTAACGTCTAAACTTTAGTAACATTACTAAACAAAATATGAAAAAACAAATATCATTCTTAGTTATCAGTGCTTTAATTTTTTCGTTCTTGTTTAACACAGGAACGGCTTTTGCTGCTATCCCGCAAGAACCTGGCTTTAATCCAAATAAGATTATTGATGACAAGGTTTTCTCAAACAGTAACACGATGAGCGCTTCAGACATTCAGAAATTCTTACAAGATAAAGGTAGTATTCTTGCTAACACCAGCCCAGACTTTTTAGCGAAATTAAGAGAACCAAATACTTCAAATCCTCGCACAGCTGCGCAGTTAATTTATGATGCATCAAAAGAAGCTGGAATTAATCCACAAGTTATTTTAGTAACTCTAAACAAGGAGCAAAGTTTAATTACTGGAAGACAAGGTGCTACTGGCGATGTGCTTCAACGAGCTTTAGATTTCTCTTTAGGGTTTGGTTGTCCAGATAGTCAGCCTTGTGGTCTGATTTACAAAGGATTCTACAATCAACTTTTTGGTGGAGTGGACGAAGGGAATAACAGCTACTTAGGAGCAGCGAAATCTTTAATGAAATCGTTTAGCACGCCTGGTGGTCGTGGACCATACTTCAATGGAGCAATCGCAAAAGTTGGTGATGCCATTACTTTACCGAACACACTAGGTAGTTATGAAAATGTGCAAGCGAATCAGAGTATTGTATTAAGCAACTCTGCAACTGCAGCACTATATAGATACACACCTCACGTTTACAATGGGAACTACAACTTCTGGAGATTCTTTAAGCAGTGGTTCGGTTCACCGAACTCTGGAACAGATGCACCGAGCACAGTTAAAGGTGATCTAATAAAAACTTCAACAAGTGGTGACGTTTATATTATTCAAAATAATCGTCGTTACAAAGTTTTGCCTTTTGCTGCAAAGTTAGCTGATATTAAAATTAGCAAAGCTGAAAAGGTTTCGAAGAAAGTAATGGATGGCTACGTTAATGCGGGGCTATACGAAATTTCAGATAACAATCTAATTAAAGTTGACGACAAGTACTACATTTTCATTAGCAATAAGCGTCGCTTAATTACCGAAGCACAAATAAAGTCTCTAGGCTTAAATATTAAGAATGCAGAAAAGACTACCGAAAAGGAAGCATCAGAGTACACAAAGGGCCCTGACTTTGTATTAATTGATACAACTCCATCTGTACCAACTACTCCTACTCCTACTACACCAGCTCCATCAACTGGAGATCTTAGAGAAGGTGACGTTGTTAAGTCCGCTGCTTTGCAAGATGTCTACTTAGTAACTGGCGGTAAGCTAAAACTATTTACTTATGCAACTTTTGTTCAATTCGATGCAGTAAAGAGTTTAAAGACTGTCGATGCAAGTGTTATTGCTAAATATCCAAAAGATGGTTTGGTTTTACCAAAGCCTGGAACTTTAGTTAAAGCATTCGGTTCCCAAACAGTTTATTTCTATGAAGATGGAAAAAAGAAACCGATGGATTCAGAAATTTTCCGCAATCGTGGTTTCTCATTTGCAAATGTGTTTGAGTTAACTAATGAAGTCATAGATGCGTTGCCACTAGGACCATTCCCATTGCCAACAAATGAAACTTATTTCAAAGATAAAAAAGATCAGTTGTATGTTTACCGTGATGGAAAGAAACAATCTATCTCAGCTTTCGTAGCTGGTCAAAAGAAAATCACCCCTGACTTCACATTTGGCGAAGATGGAATTAAAGATATTCCAAATGGCACACCAATCTTGCCGAAAGAGGGAACAGTGTTTAAGAGCGACAAAAAAGCAGATGTATACATCTTAAATGCTAACTTAGCATTCCCAATGACCGCTGCGGCATTCGCTGCTCGTGGTATTACTGCCGCTCAAGTAAATATTCTTTCTCAGGCAGAAGTAGATAGCTATCCAAAAGGTTCGCTGCTAACAAAATAGTAAATATTTCAATCTGAACATAAAGATCCTCGCAACTCAATTGAGCTGTGGGGATTTTTTCTATCACATGGTACAATACAATTAACATGGCAACGCCTTCTAAAAACATTTTGTGGCTATCTGTTTCCAGGATCATTTCTTTGGTCCTGTTATTTTTGGCGTATTTATTGCTCACTAGTTATTTAGGGCCATACAAATATGGTCAATTCCAATTCGTTCTTTCTTACGTAACTTTGTTTGGAGTTGTAATTGATTTTGGTATCCAGCAGTACATCATTAAGAAGATAAGCGAAGATCGCACTCAAGCAAAAAAGTATTTCCATAATTTCCTAGCAGTAGAAATTGTACTTGCATCATTGGTTTATGGTGCGATGGTCGGCGTAGCATTCTTCAATGGATACGAAAAAGATGTGATACACGCAATCATGCTTGCCGGATTGGGTGCAGCTGTTCACGGTTTAACTTATCCTTTCCTTGCGGTGATTACATCTTTCTACGATTTAAAGAAGGCGGCGTTTTTAAATTTCCTTGCTTCTCTCATAAACGTGGGTATGATCTTCCTAACCATTTGGGTAGGCGGTGGTATTGTGATGCTAACTGCTCAACAAGTAATTTATGCCACCTTAGCAATAATTATTTACTACCACTTTATCCAAAAGCATATTGGTAAACCGGAAATCATTAAGGGGATTCTTTCTGCAGACAGAGGACTGATTAAATTAATCATGAAGGCAGCTTTACCGTTTGCCTTGTTAGTTGGCTTTAGCACTGTATATAACAGAATTGATATTGTTTTAATTACCAAAATCTTAGGTTACACCCAAACAGGTTTGTACACTGCGGCATATAAATTTTTCGACTTGTTAGCATTTTTCCCAGCAGTGGTTTCTCATGCGTTGTATCCACTTTTCGCAACTCTAATGGCAGAAGGAAAAATGGCAGAGATCCGAGCGACATTAGAAAAATATTTGCGTTTCATGGCTGCACTAGCTTTTCCAATTGGAGTAGGTGGTAGCATTCTTGCTACTCAGATAATTGGAATTTTAAGTCCAGATTATGCATCAGCAGCGCCAGTCCTGGCCGTGTTGGTGTGGGCTCCGTCTATTTTATTTATGTACATCGTAGTTAATTCTTTGGTTATTTCTCAGTTAACGAAGTTCGCCATGATCATTACTGGTGTAAACGTAGCAATTAATTTAATTGGAAATATTATTCTACTTCCTCGCATTGGAATTATTGGCGCGGCCATTATGACTCTTGCTTCAGAATTCCTTCAAGGACTATTTTACTTTTACTTTGTTCGCAAGAAAATTACTGACTTTAGATTTTTCTCT
The DNA here is from genome assembly GCA_964561085.1 of uncultured Candidatus Saccharibacteria bacterium. GTDB lineage: Bacteria > Patescibacteriota > Doudnabacteria > UBA920 > UBA920 > UBA920. The sequence continues at coordinate 72,001 of CAZLNP010000002.1, forward strand.
TTAATTTGGAAACCAATTTTGGCTAGTTTGGTTATGGGCGCAGTAGTTTGGTTTGTTAAAGATTCAATTTTCATTGCTGTCCCTGTTGGTGTAATTGTTTACGGATTAGCGCTCGTTGTCCTTCGATTCTTCAAGAGTGATGACATAGGTTACATTAAAACTTTGTTCAGCCGTGCAGTCTAAAGAAAAAACTAAATCTGCTAAACCTCTGCGTGCTAATAAGACGGTGCGTATTATGGTGTTCGGCACTTTCGATATAGTGCACCCCGGCCACAAACATTTCTTTGCGCAAGCTCGTAAACTAGCTGGTAAGCACAAACCATTTTTAATTGTTTCTCTAGCGCGAGATAAAAACGTTATTCGCATTAAAGGAAAAGTACCAACTTCGAATGAACTAAAGCGCTTGAAGAGAATTAAATCTTTATCTGAAGTTGATAAGGCTGTGCTAGGGGCAATTGGAAACCATATTCCGCACATTGTAAAAGAGAAACCTGAGATCATTGCTCTTGGGTATGACCAATCTGCCTATGTAGGTGGTCTGCGCGCTGCACTAAGTAAAGAAGGTGTTAAGGTGAAAATAGCGCGCATGAAGCCGCATTTGCCAAATAAATACAAGACTTCTATTTTAATAAAAAGAAACTAATTTTATGTTTTCTTGAACTGTCCTGTGCCAAACTTTGTAAATGGGCCCGGGGCGGTACCAAGATCCATCTTAGCAGTGAGATCTTAGGGGTTCAACTCCCCTCGGGTCCACCAGAAATTAATTTGACATCATTCTCTATGGTGATATAATTATATGGCTAAGATGGATCTAAAAATGCCGTCAGGCAAGATCTCACATAAATAATCCCACTCCTAGGAGTGGGATTATTTTTTGTTACTTTTTTGTAGATCAGGCGTATACATTAGTAAGAGCTTGAAAAAGCGCTGTATGGTACAATTTACTTGTGGAAAAACTAGAATCAAAAACTCAAGAGCTCCTGCTAATAGCAGAGTGCCAAGCCGGACACATGGATTCTTTCGTGCTTCTTTATGATGCCTACGTTGAGAAAATATATAACTTTCTTTTCTTCCGAACCATGCACCGGGAGCTGGCTGAGGATCTCACCAGCCAAACCTTCATTAAAGCTTTAGAAAAAATTCACACCTTCGATGGAAGCAGGGGAACTTTTCAGTCTTGGATCTATCAAATTGCTCGCAATCTGTTAATAGATGAATACCGAAAAAGAAAACCTGTTGAAAATATTGATGAGCATGAAAATTTACAGAGCAACACAGATTTAGAAGCGGAAACGCAGGCACAACTAGACAAGGAGACTTTGCAAAAGATTTTAGCAGAATTACCAGATGAATCTCAGGAACTAGTTACAATGCGATTATGGGATGAACTGTCTTACGTAGAAATTGCAGCTATCACCGGAAAAACAGAAGGTAGTTTGAAAATGCAGTTCTCGCGAATCATTAATAAATTACAACAACACGCTCATCTATTAGCTTTAACTTTAATTTTCATTAACTGGTAAATATGTACACATCAGAACAAATCAACCAAATAATGCAGGAGTTGGGATTAAGTCCCACAGATGCAAGTGCTCGCGCAATAATCGAACAGCTTGCAAACGCAAAGCCCGATGTAGCGACGATTGATGCTAACTTCATTAGTGAGTTACGTAAAGATTTGCAGAATCGTTCAGCAAACATGAGCTCTAGCCAAAGTCAAAATCAAGAAACAAAATCAATTAACATATTTTCTATGTTCATAAACAAAACGCTGGTATCTGCACTTGTGGTTGCGGTAATCGTAATCGGTGCGGGTGGTATCTGGTATGCCAACAATTCTGATAGACCACTCTTCCAAAGTTCAACATTTGGCGGTGGTACTGAGTCCCAACTGCTTTCTGGTAAGTATGATGTAAAGGCAGTTGCAAGCGAATCATTTGGTGACTTAGATAAAGTCGCTGTAGTTTCTACACAGGATGCAGCTAAACTAAATAGCGCTTCGGGTACTGGTGGAATGGCCGCTGGAACTAGTGGCGCAATGCCAAACATGTCGACAACTGCTACTGCAGAGGATGCAAAACTAATTGCTCCTGGCGAGCCGTATCCTGGACAAACTTATTACACATTTAAATATGAAGGCAATGAAAATTTGCCTGGCTTGAATGCTACGCAATCTGTATTAAAGCGCACTAAGCCAGTACAACCTGAGAGTCTGGTGAGTCGTGTGGTAAACCTTTTGAGTTTTGGTTTAATTGACTTAAGTACTTTGCAAAATGTTCAGTTGCAGAATCTATCTTTCATTGAAGATCGTGAATTCGGTTACGGCGTTTATGTAGATGTTCAACAGGGAATGGTAAACATGTACCAGAACTACGAACGTTGGCCACAACCTGCTTCTTCACCACAACCAATGAAGGTTGAAGATTTACCTAAAGAAGCTGATGTAATGGCTGCAGCAGAAACATTCATCCAGCAGTATAAAATTTCTAAAGAAGGCTATGGTACTCCTCGCGTAGTTGAGCCATGGCGCATCGCTTACGAAGCAGCTAGTGCAACAGACCGCATGAGTTTCTACATTCCAGAACAAATTCAAATCGTCTATCCTTTGATGCTAGAAAACAAAGAAGTATACGATGAAAGCGGAAATGTTTACGGATTAAGCATTGTTGTAGATGCAAGGACTATGCGCGTTGCTAGTGCGTACGAATTAATGTCTAAGCAGTTTGAGCGTTCTGAGTACAAAGGCGAAGCTGATTCATCTAGAATTTTAGATATTGCAGAAAATGGTGGCTTCCGAAACTACAGCTATCCAGAGCAACAAGTTGGCCGAAAGATCGAGTTAAAACTTGGTACCCCGACTGTGCAGATGGTAAAAATTTATTACTCATCCGATAACTACAAAACAAGCAACGACTTGTACATGCCAGCGTTAATTTTCCCAATCACTAACTGGAAAGAAAATAACTATTGGCGTCAGTCTGTAATTGTTCCTTTGGTAAAGAGTATTTTAGATTCAGATAACCAACAACCTCAGCCAATTCCGTTGCCAATGCCTGTTGATTTGCCGGTGAGCAATGTTCAGGGTTCAGCTGCAACAGAACCAGCTGTTATGCCGGAGAATGCTACACGCTAAAAAGTAAATTGAATCACAAAAACCCGTGACTTGATAACGTTGCGGGTTTTTGCTTTTCTCAGGAATCTTGATGTAGATTTTATCTACAAATATGTAGAATTAAAAGATGTACAAAGATTTTGATAAGTGGAATGAGAAGAAAAAATTATTAGATAAAAAAGATATTAACTTTTTCTTCAAAGAATCAGAAGTTTGGTGGTGCTCTGTTGGAATAAATGTTGCTGTTGAATCATGTGGTAAAGGCAATACTTTTAGGAGGCCAATTTTGATACTTAAGAAATTATCTAACGATGCTTTTATTGGTATTCCTCTTTCAACTCAATCTAAATTCGGTTCTTGGTTCACCTTTGTTAGTATTTTAGGTTTGAAAAGATGCGCTTTGTTATATCAAGTAAGAATGGTTAGTGCGAATAGGCTGCAAAGAAGGATAACCGCTCTTGATTCAGAAGATTTTGCTTTGGTAAAACAAAAACTCGAGAAACTACTCGAGCTTTGCAATTATCACTGAGATAATTAAATCTCAGATCGGGGGATTTACCCAAAATTATTATAATCACCAGGACAAATATCCTGGATCGGTGCCAAACGCCAAATATATATTTATTTTACAATTTTAGCAATCAGCCGTCAAGAAAAATTAAAAAATGATAAGAAATTAGTTGCGTATGTTAAAATGAATATATGAATGAATACAATTGGTACGCGCAACTTATCAAGCCTGAATGGGCACCACCGGCTTGGCTATTTGGCCCTGTGTGGACTGTTCTCTATGTAATCATCGCCATTACGTTTATAACGGTAGTAGTGATGGTGTGGAAGAAAAAATGGCCAAAGAGTATGTTGTGGCCGTTCATGTTGAACTTAGTGTTTAATTTTAGCTTCACGCCGCTTCAATTTGGATTGCAAAATAACTTTTTAGCTGCCATAGATATATTGTTGGTGCTAGGAACTTTGGTGTGGACAATGTACGCAGTTTGGCCAAAGGCGCGCTGGATCACTTACGCGTTAATTCCATATTTGCTATGGGTTAGTTTCGCATCGGTGTTACAACTCTCAATTACTTACTTAAATCTATAGCTATGTATTCCGATGAAATTAAAAAAGTTATCCAACAAGTGAAGGATGGTAAAGCCGTCGTGTTAGATGTGCGTCGACCTGATGAATATAGAGGCGGCCATGCAAAAGATGCGGTGCATTTAGATAGCGATCGTTTACTTGGTTTAGGGGAGTCTCCAGACATAGATAAAGAAATGCCAATTTACGCATATTGTAAAAGCGGTGGTCGTGCAGGGAGAGTGAAGAATGAGTTAACTCGCCGTGGTTTTACGAAAGTATATAACTTGGGTGGTTTTGCCGATTGGGAAGCTGCTGGTGGAGAGGTGGGGATAGAATAATTTTGACTAAAACAATTTTCAAATGGGACGCGCAGGCAGAGCGAGCGCTGGAACTAATGGAACATGGCAATGACCATGTTTTTATTACTGGGCAAGCAGGAACAGGGAAGTCGACTTTGCTTGAACACTTTCGTCGTACAACAGAGAAGAACATAGTAGTCTTGGCGCCAACAGGTGTGGCTGCTGCAAATGTTGGGGGTCGCACTATTCATTCTTTTTGTGGTATTGGTCCAAGTTCAAACATGACTAAAGCCAATAAGTTAAATCCCAACGATCCGCATAAGGAAGTGGTACAGCATTTGGATATGGTGATTATTGATGAAGCCTCCATGGTTCGTGCTGACCTTTTAGACTATTTCGATAAATTCCTGCGTGCTAACACAAACGAACCAAAGCGCGCGTTCGGTGGAGTGCAGATTGTGTTAGTAGGAGATTTGTATCAGTTGTCACCGGTTGTGACTTCTAATGAAACGCAGATGTTTACGAAGACGTATCCAACGCCATACTTTTTTTCTGCAAATATTTTTCAACAAATTAGTTTTAAGTTTGTGGAGCTAGATGTAGTGCATAGGCAGAAGGATCGCGCTTTCCTGAAATTGCTTCAGTCTATTCGCGTGAACTCGGCAAAGACAGATGAGTTGAAGGAAATTAACAGCCGCCTAGTAGACCAAGATGCAAATGACATTGAAGACTTCACCGTGTACCTCTCTACTACGAATGCAATTGCGGAGAGAGTGAACGGGTACAAGCTTAGTCAGGTGGATGGCGAAGTAAAAAGTTTCCAAGGAATTTTTACAGGGCGTTCAGATAGCTTTCAACCACCAGCAGAAAAAGACTTAAAGTTAAAAGTTGGTGCGCAGGTGATGATGCTTAATAACGAAAAAACTGGTAAGTGGGTGAATGGCACAGTCGGAAAGTTTTTGGGAGTGTATAAACAGACTAAGCAAGAGTTAGAAAAAGAAATGCGCGGCAGTGGAGCAGAAAATGGTGGCGAGTTGTTAATGGTGGAATTGGAAGATGGCACCACGCAATACATTCCGCGCAATCGGTGGGATATTATTGACTTCGTTTGGGATGAACAAGATGGCGCTGTGGAAAGTGATGTAGTGGGAACGTACAGTCAGTATCCGGTTAAATTGGCTTGGGCGATTACGATTCACAAAAGCCAGGGCAAGACTTTTGATAATGTGGTGATAGACCTGGGTAGGGGCGCTTTTGCTCATGGGCAGCTTTATGTGGCTTTGAGCCGTTGCCGCACGCTAGAGGGCATAGAACTCATCAGAGAGGCTTCTATGGGCGATATTAAGATGGATGCGCGCGTAGTTGAATTCCTCGACATTTGCCGTAAATTCGGGGAGCGGAATGTGATGCTTGGGGGTGGGGGGTTGTTTTAGAAAATTTAGAATTCAATAATTTTATATTCTAATTTTTAGTAAAAAATTAGAATTTGACAAATCTGTATAACTAGTTTATGCTTTGTGTATAAGTAATACAGAACTATGTCAAAATCTCGATGGATCTCAGGTTCCTATAAGAAACAATTCGAATACAAAAGCTTTTCACCCGAAATGGTAAATAAGCCTTTTGTATGGACTGATCCAAGCATAGATTTGCTGATGGCCGATTCTATGCGTTTTCTTGGTGAGCTAAATGCTTATTCGACACTAGTTCCTGATGTAAACTTTTTTATTCAAATGCATGTTATTAAGGAAGCCACAGTCTCTAGTCGTATTGAAGGAACTAAAACTAACATTAACGAAGCGTTGCTTTCAGAGGAAGATATTAAACCAGAAAAGCGTGATGACTGGGAAGAAGTTCAAAACTATATCCAAGCAATTAATTTTTCGATAGATAAGTTAAATAGCTTGCCGATTTCTTTCCGTTTAATTAAAGAAACTCACAAAGTATTACTTTCGGGTGTTCGTGGGTATAGTAAGCTTCCTGGGGAAATTCGAACAAGTCAAAACTGGATTGGTGGATCAAGTATTACAGATGCAGCATTTGTCCCGCCTCATCACGAGGATCTACCAGAACTTCTTAGTGATATCGAAAAGTTTTGGCATAATAGAGATTTGCAAATACCTGATTTAATTAAAGCAGCGATTACACACTACCAATTTGAAACTATTCATCCATTTTTGGATGGTAATGGTAGAATGGGCCGCTTATTGATAACTTTGCAATTAGTAGACCAGGGAATACTCCAAAAACCAACGTTGTATGTTTCTGAGTTCTTTGAAAAGCATCGCGCACAGTATTATGATGCACTCTCTCAAGTAAGACAGTCCAATGATATTGAGCATTGGATAAAGTTCTTTCTAACTGGAATTTCTGAAACAGCCAAGAAAGGTAAAATTACTTTTGAGAAAATTATTGTTCTTCGAAAGAAGTACGAAGATGTTATTGAAAGCAGGCTGAGTCCAGCACGTCAAAAAACTGCTAAGGAACTCTTGAAGAAGTTATTTTCCAAACCAATGGTAACTGTTCGAGAAATTAAGGAAATGATGAATGTTTCTACTCAAACAGCGGCTGTGTTAGCAAAAGAATTTGAAGAAGCAGGTTTGATTAAAGAAAAAACTGGGCTTTCAAAAAACCGAATTTTCTTTCTTCAAGAATATATAGATCTATTTATTAAATAAAAAACTATGGAAAACTTTTCACAAAAAACTTCAATGATTTGGAATATCGCGGACATTCTTCGCGGTGGCTGGAAGCAACATGAATATCAAGATGTAATCTTGCCTTTTGTTGTTCTTAAACGTCTTGATTCGATTTTAGAACCAACTAAGACAAAAGTTCTTGAACAGCATAACCAATGGAAAGGCAAGATTAAAGATGTCGAGCCGATTCTAAAAAAAGCTTCAGGATCAGAGTTTTTTAACGTGTCACCATATGATCTCCATAAATTAACTGAAGACCCAAATAACATTGCTAAAAACTTTGATCAGTACTTACAAGATTACAGTGAAAATATTCGCGATATCATCGAGAAGTTTGATTTTCATAAACAACTAGAACGCCTTGAAGGTGGTAATTTGTTGTATTTAATTATTCAAGAATTAAATAAAGTAGATTTACACCCAGACAAAGTAGATAATCATCAAATGGGTTTAATTTTTGAAGAATTACTTCGAAAATTTTCGGAAATGTCCAATGAGACTGCGGGGGAGCACTATACTCCACGTGATGTAATTAAAATTATGGTGCAAATCTTGCTTTCACCAGATGCAAAAGAGCTAAATAAACCACATGTAATCAAAAAGATTTATGACCCCGCAGCCGGGACCGGCGGAATGTTAACAGTTGCCAAAGACTACATTTTAGAGAACATTAACCCTAAAGCAGATATCTACTTGTACGGCCAAGAGTTAAACTCAGTTACTTATGCTATGGCAAAGTCAGACCTTCTAATTAAAGGTGAAGATCCGAACTTGATTCGTGGTGGTGAAAAAGATCACTCTAAAGCAAGCACTCTTTCTAATGACCAATTTTTTGGTGAAGTATTCGACTATGGACTTAGTAACCCACCTTATGGAGTAGATTGGAAAAAAGATAAAGATTTTGTAGAACGAGAGGCCACTCGAGGTTTCGCTAGTCGCTTTGGTGCAGGAACTCCAAGAATCTCTGATGGGCAATTATTGTTCTTACAGCACTTAGTTTCTAAAATGAAACCTGTAAGCGAAGGTGGGACACGTTTGGCAATTGTTCACAATGGCTCCCCATTATTTACCGGAGATGCTGGAAGTGGTGAAAGCGAAATTCGTCGTTGGCTTCTAGAAAAAGATTTATTGGAAACGATAGTAGCTTTACCAGACCAATTGTTTTACAACACAGGCATAAATACCTATTTGTGGTTTTTAAGTAATAAAAAGTCAGAGCAACGAGCTGGGAAGGTACAGCTAATTGATGGTCGTAATATGTTCATGAAAATGCGAAAAAGTTTAGGACATAAACGGCACGAAATTGACGATGAATCAAAAAAGAAAATTTTTGATCTGTACGATAAATTTGAAGAAAATGAATTCTCAAAAATATTCAAAACTACCGATTTCGCTTATAGACAGATTCAAATTGAACGTCCGTTGAGATTGAACTTCCAAGCATCTAAAGAGCGAATTGATCTAGTAAAAGAAGAAGCTGCTTTTCTAAAACTTAAACCTACTGAACAAGAAGAAATCATTACTATCTTAGAACAATTCCCAAACAAAGATCTATTTACTAACCGCGAAGAGTTTGTTAAAGTATTTGATCTTCAAACCAAGGAATTAAAACTTAAAGTTCCCGTAAAGAAAGCTATTTTAAACGCGCTTTCTGAACGTGATGAAAATGCAGATATTTGTTTAGATAGTAGTGATAAACCAGAAGCAGATAGTGAACTACGAGATTACGAAAATGTACCATGGGGAACAAAAGTAGAAGAATACTTTGAGAAAGAAGTTAAGCCCTATGTTGCAGATGCATGGATTAACGAAACTGTCCGAGATCACAAAGATAATGAGCTTGGTAAAGTTGGTTATGAGATTCCCTTTACACGGTATTTCTACAAATATGTTCCACTTCGTAGTTTAGAAGAAATTGAAGCTGATATAGAAACAGTGGAAAATGAATTATTAGATTTGTTAAAGCAACTATAATATGGCCCAAGATAATAATATAATTTGCCCTAACTGTGGAGCATCAATTTCAATTGATGATGCTTTGACACACCAAATTGAAAACAAGCTCAAAAAAGAATACGAGGATAAAGAAAAGTCTTTAAGAGAGTCAATTGAGAAAGAATCTTCAAAGAAGCTAGAAGAAGATAAGGCTGATATGGAGATGAAAATAAAAGCGCAGATTCTGAAAGATGCTGAAGCAAGTAAGATAGCGGCTGATGAAAAAAATAAACTTCTTGAGGAACAACTTGCAGACAAAGATGCAAAACTAAAAGAAGCGCGTCAAAATGAAGTTGTTCTTATTAAAGAACAGCAAAAACTAAAAGACGACAAAGATGCTTTTGAGTTGGATAAGGAACGCCAACTTGCTGAAGATAGAAAACAAATTGAAGAAAATGCTTCAAAAAAAGCCACAGATGCAAAACAATCCGAAATAGACCAACTTAATAAGAAGCTTTCTGATGCTACAAAAGCAAAAGACGAACTAGCTAGAAAACTAGAACAAGGATCTCAACAAACTCAAGGTGAAGTCCAAGAATTAGCTCTTGAGGAACTACTTAAAAATGAGTTTATATTTGATGACATCTCACCTGTAGGCAAAGGTGTTAATGGCGCAGATGTTATTCAGACTGTTAAAACAAAGTCTGGTGTTGAGTGCGGAAAAATAATATGGGAATCTAAGAAAACTAAAACATGGACTGAGGGGTGGATACAAAAACTCAAAGATGATCAAAGACAAGTAAAAGCAGATCTTGCTGTCATTATAACGTCTGCAATGCCTCAAGGAACAAGCGGTATCACCCAGAAAGATGGTGTATGGATTTGTGATATCAAATTGGCTTTATCAATAGCAATTCTACTAAGACACTCACTGGAAACTGTTTCCAGAGAAAAGTCTATGTCTGTAGGGAAAAATGAAAAAGTTGAAATACTTTATGCGTACCTCACTGGTACAGAATTTAAGCAAAGAATTGAAGTAATAGTAGAGACATTTTCTAGTATGAAAAAATCTCTTGATAAAGAGAAGCTTTACTTCACAAAAATTTGGGCAGAAAAAGAAAAGCAAATAGATCGAGTTATCCAAAATACTATAGGTATTTATGGTGATTTGAGCGGAGTTGTTCAATTACAAAAGATTGAGTCACTTGAACTACCTAGTAGAGAAGATAAAGAAGAATAATATGCAAACACTTAATCTTACAAAAAAATACGAAGTTTACCCTGAATACAAAGATTCAGGTGTTGAGTGGTTAGGGATGATTCCAAAAGAATGGAGAGTGGGAAAAGTTAAAGAAGTTTTTAAACTTTTAAAAGAAAGATCCTTCAATAATTCTGAATCTGAAATATTATCGCTCACATTAAATGGTATAAAAACTAGAGATGTTTCAAATAATGAAGGACAAATCGCTGCGAGTTATGAGGGTTATAGAAAAATAATCAAGGGAGATATTGTATTAAACCCGATGGATCTTGTGAGGGGTTTTGTTGATTCTTCTAAGTATGAAGGCATTATTAGCCCTGCTTATGCTACATTAAGAAAAAAAGATAAAGAGATAAATTCACAATATTATAATTATTTTTTTCAAAAACATTACTTTGAAGGCATATTTCACCCTTTTGGTAATGGTGTTTCAGTAGATCATCGTTGGACGCTAAAAGATGATACGTTAGTTAATTTCCCAGTTCTAACAATTCCATTTGAACAACAAACAAAAATTGCAAAATTCTTAGACCAGAAAACTATTTTGATTGATAAGATTATTGAGAAAAAGAAAAAGCAAATTGAGTTAATAAAGGGGGAAAGGAGAGTAATAATAAATAATGCTATTACAAAAGGGCTGGGTAAAAGTGTAGAGATGTTTGATAGCGGAGTTGAATGGATCGGAAAGATACCTAAAGGATGGAGTATCGAGAAATTAAAAAATAGAACAACTTTTCTTAATGGTTATTCATTTGATAGTGGTGAATATGTAAATGATGGTTTACCAATAATAAGAATATCTGATGTAGGGCAAGAAGTTGATTTTACTAAGGTTAAAAGAGTTCCTTATATTTTGAGAGCAAAAATTAATAGATTTTTAGTTAAAAAAAATGATTTACTGATTGCTTTAACTGGAGGAACAATAGGTAAGACATCTATTTACGACAAACTTGACGAAGTCTATTTGAATCAGAGAGTTGGAATCATAAGACCAAACAATGAATTAGACTTAACCTTCTTAAAATTTCAGATTGCTTCAAATGTTTTCAAAAAAAATATAGATTTACTTTGTATCGGAGGAGCACAACCTAATATAGGAAAAAATGAAATAGGGAATATTTTATTCCCATTTCCAAGCAAAGACGAACAAAAGGAAATATCAAGATATCTTGAAGTGAAAAATAGAGTTTGTGATGAGGCTATAAGTAAGATAGAGTCTACAATAGAAAAATTAAATGAGTACAAAATTTCTCTTATTTCCGATGTTATAACAGGAAAGGTAAAAGTATAAACATGTCTCAATTTCAACTTACAACTGAATTAATTAAACTTAGTTTTTCCCCAATATGGGATGAAGCTAAATTAGAGTGGGAACTAATCGGAGTTGAAAAAGTCTCTGAGTCAGATGCTGAAGAATGTGTCTGCGGCAAGTACCCAATATTGGAGATTTGCACAATTAAAAATAAGATAAACAATAATACAGCCAGAGTTGGTAATTCTTGTGTAAAGAAGTTCATTAATGAGTCAGATAAGATATTTCGATCTATTTCTCAAATTAAGAAAAGTATTGATAAGTCACTTAACGCAGAAACAATCAGCTTTGCTTTTGAGAAGCATTGGATTACACAAAAGGATAGAAATTTTTACATTGACATATTCAGAAAAAGAAATCTTTCAGAAAAACAAAGTAATTGGAAGACTTCAATAAATAAAAAAATTCTGAATAGGATAAAATATGAGTGATATAAAAGCAATAAAACTAAATCAGACATCAAGAAACACATCAGAAATACCTGATGTAATTTTGGTGTCGCCCAATAATCCCAACTTCAAGACTAGGCAGATTCTTCGCTCAAAAGTAATTAACAACACAAGAACACCTGAGGATACCTTGAGTGTTGATTTGATACACGAAAAAGTCGCTGACGACGGAATTTGGAGCACTTCCTATCAGGACTTGAGAAAGTTAAAGGAGGGAGAGTCTATACGAATACAATTAGACTCTGCTCAGACGAGAGAACTCTATAACAATATTGGTGAGCATTACGACGTAAGTAAGCTTGGTGTTAAGGGTGGAACTAGATATGTTATTTCAAATCAGAAAGATGTTGAGAACATCATCTTTGCTGAAAGTTCTGACAAAAAAGCACTTGCAGAGAAAGTTTTATCAGAAATAACTGATGCAGAAGCCAAAGACATCGTCGCCTCAGATAACAAATTAATTAAAGGTTTCTTTAATGCATTACCACAGATAAGAGTTGATATCCTTAAAAGTCTTAAAACACAACTTGAAGGAAATTTAAATAACAACGAAAAGAATCTTCAGAAGTGGATTGATGAGAATAAAAAAGTTCGATGTATGATTTTTGGCCTTGAGTTCATTGATTACAAGAGAGAGGTTTCGTTTGGTAACTCCCGTTTTGATATTTTAACCGAACAATCTGGTCTTGATCATGTAATCATTGAGATGAAATCTCCAAATGTTAAATTGTTTGATGTTGTAAGAAAAACCACTACTAACGGTGAGAAAGATGAGTACGTTATTTCAAAAGATTTAGGAGAAGCTATACCCCAAGTAATAAAGTACTTTGATGAGTATCAAAGAGAGAATGATGAAACTTTTAAGAAGAATGGAGTATCAAAAAAGAGAGTGTCGAAAGCGATTATTTTAATAGGAAGAAATGAAAAAGATAATTCAGTTTGGCAAGAAAATTTTAACCGGTTACGACATAGGCTTTCTGGAATAGAAATACTAACCTACGACCATTTAGTAGAAAAGATCAGTAACCAAATTGATAATCTGAAGATGCTAAGTAACGAAGAAAATATATGAAAACTAACACACTAGAGTCAGGCTTCGAGGAATTTATTGAAGAACAACTAAATCAACTGCATAGTTATAGAATTCGTACAGCGAGTGATTACGATAAGAATGTTGCAATGGATGTAGATTTAGTTGCTGAGTTCATTCAAAAAAGCCAACCCAAAATATGGGAACAATTAGAAGCTCAGTACGGAGAAGATGCCCTTGCTAATACTGTAGAGCGTATCGATAGAGAAATCACAGAACGTGGTCTTTTAAATGTACTTCGAAGTGGTGTGAGCGACCGAGGGATTCGTTATAGGCTTGCATTCTGGCAACCTCAAAATTATTTAAATCCACAAACTGTCGAAGAATATGGTACAAATATTCTAAGTATCACTCGTCAGGTGAAATATAGTAATAAGAACGAAAACTGTATTGATATTGTTATATTTCTAAATGGTCTACCAATTTTTACTATTGAGTTAAAGAATTTATTTACTGGTCAAGGTGTATCTAATGCGATTCAGCAATATCGTACAGACAGAGACCCAAAAGAAAAACTTTTGTCTTTTAAACGTTGTCTAACTCACTTTGGTGTTGGTGATCAAGAAGTCCATATGACAACCAAACTTGCGGGTTTAAAAACTCGTTTCCTTCCTTTTAATAAAGGTAACAACGGTTTAGCGGGAAATCCTGTTGTTGATGGAAAATATAAGACAAGTTACTTTTGGGAAGATGTTTTAGCTAAAGACAGTTTAATGGATTTACTAGCTAATTTCGTACAAGATCAAGAAGAAGAAATTGAAGATAGTAAAGGTAAGAAAGTTAAAGAGAAAAAGTTAATTTTTCCTAGGTATCACCAGATGGATACTGTCAGAAGAATTGTTGCTGATGCAAAAACTTTAGGACCGGGAAAAACTTATTTAATTCAGCATAGTGCTGGTTCTGGTAAAAGTAATACTATTGCATGGACTGCTCATAGACTTGCGGAGCTACACAATGAACAGAATGAAAGTATTTTTGACTCTGTAATTGTGATTACAGATAGACGTATTTTAGATAGGCAACTTTCCGAAACCGTAAATAGTTTTTCTCAGGTTTCTGGCGTTGTTAAACATGTAGAGTCTTCTAAAGAGTTATTAGAAGCTTTAGAGAAAGGGACTAGAATAATTTCTAGTACTCTACAGAAGTTTCCTGTAATTGTGGATGCTGTAGAAAAAACAGCAGGCAAAAAGTTTGCTGTTATTGTAGATGAAGCTCATTCTTCTCAATCCGGTGAATCCGCTGCGGACCTGCGCCAAGTTTTAACTTTAGATGATGCGGCTGATGAGGCTTTGCGAGAAGAAAAAGCTTTTAAAACAACCGAGGATTTAATTGTTGAGAGAATGAAAGCCCGTAAGGTTAAAACCCCAAATATTAGTTTTTTGGCATTTACAGCAACTCCAAAACAAAAGACGTTAGAGTTATTCGGTACCGAAGATACTTTGACCGGAAAATTTGTGCCGTTTTCGTTGTACTCTATGAAGCAAGCAATAGACGAAGGTTTTATTCTTGATGTTCTAAAAAACTACACAACTTACGAAACATATTTTGCTTTGTTAAAGCGCATTGAAGATGATCCGGAATATGATAAGAAAAAGGCTCAAAGACTTTTAATAGGTTATGTTGAAAAACATGAACATGCCATTGAAAAGAAAATTCAGATTATGGTTGAACATTTTGAGGAAAAGATTCGTAGTACAATTTATGGGAAAGCTAAGGCTATGGTTGTCACAAAATCACGATTACACGCCGTTCGTTATAAGCTAGCTTTCGATAAATATCTTGCTGAAAAAGGCTATGGTCATAAAGCTCTTGTTGCGTTCTCCGGAACAGTGAAAGATGATGGTAAAGAATTTACAGAAGCAGGTATGAATCATATACCTGAAAAACAGACACCTGAAGAATATAAAAAAGATGAATTCAAGTTTTTGATTGTTGCAGAAAAATATCAAACCGGTTTTGATCAACCCTTGCTTTCTGCAATGTATGTTGATAAAAAGTTGAGCGGTGTTAATGCTGTTCAGACACTGTCGCGCTTAAATAGAACAACTTCTGGAAAAGAAGAGGTTTTTGTTTTGGATTTTGTAAACGACATTGATCAAATTAAAGAATCATTCCAACCGTATTATACAACAACTATTTTATCCGAAGCGACTGACCCAAATATTCTTCACGATTTAGAAAGAGATGTTTTGAACTTTAAATTATTCTCAAACTTTGAAGTTAATGGATTCGTCGATGAATATATGCATGGAGCAACTCCAGACAAGTTAAATGCAATTATAGATGCTGTGGTTGAACGAGCGAACGAAGAAAAAAATGAAGAAGAGATTGAAGAGTTTAAAACTTTAATTGCTGATTATTTGCGCAAATACGCTTTTGTAGCGCAGATAGTGACTTTTGACGATCCTCAGCTTGAAAAATTGTTTATCTTTTTAAAGTTCTTAATTAAGAAATTGCCGAAGCGTAACGAGCCCTTGCCGTACGAAGTATTGGAAGCAGTGGACATGGATACGTACAAAGTACAAAAAACATTAGAGACTTCTGTGGTTCTTGATGACGAAGAAGGAATTATTGAACCTATGGGTGGTGGAGGGACTCATGATCTTCCAGGAGATGAAAGTGATGCATTATCAAGAATTATTGCAGAAATTAATGAGCGTTTCGGTACTAATTTTTCAAATGAAGACAAAATTATCATCAATACTCTAAGTCGCAAACTTGTAGAAAATGAAGGCCTAGAAGGTTCGATCAAAAATAATAGCAAGGATTCTGCTAAAATTAAGTTTGACGAGCTATTTCAAGATGAACTCATAGGAATGTTGAATAATCATTTCGACTTGTACAAAAAACTTGATGAAAACCCTGAAATGAAAAAGTATGTAGGAGAAAGAGTTTTTGAATATGTGGTTAGACAATTAAAGTAGATAGTATGACACAAGCCCTTCAAATGTTGGTCCCTAGTGGTAATCCAAATGGAATGAAAATAGTAGAACTTGCTGGATGGTCTGGTAAATGTTTTGTCGTACCTAGGCAAAGCCTTAAAGAATTGAAAGATAGATCAGAAGTAAACCAACCAGGTATATATTTACTTTTTGGCCCAGATGAGGAATCTATCAATGACCTTGCTTATATAGGAGAATCTGAAAATTTTTATTCACGAATAGCTACCCATGATTCAGGAAAAGATTTTTGGGATGTTGCTGTAGTTTTTACAGGTGGATTGAATCGGGCATTCGTAAAATATTTAGAATACAAATCTACTCTCCTTGCTCAGCAAGCTAAGCGAATGGTCATAACTAACAAAGTTAATCCACAAGAAAATACATTATCTGAATTTGAGAAAGTCACAGCAGATCAATACTTTGAAAATATGCAATTTATTTTAAGTGCTTTTAATTACGAATTATTTGAAACTGTTTCCGAAGCAATTGTTAGTGATAAAATGTATTTTTTCAAAGCAGGTGGCGTAGATGCTAAAGCACAATTACTAGATAATGGTAATTTAAATGTTTTGAAAGGCTCTTTGGGTAGGATTAAGGAAGTAGCTTCATTTGGGGGTTGGTCTTTAGCTGCGCGTAAACGATTTTTGGAAGATGGCACTTTAATTAAAAATGATGATACTTCTTATCTTTTTACAAAGGATGTTATCTTTAAAAGCCCATCAGCCGCCGCTGCGACAGTTATAGGACGTTCCGCAAATGGTTGGACTAAGTGGAAAGATGAATTTGGAAATACTTTGGATGATAATTTACGAAAATAAATAAGTTATGTTTCTAAATTAATCATGCTGAGGGAATCCAATTTGAATGGATCAACCAATGCCATCATTCTATGTAAATAGGTGTATAATTAAACCATGATAAAAATAATTTTAATTGTAATCGCAGTGTTACTCGTTGTTTGGTCTTTGTACGGTTATTTTGCTGCTCGAGTTGAACAAGCTGAGTATTCAGTGTTAAGTGAAAATAAAGTTTACGAAGTACGAAAATATCCTGAGCATATTGTTGCGCAGGCCACAGTATCTGGTGAGTATACAGAATCTTTAAACGAAGGTTTTACTATTGTTGCTGGATACATCTTTGGTGGTAATAAAAAGCAAGAGCCAATCGCTATGACTGCTCCAGTTGTAATAGGGAACGAAGAAGATACTTCCACTCCTATTGCCATGACTGCCCCTGTAGTTGCTGGTGGTACTGAGCAATCGCGCACTGTATCTTTTGTTATGCCAAAAAAATATTCAATGGAAACTTTGCCTGTACCTACAGACCCGAGAGTTAAAATAGTAAAAGTTCCAGAGCAGACCTTCGCAGTTCTCAAGTTTAGCTGGTGGCGAACTACTTCTCGTATTGAAAAAAATGGCAAAAAGCTCTTAGAAGCTTTAAATACAGATGGCGTGAGGATTGTTAACCCCGAAGTAAAATACGCAGGATACAACGCACCATTCACTCCACCATGGATGAACAGAAACGAAGTAATGGTAGAAATACAACCGTAATCAAATTGAAAGCTTTTTATATCTTATGAAAAAATTTATATTAACAATCGCAATAATTTCGCTTGCAGCATTGGGCTGTAGTAAAACATCTACAGAAAACCAGAGTACTAACACAGCTCCTGCACGATTTTCAATCCCACAATCTAAATTAGAAATTAAAGTTGATGGCTCAAGTGACGTAATCAATGAGACTCATATTGAAACTGTACGAGTAGGGACTGATCCAGATGCTTCTGTTTTGAGAATCAAATTAAATCCAGAAGGTGCACAAGTACTCACTAAAATGACTACCGAAAACAAGGGTAAGAAAATTGCAATTAAAATTGATGGAGAATTAATTTCTTCACCAGTAGTAGATAAGCCAATAACTGAAGGAGCTTTTATAATCTCTAATGGTGAATTTACTTACGAAGAAGCTTTTGCGCTTAAAGAAAAGTTGCAAGGATACCAGGAAGTACCAGCTAATACTAAGAAATAAATCATGAGTTCAAATTTAAAAACCGCAGTATTCGCCGGAGGATGCTTTTGGTGCACTGAAGCAGTGTTCCAGAAGCTTCGTGGTGTGACTGGTGTGTTGCCCGGATATGCCGGTGGTACAGTAGACAATCCAACCTACGAGCAAGTCTCTATGGGCAATACGAATCATGCTGAAGCAATTCAGTTTGAATATAATCCCGAAGAAATTTCTTACTCAGATTTATTATCTGTGTTTTTTGCTACGCACAATCCGACTACTTTAAATAGGCAAGGTGCAGATGTTGGCACGCAGTACAGATCAACAATTTTCTATTCAAGCGAAGAAGAAAAACAAGAAGCGCAGAGCTACATAGACCAGCTGGAAAAAGATGGTGTGTTTGCAGATCCAATTGTTACAACGCTTGAACCTCTAACAAAGTTCTACGAAGCAGAGGACTATCATAAAAATTATTATGAACGTAATTCTGGTCAAGGCTACTGCCAAATTGTTATTGGTCCAAAGATTGCTAAGTTAAAAGAAAAGTTCGCGAGTTTGTTGAAGTAAAAGAGCGGAACTTGTTAGTTCCGCCGAATAGTATCTTATCTTCTTAGCTAGATTAGCGTCCGGCAGCCTTTGCCATAGCCATTACGGGTTTGGTTTCCACAATTTCTCCGACTGGATCATCGTCATCGCCATCATCACGATCGTCAGGATCAAAATCAGTCGAGTCGAAAGTGTAAACCGTGAATATGAATGGAGTCTGATATTCCTCCATTTCTGGCATTTCTACTTCCTCTTTCGTTATGATGTCCACACTGAGGCCAAGCGGTGAACAAATTTCGTTTAGAGCCATATAGATGGAGCTCTTGTCTTCTTCCTCGTCCAAAAGTTTGATTTGTGCAATTAGATCTTGATCAAGGATTGGGATGTTTAACACATCACGTTTATCGATCAAGAATTTAGCGTGCTCATCTGAAATATTGACGAGATATAATTCCATGATTCTTTGAACCACACTTGCGATCAAATTCATTCTGGAAAATAGATCTTTCAAGTTCTCAATTGTAAATGATTTATTGAACATAATTTCCTCCTGCTGCACGTCTAGAATATCACATGCCACTGATTATTGTAAAATCAATTTAAGCTCCATGGTTTCCAATCGCAGTGCGCTTTAAATGTAGTAGTAGACCGCCTAGCTCATGTGCTAGTGTGCGGATGTATGTGCCTGAAGAAACTGTAAACTTTACAGAAATAACTCGCACTTCATCTGTAGGCTCAAACTTCTTATCTATCTCATTCCATTGTTTCAAGATGATCTCTTGTCTAAAGTCACCGTTCACTAAGCTAATTGAACTAGTAATTTCTGAGTAAATTTTTTGCCAAGGCGTATCTTGTATTTCAATACTTTCAGCAGCCAACACAGTCATCTTGCGCTTTGGTAATTCCTCCGCGCTAATTTTCCCTGCGCGAGTTAAAAGCCATAACGGTTTTCCATCAATAGTTTTAGAAGAGTAAGGGGGGTAAGAAAAATTATGCGTTCCAACTAAATTTTTAACCGCAGTGATAAGTTCCTGCGGGTTTTTGTTTTGTAGCTTGCTTTGTTGTAGCGAAGCGAGACCAAGAATGTCGAAAGTGTCGGAAGAAAATCCAAGAAGAATCTTAGCTTCGTAAGTTTTCGGTAAATCCAAAAATTCTTGTTTGCGATGCACTGCATCTCCTGCAAGAAGAATCAACAAGCCTTCGGCCATCGGATCTAGCCGTCCTGCATAAGTAATGGGAACATCAGCTAATTCAAGCCGCTCTGATTTTAATTTCTCAATCGCTTGAAGAGGAGTTAGCCCCAATGGTTTATAGTAAGGAATTACATTTTGCATACTGCATTGTACCTCAGTAAAGCGCTTCGTGAAAAGTAATATAGAAGTGGTATAATTACAACATATTAATATATAGATTATGGATAAAATTACAAAAAGCGAAGAAGAATGGCAAAAGGATTTAACGCCTGAGCAATACGCTATTTTGCGTGAAAAGGGCACTGAGGCACCTGGCACTGGAAAGTATGTAGATTTTTACGATGATGGTATGTATCATTGCGCAGCGTGTGCCCAAGCTTTATTTAAAAGTGATACTAAATATGAATCAACCACGCCCGGTTTAATAGGTTGGCCGGCATTCACAGAAGCTGCTGAAGCTGGCGCTGTCGAGTTGCGCGATGACGATAGCATGTCTATGCGCCGCACAGAAGTTATCTGCAAAAAGTGTGGCAGTCATCTAGGGCATCTGTTTCAGGATGATTCTTCACCAAATGGACAACATTACTGTATTAATTCCTGCGCATTAAATTTTCAAAAGAAATAAAGGATAGAGGAAAATATGAATAGTGTAATTAAACAATTTCAGCAGGCTATAAAGAAGGCTGGTAGCGCAGAACGCGCAAAGACCTATCAGTGGTTTTTTAAAACTGGAAAAGGTGAGTATGGTGAAGGCGATTTGTTTTACGGAATCACTGTGCCAGTACAAAGAAAGATCGCTAAGCACTTTTACTTAGACCTCACGCTCACAGATTTGGCAAAAACTTTGCAGTCGAAATATCACGAGGATCGCTTCACAACTTTGGAAGCGTTGGTCATGAAATTTGATCGTGCCAAAGCGCAACAAGATGATAAAGCTCAAAAAGCGATTTATGATCTGTATTTGAAGTCGACCAAGTATGTAAATAACTGGGACTTGGTAGATACTTCGGCTGAATATATTGTCGGCGCCTATTTACAAAATAAACCCCGCGCTATCTTGAAGAAGTTAGCAAGGTCTAAAAGTTTGTGGGAAAAGCGCATCGCTATGATCTCTTGTTTTCATTTTATCCGTCAGAAAGATTTTACCGATGCTTTGCAAATCGCGGAAGTTTTGTTGAAAGACAAACATGATTTAATTCACAAAGCTGTTGGGTGGATGCTTCGAGAAATCGGGAATCGTGATTTGAAAACAGAACTAAAATTTTTGGACAAGTATGCCTTGCAAATGTCTCGCACAACTTTGCGTTATTCCATCGAAAGGTTCCCAGAAAAACTTCGCTTAAAATACTTGAAATTAAAATAACTTGTTTTATAAAGATTTTATCTGGATTTGATGTGGGTTTTGTTATATTGGATGTGATATAATTAACGCACTATGTTTATGACCAGCATACAATATAATGAGCTATTTAATTTCTTAGTTAAGCGTTTTGATAGCGTCGACTCGAGACTTGATCGATTAGAAGATAGAGTTGGTAGCCTTGAAAATAAGGTAGACAGCCTAGAAACCAAAGTAGGTGTTCTAGAGAACAAAATGGGTGTAGTAGAAATCACCCAAGATTCTATACTTGGTCAATTACAAACATTGAATCAAGAAATGGCTATCTCTAATCATAGAATGGCTCGAATTGAAAACTGGACTATTAAAGCAGCTAAAAAAATTAATTTACCATATCATCCACAATGAACGATTTACAAGAAGTATTTAACCGCATTCGCGAAACACGACAGAAAACCAAAGAGATCCGCAAGATGTACAAAGATTCACTGATAGCTCATCAGGAGTATCAACAAGTTGTGGAGAAGTTGGACAACTTAAAAATCCGCAAAAAGCAGATTGAAACAGAGATCAAGGAAGATCAAATGGCTGACTTCCAAAAGCTTGACGCCTACAACATGAATGTTAAAAACGACATTGAATTAATGTCAGACATGGCGTTAAACAAGTTAGTATCTGGTGAGACAGTTGAAGTTGTTGATGAAGCAGGAGATAAGTACGAACCTCTATTCACAGTAAAGTTCAAGAAATCATAAAATGCCTGGCGGTTTCATTAAAATATATCCTACAGTTGATTTACCAAAGTTGCGCAGCTTACTAGAGTTGCGCATTTTGGTACGTAAGTGCATTGCTGAGTCAGAAGCGGTAATTGGCAAAGCTCCTGCAGGGTTGAGATTCAAACCAATGAAGTCTCAGTGGGGAAGTTGTAATAGCGCTGGGGTCATTGCGCTTAACACGCGGCTCATGTTTTTACCGGAACGATTGGTCGCTTACATTGTGCATCATGAAGTAGCGCATTTGAAAATTAGAGCACATGACCGCGCCTTTAGGCAGGCCGTAGAATTATTATTCCCAGACCGAATCTCACTAGATAGACAGCTCCACGCTGCCGGTCCTATCCTTCGTCAGAAAATTTAACCCTTTTAGAAAAATATAAAACCACAACCATTTGGCTGCGGTTTTTAAAAATTTGAGTTATTGTGAAACTGAGAACATTATTTGTAGAGGAAGACCGTCTTTCATTGCGATGGCATCAGCAGGGTAGGTGTATTTTTTATCACCATTATCTACATGGATTACCGCAAAGTATTTTGCTCCTGGTTTAATAGGTGCATTAATTTCTAGATCTTGTTTTGCCCCTACACCTAATAATCCACTAGCACCAATGCTCTTGCCGGGTTGGCCATTGCTTGTAGATTCATGGATATCGATAAACCCAGGCTTAGAAAGAAATACGTTATCGATTGTAACTGAGTCTCCAGGAATTTGAGTACTGACTGCGATGGTGTCAGATGTTGGGATAGTCGGATTTGTTTCTGGAGCATCACCAGGAACATCTCCAGGAGGAAGCTCTGTATTTGTGTTGGCGCTCTGAGAGGTTTCGTTATTCATTTCTGGAGCTATTGCTTTTTGAGCAGATACGTACCAGATCACAGCTCCTAGAATTATTATGACTGCCACAATGGCAATAATTACCTTTTGTTTCATATATTTATATACTTAATACTACTGCTATTTTAGCATAAACTTTGTTCTGTGGGTAAAATTTGCAAATATATTTAGATTTTTCCATAATACAGATATGGAAAACGAAATCTTTCAACCAAATTTTTTTGATGAAGAACTCCCGGCAGAAAAACCGGCAGAAAAACCAGAAGCGGAGAGCTTTGAGGGAGTGATTATTAACAAAGATAGATTAGAAGAAGCAGTTCAGAATTGTCTTGATGGCAAGATAGTTAACGAAATTAGAGGTTTGTATGCCAAAGCTACAAAGGAACAACCTTCTGGGTATGAATTTTTTGTTTTGAAAAAAATCAGTGCTGAGGCAGCTAAGTTCTATAAGACAGACATAGTACCAGAGCCCTTGCCAGAAGATGTACAAGAAACTTGCCAAAAAATTATTGCCCCAGAGAAGTTCCAAGAAGTTTCAAATCAGGATGATGAAGACGATCGCCGTCCTTGGGTTCCAGGCAAGGGCTATGTAAATTAAAACACGCCTTTCGTGCTAAAATAAGTTATATGCACATAGGAATAGAAGCCCAAAGAGCCAATAACCGGGTAAAGACCGGTGTTGAGCACTATGTAAAAGAACTCATTTTACAATTGGCTAAAATTGATAGTACTAACGAGTACACCCTTTATTTACAAACCCAGCCAGAAGACTGGTTTTTAAATCTACCTAAAAATTTCAAATTAAAAGTTATTCCATTTCCAAAGTTCTGGACTCAGATTAGGTTAAGCTGGGAGATGTTCATTTCGCCACCAGATGTACTATTTGTTCCAGCATCAACTTTGCCTTTAATCCATCCTAAAAGCGTTTACACCGAACATGATGTCGCTTGGATTTATTACCCAGAAGTTTTTACTTGGTACATGTTGCAGTTTCATCGGATTTTTTCATGGCTTGCCAGACGTGGTGCAACAAAAATTATTTCAATATCAGAATCTACAAAGAAGGACTTAATAAATCATTATCAAGTTGATCCAGAAAAGATCGCTGTTGTTCCTCATGGGTACACAGAGAATACCAATGCTGCAAATGAGCTATCCGAGGAAGTGAAAGCGAAGTTGCCTGATAGATACATTTTATTTTTATCTACTTTGCAGCCTCGTAAGAACCTTGAACTATTAATAGATGCGTTTAAGGAGTTGAAGGCTGAGCATCCTGAATTGCCTCACAAACTAGTTGTGGTGGGGAAGCCGGGCTGGAAATTTCAGGAAATCTTAAGGAAAGTAGATGATAATAAAGATATAGTCGCTTACTTAGGCCATATTTCAGATAGCGACCGTTGGCCTGTGTTCAAGAAAGCAGATTTGTTCGTGTGCCCAAGCTTGTATGAAGGTTTTGGAATGCCTTTGCTTGAAGCGTTTGAGTGCAATGTTCCAGTAGCTACCTCAAATAGTTCTAGTCTGCCAGAAGTCGGGGGCGATGCCGTAGTATACTTTGACCCAACGAGTAAAGAAGAGATGAAGCAAGCAATCTTAAAAGTTCTCAATAGCGCTGAATTGCGTGCTGAATTAGTTGCAAAGGGAAGAGGGCAGTTAGCAAAATTCAGCTGGGAAAAATGTGCTAGAGAAACCTTGGCCGTATTAGAAGAAGCTGCTAAAAAATAGAATAAATATGAATTTTAAAACTACAACTCAAAAAATTATCGCTGCGCTAGTTTTGTGGCAGTTGATTAGTGTTGGTCTAATGGCCGTCGGTACTTGGCCGAACGAAGTGGCTATTGTAAACGCTTTACTTTTGGCCGGCTTCATACTATTTGCAACACCATTTAATAGTGTGTTGTTGATGATTGTTTCAATTCCATTTTTTGTTGTATTACCGAATCCGCTTTTGGCTAATTTGCCAATGTGGCGTCCACTTTTTGCTTTTTTGTTCATTGTTTGGTTGATGAGACTGCTGGTGAGTCAGCGCGCGTGGTTATTAAAGTTTTTTGCTATTAAGCGTTGGAACTCAGATGGACCAATGTCTGGTGCCAAGTTTCGCGAAATTGTATCGCACGCATTTAGTAGAATTAACTCGCGGCTACGAGCCTGGGATAAAGTCGCAATATTATTTTTGGCACTCGCGTTTTGCTCTTTGTTAATTGCTAGGTTCCCAATTCATGGTTTAAAGCAGATTTTGTTTTTGGTGAACGTCTATTTGTTCTACATAGTTATAGTTAATGTTGTCACCGATGAGTCTAAGTTGAAACAACTTATTCGTTATACGCGCTACTCATTAATAATCATGGTTGCGTTGGGCTTTGTTCAGTACCTCTCTACATTGTTTGCAATGCCATACTATTTCTGGCAGTACTGGGCGACAATGGTTTCTAGTTTGTACTATGGCATACCATTAGGGAACGTTTTGGCGTATTCGAACTCTTGGTTCTCAGCTTCGGGCGGTAATCAGGCTCTTCGTATGTTTGGAATTTTGCCGGACACGCATGCTTTTGGCGTTGTTTGTATTTTCTTGCTTGCGTATTTAGTTCCATTTTTGAATCGTGCAAAAGCTGTAATTGCTAATCAAAGATATTGGTTGGCTGGTATTTTCTTGGCAGGATTCGGCGTAATGGCTAGTGGTACTCGTGGCGTGTGGGCGAGTATGCTTGCTCCAATTGGTTTGGCAGTACTTTTCTATTTCCGCGGACCCATTAAACCCTTCTTTAAAAAAATGCTAATTGTTTACGCGATGATCATTGCTTTGTTCATCGTATCACCTTTAGTTTCAAAAGGTTTAAACTTTGTTCGCACCTTCGATGTGAATGACAATTTCTTAGATCGCGCTGGAAGTATTTATGATCTATCTGAAAGTTCTAACGCTGGTAGATTAGAAATTTGGAAGAATAGCGCCATGTTTGCAGCCTCACATCCTTTTGGGGTAGGGTATGGAAATTTCATTACTTCGATTGTTTCGTCGATTCCTGAAAACGCGACTTACGAACAACTTTCAGCGATGAAGAATTTGCGTTATAACTTGCCAGAAGGTTTTATTACAGCGCATAGTTTGTATTTGCAACTATTAGTAGAGCTTGGCTTCGCTGGCTTGCTCGCATTTGCTTTATATTGGTGGGAGTATTTTGAAAAGCTCTGGAAATTTATTAAAAAGCATGGTGCTGAGATGACTTTGTATTCTAGTCTGGTAGTTAGCTTGGGATTGGCTTTCGTGTGGATTTTGGCGTACGGAGTCTTCGATCTTACAATCTTAAACGATAGAGTTCTGCAATATGTGTTCGTATCTTTAGCTATTAGCGGACTGATATTTGCAAAATATGAAAGTTTTTCAGAAGTCGATAGCGAATAAGAGTTAGCTCAGTGAATGGTGGTATAATAATCAAGTGTTAATTTATAAAAATATTTATGGATAATTTTGAATCAATTTCTAATCAACCTCAAGTAAGTAGCGACCCTGGTCAAAGACCTCCGTGTTTGCCAAAATACCCACTAAAAAAATGGATTCTCGGCGCGTTAATTGCCTTTGTTGTTATTGGCGGTGCTTTTCGTGTTGGATACATTTCAGGTTCACGCGGTTACTCAATAGATGGTAAAACTTTTTCAGTTGTTAATAAAGGTAGTACTCCAACAGAAGTAGACTATGGTTTGCTTTGGGAGGCAATTAAAATTGTTCAGAATAAGTACATTGATTCTGGAAATATCGATCCACAGAAAATTCTTTATGGCGCTATCGCTGGAGCCATTTCAGCATCTGGTGATGAATACACTCAATTCTTTGACCCAACAGCCTATGCTGATTTTAGAACTGAGTTACAAGGAAGCTTCTCAGGAATTGGTGCAGAAATTGGTGAAGGTGAAGGTGGAATTGTTATTGTTGCACCTTTGGAAGAGAGCCCAGCAGAGAAGGCTGGCCTAAGAGCTAAAGATTATATTTTGAAGATCAACGGGGAAGACACATCAGAAATGACTTCTGAACAAGCCGCTAACAAGATCCGTGGAGAAGAAGGTTCTCAAGTTACTTTAAATATTTTCCGTGAAGGCGGCACAGAGAGTTTTGATGTCACCATAACTCGCCAGAAGATTGAAATTAAGAGCGTAAAGCTTTCATATCAAGAAGTTAGTGGAAAACGGATTGCGGTAATTAAACTTTCTCGTTTCGGGGATGATACTGAAAGTTTGTTCAATGCTGCTGTAGCAGATATCCAAAAAAATAATCCTGCTGGAATTGTATTAGATTTGCGAAACGATCCAGGTGGATACCTAGAAACTTCCGTAGCCGTTGCATCTGAGTGGTTAGAAAAAGGTAAGTTAATAGTTAAAGAAGATCATAGTGAAAAAGATGAAATTATCTATAACTCTGACGGTAGAAATGGACTTGGTAAATTTAAGACTGTTGTATTAATTAATGGCGGTTCTGCTAGTGCCGCAGAAATATTAGCAGGCGCTTTGAAAGACAATGGGATTGCTCAGTTGATTGGAGAGAAGAGTTTCGGTAAGGGTAGTGTTCAAGAGCTAGTACCATTTGGTCCAAATAATGAAATGGCTGTAAAAGTTACTATTGCTAAGTGGATTACTCCTGGCGGTAAGAACTTAAATAATGGCGGCCTTGAACCAGATATTAAAGTTGAGCTAACTGAAGATGATGCCAAAAATGATCGCGATCCGCAGTTACAAAAAGCATTAGAAGAAGTGGCTAAATAGTTAAATACTGAACAGCTAAGACAAAGTAAAAAGTTTTAAAGCCCTGGGACTTGATCTTAGGGCTTTTTTGTGATACAATTTTTTGTTCTTATACGAACTATGTAAGGAGGTAAGTACGATGAGCACTTATCTTTTATTCTATGATCATTACGAAGAAGACAATAAAGGAGGCGAACAATCTGTGTATACTGATGACGAGCAAGATCCAGATGCGTGGGTAGAAGATCCTAAAAATCCGAGTAGGGATATTCGGGATAGGCACAAGCAAGAGTTTGAACCAGGGTCCCATCCTTCGGAAGCGGGCGAGTGCAAAGATGAAGTTCTAGAAGAATAAGCCGCCTGCTTGGTGGCTAGAGACAGGCGCGATTAGAATGAATACCCTTCATTCTGCTCGCGCTTTTATTATTCTATAACCTTTGCTTAATCTAAAGATTTTCGCTAAAATTAGTTATATATGACAAAAATTACTGCACAAGACTTACGTAACAAATGGCTAGAATTTTTCAAAGAGAAAGGCCATACAATTATTCCTTCAAGTTCACTAGTCCCGGAAAATGATCCTTCCGTGCTTTTCACAATGGCAGGCATGTTTCCACTAGTACCATATTTGATGGGGCAAGAACATCCAGGTGGCACTCGCGTTGCTAATGTACAAAAATGTATTCGTACTATCGACATTGATGAAGTCGGTGACAACACTCATCTGACATTTTTTGAAATGCTTGGTAACTGGAGTTTTGGAGACTATTTCAAAGAAGATGCAATCAAGTGGAGCTATGAATTTTTAACAGATGAAAAATGGTTAGGGATTCCTTTGGACCGTTTAGCTTTTTCAGTTTTTGCTGGTGATGAAGACGCGCCATTCGACGAAGAAAGCTACAATCATTGGAAAGCTCTTGGGGTTCCAGAAGCGCGCATTGCAAAACTTCCAAAAGAAGATAACTGGTGGATTGCTGGAACAACTGGTCCATGCGGGCCTGACACCGAAATGTTCTACTGGATTGACGATGGCACGCCAGCTCCTGAAAATTTCCAAGAAACTGCTAGCGATCCTCGTTGGGTAGAAATTTGGAATGATGTTTTCATGCAGTTTGAGAAAAAAGCTGACGGATCACTTACTCCTCTTGAAAAACAAAATGTAGACACAGGTATGGGTCTTGATCGCGTTGTGGCTGTATTAAATGGTCACCGCTCTGTTTATGATACAGAATTTTTCACTGGCATGTTCGACGTCATCGGTAAGTCTCAAGAAATCCTAAGTGGTGATGAACTTCGCCAAGCAAGAATTATTGTAGACCATATTCGCGCTAGCGTTTTTATTGCAGGTGATGGTGTAGAGCCTTCAAACAAAGAAAGAGGTTACATTTTACGTAGATTACTTCGTCGTTCAATGGTTTACGCCCGCACTTTAAATTTGCAGGGTGAATGGTTAAAAGGTTTGGTAGGCAAAGTGATGGCTGAATATTCCGACGCATATCCAGAACTCATAACTAACTCCGCAAAGATTTTTGAATTGTTAGAAACTGAAGAAAAGAAATTTGGTAATACTGTTGAAAAAGGTCTTCGTGAATTCGAAAAAATCTTCCAAAAGCAAGGTCAACTTTCTGGCACTGATGCGTTTAATTTGTATCAGAGTTTTGGTTTCCCGTTGGAGCTGACAGAAGAGTTGGCGACTGCGGCTGGCCAAGAGGTCAATCGTAAAGAATTTGAAGAAGGTTTCCGCGCTCATCAAGATTTGTCACGAACTGCTTCCGCAGGAACTTTTAAAGGTGGATTGGCTGATCATAGTGAAATAGTTGTTCGCTACCACACTGCTACTCACTTACTACAAAAAGCGTTACGTGATGTACTCGGACCAGATGTATGGCAAAAAGGAAGCAACATCACTTCAGAACGAACTCGTTTTGACTTTACGTATCCACAAAAGATGACTGATGAGCAAAAGAAGCAAGTTGAGGACTTGGTAAACAAATGGATTGCTTTGGATGCAGAAATGAAACAAGAAATGATGCCTCTTGAAAAAGCTCAAGAACTTGGCGCGATTGGTTTATTCGGTGAAAAGTATGCTGATGTCGTTTCTATATATACCGCAACTGACAAAGATGGCAATGTAATTTCTCGAGAATTCTGTGGTGGTCCACACGTGGAACACACAGGTCTTGTAGGAAAATTCCGCATCGCTAAAGAAGAAGCTGTATCTGCTGGCGTTCGCAGAATTAAAGCTGTGATTGAGTAAATAATTTTATGAATAAACCCGTTGTCCATATTGGCGCTACAACAATCCTTACTTCTGAAGGAAAAATTTTGCTTGGAAAAAGATTGAATAAAGCAGGTGCGGGACAATGGGGATTCCCAGGTGGACATGTCGAGTTTGGAGAATCAATTATTGAGGCCGCTAAGCGAGAGATATTAGAAGAAACTAGCTTGGTAGCTAATGAACTAAAATTTATTGGAGCGATAAACCAACCGTCTCAAGTTAACTCATCTGGCGAGAAAAAGCACTATCTGCAAATGGTTTTTACTTCGGATGATTTTGATGGAGAGCTCCAAAATCTTGAACCAGAAGAATGTGAAGAATGGAGATGGTTCGAGATGGACAGCCTACCAGAAAATATTTTCTTTGCCCATGTTGATTTCCTTACCTTGCTTAAGAGTCCTGGACAACTATTAGAAAAATAGAAACCCAAAATTTAAAAACAAAAAATGAAAATAGAATTTTACAATTGTCCTGAACCCAAAGAACTTGATGTTTCTAAATTACCAGAAGCACCTGCTTTTTTGTCTGCAGAAATAAATTTTGATGAGATCGAGAAATTAGCCAACGAATATACTCACTATAAAAATATTCTTATTATAGGGCATGGCGGAAGCATCTCTAGTTTTTACGGAATTTATCATGGCCTTCGAGAAAAGTCTACAAAACAAGCATACGTGCTGAGCACAGTAGACCCCGACTATATTTTGGAACTAAAGAAATTCTTAACCCCTGAAGAAACTCTAGTAATTGCAATTAGTAAGTCTGGCGAAACAGTTACGCAAATAGAAGCTCTGCTCCAATTCGCAGATTATCCTTTATTATTTATTACCGGCTTAGTCGGTCCGTTAGCAGAACTTGCGGAAAAACTTAAGTCGAAAACTGTTCTGCATAAACCAATTGGCGGGCGCTACACAGGTTTAACAGAAGTTGCATTAGTGCCTGCGGCAATTTGTGGATTCGATATTCGCGCTATGCACGCAGCGGGCCAAAAAGTTTATCAAAATTTTACAGCTAGTAATGATGCCTTCCGCGCTGCAAGTATTGCTTGCCAATTAGAAGAGCAGGGGATTGTAGATGTCTTCATGCCAATTTATGACTCCCACTTATTCGGGATGAGTAGTTTAATAGTGCAGTTGTGTCATGAGAGTTTTGGAAAAGATGGTAAAGGTCAGACTTACTTTGCGCATCATGCTCCTGAATCGCAACATCATACAAATCAACGTTTCTTAGGTGGTAGAAAGAATATTGCTGGATGGTTCATTTCTAGTGAAAAAACTTTGGATGACGCCATTACGAATGTACCAGAATCTGCAAAAAATATTTCTTTAAAAGATCACACCTTCGATGCTCTCAACGGGATCCCGCTTTCATATGCTTTGCAAGCAGAACGTGATGCAACTATAGAAGATGCACGCCTGCAAAATATTCCGGTTATAAATCAAATTATAACTAAGCGCGATGAAGTTGAAATAGCCAGCTTGATTGCTTTTTGGCAACTGTACGCAGTCTATTCATCAGTTTTGCGCGGTGTAAATCCATTTGATCAGCCTCAAGTAGAGAACAGCAAGAAAATTTCATTCACCAAGCGCTTGCAGCAAAAAGGATTGCTATAGTTTCGCTAAAAGCCTCTAGTTGCGCCATCTTCAGAAAATCTTTAGAATAAATATAGAAATAGCTTAAAAATCCTTGAAATAAAGGATTTTTTGAGTATTGGAAACCCAAGAAACCTAGATATGGCAAAAACTATTTATCTAAATTTGGAAGATGATGTAGCTAAGGTTATAGCTAAGCTTAAGCGTGAATCAGGTACGGACGTGGTTTTAGTGTTTCCAAAAAAGAGCTTCATTTTTTCTGATAGCATCAATCTGCGACTTCTAAAGAAGCAGGTAGATATGATTAATAAGAAAGCCTTCATCCTCACTATGGATGAACGCGGCCAAAATTATGCACAAGAAGCTGGTTTTGAATTAAAGCGTATGCCGGCTAAAACTCGCTCTAATTCTTTTTCAGATATTCGTCCACGCACCACGCGCGTGCCTCGAACAGTGGCTGACGCTTCCGCCGCCGCTGCAACTGCAGCCGCTGCTACTTCGGCGTTAAAATCTAAAAAATCTTTAACCCCCGCTGAGTCTATATCGTCAGCACCAACACGTGTTCGAAAAATTGCGCGCCCAATTTCTAGTCAGCGAGTTGCACCAGTCGAACCTGACCCGATCCCACGCCGCGCTACTCGTACCAACCCTCCTGTTAGCGCATCCGCTAAGGCGCATAGCGAAACTCGATTCGTGGCGCCAGTTCGCGCTAGCGACAATGTATACATCCCAGCCGATTCTAAAGTCACTCAACCAAAACGACGTAAGTCGTATCGAGCTTATGTTGTTGGGTTCATCGCGTTAGCATTAATAATTGCGTTATTGCTACTTTTAGTAGTACTCCCAAGCGCAAACGTAGTTGTGTACGCTAAATCTCAAACAGTTGCTCGAGACATTGATGTTATGGCCGATGTTCAAACTAAAGTTGCCGATAGCTCTAAGTTAGCAATTCCTGCAGTAGCAGTTGATGAAAATCAAACCATAGTAGATACATTTCAAACAAACGGGAAAAAAGAGTTAGGTAGTAAAGCAGAGGGGCGCGTGGCTTTGTATAATTTAACTGGTAGCCCAATGGCGTTGAAAGCGGGAACTACCACACTAACTGTTGGCAGTAAAACTTACACTTTTAAAGAAGATCAACCTAATGTAAAAGCATTAACTAATGCATCAAACGATGCTAATGCAACTGTTGCAGACATAGTTGCAACCGATGGAGGGGAGTCATTTAATGTCCCTGCCGGTACTCGTGTGGAAATTACTAACCAAGCATTCGGTAGTCAACCACAAAGGCTATATGCTAAAACTGTCACGCAAGTTATTGGTGGAAACTCACGCTTTGTATCTGCCATCTCTAAAGAAGATTTAGATGGAGCGCAAAAAGAACTAACTAAGAAAGTTGTTGATGGCATCAATGCTAACTTAGCTGGCAGCAATGTAAAACTAGTTGAAGGCGCATACAATGTGAGCGTAACTTCTTTTACACCAGATAAAGCAGAAGGTACAGAAGCACAAAGTTTCTCCGCTGAATTAAGAGTCGTAGTAACTGGTTTGGCCTTCGATGAAAATGGTTTAAAAAATATGATCCGCCAAAGATTGTTAATGTCTTTGGGAGCAGGGAAAAATCTCCAAGAGCTGGAAAAGGATACTGTCATTTACAAAATTAAGAATCTAGATGCTCAGAATGGCATTATGCAATTAGCTTTACATTACGAGTCTAACGCTAAGCCTAATATCCAGCCGAGTGATTTAAAGAATAAGCTAACTGGTAAGAGCAAGCAGGAAGCATCAGATTTAATTCTTTCAGATACAGATATTGATAGAGTAGAGATTTCAGTTCAGCCAGCGTGGCAATCTAGTTTACCCAGGTTTGGCAGTAAGATTAACTTGGAAATTCGCGAATAGAAGAACTAAATGAAAAGACCTGTCCATAAAGTTGGGCAGGTCTTTTGCGAAACTATTAATAACTCTTCATCTAACGATTCTTCAGCCACTTGAATTTTTGCTCTGATGTTAACATCCAGCTAATCTTCTTTGGGGGATTGGTCCAAATGATCCGGTATCCGTCACTTACCTCAAAAGTGAAAGTAAGTGGTTGCTTAGTCTGATCAAAGCTTTTCTGAGCAGTTATAGCAGTAGGAGTTCTGCTAGGTGTTATCTTGGACTTGTTAGGAACGTTCTTTATCGAAAGATAGGCTGTGAGTCCTATCGCTATCATTCCTAAACACAGAGCTGTCTGAAAGAATTGAGTAAAAGTAAATTTCATGGTTCCCTCCTCAAGGATTTACACAAGTGGTGCGTACGGGTAAATGTTGCGCGTAGGTTTACGAAAATATTATGGAACATAATGACAATTTAGTCAATAATCCCGAAAGGCCTTAAATTTTAGTCCAAATATGTTGACAAAACTCGAAGATGTGTTAAAATTAACCAGTTAAGTCAGAGAAGTTAAATTTCCTAAGAAAACTCAATCATTTGAGCAGCAACGATCCAAATAAACAGACAATTGAACTTGAAGGCAAGGTTATTGAAAGCTTGCCGAACGCAGTTTTTCGCGTTCAATTGGACTCAGGACAGGTAATTATCGGCCATTTGGCAGGTAAAATGCGAATCCACAGGATTAGAGTGTTACCAGGTGATAAAGTTTTGTTGGAAGTGACTCCTTACGACCTATCAAAAGGACGTATTACTCGTCGATTACGCTAGTTAATAGCCAATCTACGAATGTCCGCGTTATCTATTTTATAAATATTTAGCGGCCTCAAAAGCTGCGGGAACCCAAGTTTTTACAAAAAACTGAGCTCCCTGAATTGCGCCATCTACTATCATTTTTGATGGGGATATGAGGCTTGCAAGGATTACAAATGAAAGTACGAGCAAGTGTAAAACCAATGTGTAAGAAGTGTAAAATCGTAAAGCGATTCGGTCGTGTTTACGTTATTTGTGATGTACCGAAACATAAACAGCGTCAAGGCTAAGTGCTTTGCGCATTTTCTAATTAACTAAGAATAACAGTATGGCTCGTATCGCCGGAGTAAACATTCCGAACGAAAAAAGAATAGAAATCTCACTTCAGTACATTTTTGGAGTAGGACCAACTTTATCAAAGAAAGCTCTTGCTTTTACTAAAGTAAGTCCAGACATCCGCACTAAAGATCTAACTGAAGATGATTTGAATAAGTTGCGTGAATATATTGATCAGAACGTAAAGACTGAAGGTAACCTTCGCCAAGAAGTTCTACTAAACATCAAGCGCTTAAAGGAAATTGGATCTTATCGTGGCAACCGCCACAGCCGTTCATTACCGGTTCGCGGTCAACGTACTAAGACCAACTCTCGTACTCGCCACGGAAACGTTCGTCGTACAGCTGGATCAGGACGTAAGAAATCAGCAGAAAAGACCTAAACCCCCGAAATAATTATAGAACTATGAAATTAGAAGAAGAATTAACAACTGAATCTGCGTCTGATGCTGCTGCTCAGGTTTCTGCTGAACTAGCTGCAAAAGCTGCTGAATCTGCATCTCCGGCAGCTGCAATAGCTTCCAAGATTAAAGGCAGCAAGAAGAAGCGATCCAAGATCAAAATTCCTAAAGGAAAGATCTTCATCAACTCTACTTATAACAATACTATTATTGCTGCAACTGACCCGTTGGGTAATGTATTTGCTTGGGGAAGTGCTGGTAAAGCTGGTTTTAAAGGATCAAAGAAATCTACTCCTTACGCTGGTGGCAAAACCATGGAAGACGTTTTGGTACGAATTAAAGAACGTGGCCTAACAGAAGTAGAAATTTTTATTAAAGGTATTGGCTCAGGACGTGAATCAGCGATTCGTGCTCTACAAGCTTCTGGCCTTACAGTTTTGACGATTAAGGATCGTACTCCTACCCCTCACGGTGGCGTTCGCCAAAAGAAGGTGCGCCGCGTTTAGGCAATAACTAATATATGAGATATACAGGACCAAAAGTTAAAAAAGCGCGTCGCTTAGGATTTGCATTCACTGAAAAAGATGCTCGCATTATGCAACGCCGTCCAACGCCTCCAGGGCAACACGGTGCAAACCGCGTACGTATTTCTGAATACGGTATGCAGTTACGCGAAAAGCAAAAGGCGAAGATCAACTACGGTGTTGCTGAAAAGCAGTTCCTTCGTTACTTCGACAAAGCTATCAACCGCCCAGGTGTTACCGGTGACTTGTTGCTAGAAATGCTTGAACTAAGATTGGATAACATTGTTTTCCGTTTAGGTTTCGCAGAAACTCGAGCACAATCCCGTCAGCTAGTAAATCATGGATTCTTTGAAGTTAACGGCAAGCGCGTAGACATTCCTTCATATGCTACAAAACCAGGTGACGTGATCACAGTTCGTGAAAGCAAGAAAGCTGGTAAGTACATGGAAGCTCGTAAAGAGAAGATGAAAGGTTTCAAGTCACAGGAATGGATTGAGTTAAACCCAACAACTTTATCTGGTAAAGTACTTTCCGTACCAACTCCAGATCAAATTGGAAACTTGATCAATACTCAGTTGATTGTTGAACACTACAGTAGAATTTAGTAGCACCTCAATTTATTATCAAATTAATTTTTAATTAATTGCTGCCAAGGGATCGCCCCCGCAAGATTATTGGACGTTTGGAATAAAGACAGAGCCCAACAGCAGCAAAAAGAAGGTTTATATGGAACAAATTCCATTACCAAATCAAGCCCGCGTCGAAAACGTAGGCGGCAATACTTACGAAGTTACTCTAGAACCTCTTTACCCAGGTTTTGGTGTTACTATCGGAAATGCAATGCGTCGTGTGTTGTTATCTTCTATGCCAGGTGCAGCTGTGACTGCGGTCAAGATCAAGTATGTTGACCACGAGTTCTCAACTGTTCCAAACGTAAAAGAAGATGTAATTCAAATTATTTTGAATTTAAAGCAACTCCGATTGCGTAGCTTCTCTCGCGAACCAGTTCGTCTACAGCTACAAGCTAAGGGTGAAGGTGTGGTTACTGCAGAAATGATCGAAGGTACAGACCAAGTTGAAGTGGTAAACAAAGACTTGTACATTTGTACCCTAGATAACAAAAACGCAGACTTCGACATGGAGATCATCGTTGAACAAGGTCGCGGTTATGTTCCTGTAGAATCTCGTGAAGGTAAAGAAAAGCTAGAAGCTGGAATGCTTTCTATCGATGCTATCTACACTCCAGTTCGTTCAGTTTTCTTTGATGTATCAAACGTTCGTGTTGGTCAAATTACTAACTTCGACAAATTGGTACTTCGCATGGAAACAGATGGAACTATCACTGGTCAAGAAGCTATCGATATTGCATCTCACATTCTAGTGGATCACTTCTCAATGTTATTTAACAACGAAGGTGCTGCTCGTATTGAAATGATGGCAACTCCTGCTGTTGAAGAATCTGTAATGGAGAATGATGGATCTGAAGCAATTGAACCTACTTTCGAAGCTACTGCTCAAGTTGAAAACGGCACTAGCCTAGATGAATTAAACCTTTCTAATCGTGCTAAGAATGCTTTGACTAAAGCCGGTATCGGTTCAGTAGAAGCACTTCAAGGCTTAACCAATGATGAAATCACTAATACTGCTGGTTTAGGTGAAAAGACTATCACTGAAATTCTAG
Source organism: uncultured Candidatus Saccharibacteria bacterium (assembly GCA_964561085.1). Classification (GTDB taxonomy): domain Bacteria; phylum Patescibacteriota; class Doudnabacteria; order UBA920; family UBA920; genus UBA920. Next base: position 109,097 of record CAZLNP010000002.1, read on the forward strand.
AAGTATTGGGACGTAATCAAAGCTAATATTGTAAACGTAATTAATTAATCGCATGAGACACTTAAACAAGAAAAAATTCGGTAAGGGAATGGACCATCGCAGAAAGCTGTTACGTACTTTAGCGTCTTCCGCGATTCTTTATGAACGTATTGAAACCTCTTACTCTAACGCTCGCGCTGTAAAGCCTTACATCGAACGAATCATTACTCGTGCTAAAGTTGATTCTTTGCACAACCGTCGTCAGATTCTTTCTAAGCTAACTAAGAATGCAGCAGCAAAGGCTCTTGAAGTATATGGACCAAAGTACGCAAGCCGTAATGGTGGATATGTACGTATGATTAAATTAAATGATCCTAAAGCCGGTAAGTCTAAAGCCGTATTGGAGTTTGTAGAATAATATGTTAAAGAATCAGAAAATTACATTACCGAAAACAGTTACTCGTGTATGGCATGAAATCGATGCTTCTACTTTGCCAATGGGACGTATTGCAACTCAGGTTGCAAACCTTCTTCGTGGTAAGCACAAGCGTGATTTTACTCCACATATGGATATGGGTGATTTCGTTGTAGTGACTAATGTTGATAAGATGAAGTTCACTGGTCGTAAGATTGAACAAAAGAAGTACTATCATCACTCTGGCTACTTAGGCGGTTTGAAGACAAAGACTTTGAAAGATGAAATCGTTCGTAGCCCAGAAACAGTTCTTCGTAAAGCAGTATGGTCAATGATCGATGACATCAAATTCCGTAAGACTATTCTATCTCGCATGAAGATGGTTAAAGGAACTTCCCACACTTATAACACCACTAAGAAAGAAGCTAAGAAAGTAATCGCTAAATAATATGGCTACAGAAACTACAACTACAAAGAAGCCAGCAGCTGCTAAGAAGGTTGCTGCAGCAAAGAAGCCAGCAGCTAAGAAAGCTGTTGCTGAAGAAGTGGCTAAGCCAGTTCGTAAGACTGCTCCAGTTGCTCCAGTAGAAACTGCTGTTGAACCTGCGATCACTTTTGAAAAGCCAACTCTACCTAAGGGCCGTTACGTATATGCTACTGGCCGTCGTAAGACTGCAGTTGCTAACGTTCGCTTGTTTGCCGGATCTGAAAAGAGCCAAGTTAACAAGAAAGAACTAGAAGCTTTCTTTGATACAGAAAACTTACGTACTACTGCTATCCGTCCATTGGCTCTAGTTGGATTACTAGGTGATTTCTACTTCTTGGCTAGCGTTAATGGTGGCGGTACAAATGCTCAAACCGAAGCTATTCGTCATGGAATCGCTCAAGCATTGGCTTCTATGAATGAAGACATGAGAAACGTTCTAAAGAAAAATGGTTTTCTAACTCGTGATGATCGTAAGAAAGAACGTAAGAAGCCAGGTCTACGTGGTGCGCGTCGTGCTCCTCAATGGGCTAAGCGTTAATTTATATACAAAAATCCTAACCATTTATCAGCTCACTTAGTTTCGCTTTCGCATGTCGAATGCTCAGCTCAGATGCGTTCGCTAGATAAAGGTTAGGATTTTTAGTATCTGTTTACTCCTCGAAAGGGGAGTTTTTTGTTTCTTTTATAGGGAAATATTTTTGAAGATACATTACAACATCCCGCTTAAATAAAGTCAATATTGACAATTATTGCTCAGAGTGCCATATTACTAGCATAGATCAATCAATTTTTAATAAAGTCCTCATAAAGAAGGGCTATTATTGTAATAATTAAACAGACTAAACAGATGAGCAAAAGCGAACCTACAGCGGCACAAGCCCGCTATCGCATGAGATTTAGTACTCATGTCGTACCAGATTCCGCAAGAAAGACTGTATCTAAATTCAACCGTATGTGGTTGGGTAAAGCTATGGCTTTTGTTGCGGTTTTTTCATTAATTCTTAGCAGTGTTGCCCCGGTAGATGCATTAGCCGCTGTTGCACCAACTGTGACCGTTTGTCATTTGGAAGGAAATGGGACATATCAGTCTCTAACTTTCAATTCAAATGCTTTGCAAGGTCATCTTGGCCACGGTGATGTTTATCCAGTTCCAGCTTTGGGCTGTGACTCTTTAAACCAAGTACCTCAAGCAATCCCAACAGAAACAATAATTGTTAATCAGAACACATCAGCTGGTGAAAACCTTCCTGGATGGATGTTTAACCGTGATGCTTCTACAGATACTCCATATGTTTTTAACACTGGGAATGCAAGCATTGGTTCTGGTAGCTTAAACATTTTGCCAATTGGTGCGACAGCTGCAGACAAAATGGTTGCTGAAAACTTCATCAACTCACCAATTTCTACCATCACTGGAATTTACTACGACTTTAAGATTGGTGCCGGTGGATTAGCTACTCAAGAAGAGCAGTTCTACATGAATGTATATGCAAACTTCGGTGTGTCTCCAGATAATAAGTTCTATGACTGTCGATACAATGTAGTTCCTACTATCGGTTCTACTGGTAGCTATACAACTGTTTCTTTTGACCCTAACTTAACTTACCCTGTAACTCAGAGCGGATCTTCTCCGTTTGCTTGTCCTGCATCTCCTGCGGCTATGGAAGGCATGAGCGCTGGATCCAACATTCGTATGTTCTCCCTTAACGTAGGGGATACTTCTGCATCTGACCTTGGTTTAGATGGATATTTAGATAAAGTAGTAGTGTCTAAAACTACACTTATTACAACATATGACTTTGAACCAGCTCCTCCACGAATTGCTTCTAAAGTAGCGATTCAAAAAGTTTGGCAAAACTCTGCTGGTCAGCCAATCCCTGCACCAGATAACAAAGATGATATTACAATCACTGTAACTACTGAAAATCAGAATCAAGATGTTTGTACTTACGATGCACAAGGTGTTTTGACTTGTAGTGGCATTGTAAACAGCTACACAGACGAAACAATCAAAGTAGAAGAAACTGGTTTGCCGGTTGGTTGGGAAGTGGATCCTGCAACTGTTGGTAATGCTGTTAATCCAGTTTGTCCTGTGCCAGACCCTCAAGGACAGCGCTCAATTGATTGTACTCATACAGTTATTAACAAATTAAAAACTGCATCTCCTTGTGGACTTGAATTAGTAACTAATGGTGGTTTTGAACTTCCTGAAGTAACTGACGGTAACAAGTGGCAGGTTTTTGACTCAGGCGCTGCTGGCTTAGGCTGGTCTGTTGACTGGGTTCGTCCAAGCGGAGCTCCAGCAAAAGCGAAAGCTGAATTGCACGAAGGCGTGAACTCTTGGAACTCTCACGGCGGTAATCAGCATACAGAAATTGATTCTGACTGGGCTGGTCCTTCTAGTGGTCCAGACGGTGAAGATGCATCTGCGACACTTTTCCAAGACCTTATTACTAAAAATGGTGGCGTATACACAGTAAGTCTGTGGACATCACCTCGTCCAGGAACTGGAACTTCTGAAAATAAGACTGAAGTGAAAATGGGCTCAACTGTACTAGATACTATCATCGAAGATGGCTCTGCTAACTCACAAACAGTTTGGACAAAACATACATACACATTCACAGCTACTTCTGGTGTAACTCGTTTGAGTTTGACCGATCTAGGAACTGGAAATTCTCTAGGTGCTTTCTTAGACGACGTTAGCGTAAAAGAAGAATGTCTATCAGATGTAACAATCTGTAAATTAGATCAAAACCAAAATCCACTTTCTGGATGGGATGTATTCTTGAAAGGTCCAATCGCAGATACAGTAGTGGTTTCTGGAACTTCTAATACTCCAGCTTTGTCTGATCCTCTTGCTGCTGGTGACTACGTTCTAGAAGCTTCTGGAACATACACATACCGCGCAGGCAGCGCAGGCGACATTAGTGACGCTGCATATTCTGAACGTCAGCCTTCCGATGCTGGCATTGACTCTAGCTTCTACTCTGGGGCACATTTGCCATGGGTACGAAATCTTGATCTAGGTGCTGGTTACGGTGGCTACTTAGGCATTCGTGTTGACGGTGCTAACTTCAACTGGGGTACTGAATATGAATCTAGCCATGAGTATGCTGCTTTCAAGAATGTTGCTGCTTTGGCTCCGCTATCTTTCTATATTGAAGATGGAAATAGCTATGCAGATAACGCAGGAAGCTTAACTGTTGATATTTATCCTATTGTTAAAGGCACTACTGGCCAAAATGGTTGTGTGACTTTACAAGATGTTGATTACGGTACTTACGATCTTGATGAACTAATGAAAGATGGTTGGGTTAATGTATCTGGTAAGGGCACTAATGCAGTTGTCGATATGCCAACTGAAAACTTTACTCTAGTTAACCGATGTACTAACAACTGTGAATCTACTGTAAAAATTTGTAAGGTAAACGATCAAGGTACTCCGTTGCCAGGTTGGAATGTTTACTTAAAAGGAGATAACTTAGAAACACTTGACGTTGACTCCGCTGACGTTGCAGGTGAAACTACCACCGATGTGCTTGAAGCAGGACAAGAATATGTTGTTGAAATAGAAGGGGAATGGCAGAACCGTGGATTTGAAACTGTTGATGCTAGCTTTACTACTCCAGATGGTTGGACTACTGTCCTAGCTGCACCACAAGGTGGTTATTCAGATGACCTACTAGAAACTCAAATTAACCAAGCATTCGTAAACTGGGGTCCTTACTCTGGTGAACCAGATCACAAGTACAGCTTGGTAATGACTGGTACTGGAACTACTGCTAATTTCCGTGTTTACGATGCGGCTAGCGGCAATCCTGCAGACATGAGCCCAGCTTGGTATGGTGATAATGTTGGCGAGCTAACTGTTAAAATTTATCCAATCTACCAGGGCACAACTGGTGCAGATGGCTGTGTGACTATTGATGGTGTTCCATTTGGGACTTACACTCTTGGCGAAACAATGCAAGAAGGTTGGGAAAACGAACGTGGTAATGGTTCTACTGTAATTGTTAACGAACCATACGAACCTGGTACAAACTTGAATGAAAATCCATTCGTACTAGTTAACACTTGTACTGGTGAAGATTGTCAAGATATTGGACCATGTACTGTTGCTCCTATTAATGTAATTAGCGGTGCTGCAACTTTCTTCTCTGGTTTGAAAGAGGGTGGTCCAGCTCCAATTGCTTTGAATAACGCTAATAACTATCCTTCTGGCACTACTGGTGTTGCACAACCTGCAGCTCCTACTGGGTACGCAGGAGCATGGGATGGATCTATCAATGATCCTGACATTGCTGGTTCTGGCGCAGTATACATAAGCAACGATTCAACTCAGCCTACTCTTGCAGGCGGACCTGGATACGATGGTTCAGTTGATTCTTGGAGATTATTCAAACACACCTTTACTATTCCAGCTGGCGCTACAAACATCAGCCTTCCAGTATTGCACTTCGCTGCAGACAATGAAGTTAGTGTGTTCCTAGACGAAGCGTTCATTGGTTTCAATGATAGCTTCTCTACTGTAGTTGATACTGCTCCGTTAGCGTTAACTCCTGGTACTCATACTTTGGAATTCGCTGTAAAGAACTATGCGTTTGATCAAACAAACAACCCAACTGGTGTAATCTACAAGCTAGATACTATTACTTACGAATGTCCAGATGGTGGCGATGATGAACGCTACTCTGTTAATGGTTTAGTTTACACAGATTCAGATCAAGATGGCACTCAAGATGGTGGTGAATCTGCATTACCTGGAATGACAATTAAGCTGCTAGAAGCAACTCCAGATGGTGAAGATGCTGGAACTGACCTAGATGAAGCAGAAGTAGCTACTGATGTTTCTGATGCAAATGGTCTATACTCATTTGATCTAATTCCTGCTGGTTGCTACATCGTTCGTGAAATTCCTGATGGATACACACAAACTGAACCTGCTGTAGCGGGACACGAATATTACATTAATGTTGGTGGCGCAGACTGTGTCTTCAACAATGCTGATGAGAAGAAGTCTCTTGTTGGTTCACTCTTCATCAAGACAGCTCAAGCTGCAACTGTTGATACAGTATTCGTAGCTTACGTAGGCCAACAATTAAAGTTTGGTAACTACACTACAAATGGCGGCGGCGGTTCTGGTGGGTCCGGTGGATCTGGTTCATCTTCTGATGACGATGAAACTCCACTTGTTCCAACTGTTTTGGGTGACTCTACTAACACTCCATCAGATCCAGTTGGCCAAGTATTAGGCGCTACTACATTGCCTCGTACAGGAAGCCCAACATGGGCATTGCTAATGATCGTTCTATTAGCAGCTCCAATGTTATACTTCCGTAAACTTGCTGTGAAGAAAGCCTAGGCTAACTTTTAGCAAGCTGTAACTGCTATAATAAAACTACCTTCGAAAGAGGGTAGTTTTTATTTTCCCACCTTAACCATGGTCAAATTAACTATGATAAAAAAGATCGCTTTAGTAATAGTTTTAGTCATTCTTGGATTCGGTTTATTGAATGCTCCTTTTTTATGGCAGCAAATTAAATTTACTTTTAGTAGTCCTGACTCTTCTGTAGAACAAGCTCCTGTAGGGGATGACCTGGGGTCTGAAGCCAAGGTTTCCCCGAATACTATTAATATTCCAAGTTTGGGTATTTCAGCGCCAATTGTAGAATCTGTAGAATCTAATGAAGATTCTTATCAAGAAGCGCTTCAGAATGGCGTTGTGCACTTCCCAGGCACCGCTGTGGCGGGGGAATTAGGTAATGCCTACTACTTTGGCCACTCGTCAGATTTTGCTTTTGCCAAGGGAAATTACAAGACTGTATTTGCTCTATTGCCACGAATTGAAATGGGCGCTGAGATTCGCATAAGTAATCCTGATGGACAAGAATTTAAATACACTGTAATCGATAAGAAAGTGGTGAGTAATAATGATGTTAGCGTGTTAGAGCAAGGGGAGCGTAAGGAAAAACTGCTTAGCTTGCAAACATCGTATCCGGTTGGAACTGCTTTGCAAAGATATGTTGTTGTTGCGAAGTTGGTTGAGTAAATTAATATTGACAAGAAGAGCAAGAAAAGTTAATATAGGAGTATAAAAGCACCTTCGGGCTCCGAGAAACCCGCTCTAAAATTAGAGCGGGTTTCGGCTTTATACACTGAGCATATTTTTTAACCTCTGAATGACGTGACTGAATTCTTTTTCTTTTAAAACATAAGATTTTCTGTAAAGTCTTTTAGTACTCAGTAATTTTAATTGTGCTAATACGGCTGCGACTTGATTGCTGTTGTTATCTACGTAATTGTAATAAAAGTCTAAACTCTTTTGCATAGATGTTAATGGTACAACCCATACCATGTTCCTATTAAATTTTTTTATAATTAGAACAGGTCTAAGAAAATCACTGCCTTTCCCATTTTGTTCATAGCCAATATTCTTACCGACTGAAGCTATCCAAACATCCCTGATTTTCGGAAAGGACCTTGTCGGCTTACCGAAATGCATTTCTTGTTTTTTCTTATTCCAAATTTCGAAACTTTCTAATTCATTCATTATTGAAATTTAACATTAGTCAGATAAAATCTGCATAAAGATTTTATTTATTTGAAAAACCTCTTAAATAAGCCATTTTTTTGTTAGCAACAATAAATTTTCTTAAGTTTTCTTAGCAAACCCTTGACATGATCAGAAAAAACCTTGATTTTACAGGGGATTTTGTATAATATGAAGTCGTAATCAATTTTTCCATAAATCAATTAGGAAAAAACTTATTAATCAAATCCATGCGCTAAATTATTAGAGCTTAGGATTTAAGGATACAAACATGACTAAGTCAGAGACTTTAGTAGCCTTGGCAGAAACAACTGGCAAGACAAAAAAAGAAGTAGTAGAAATGCTTGATGCAATCGTTGCATTGGCTTACAAAGAAACTAAGAAGTCCGGTGAATTCACACTTCCTGGTCTAGGTAAGTTGAAGAAGAAGCATCGTGATGCTCGCCAAGGACGCAACCCTGCAACTGGCGAAACTATTCAAATCGCTGCTAAGACAGTTATCAAGTTCACAGTAGCTAAAGCTGCTAAGGACGCTATCCTATAATCCTGAATTAGAAGATAAAATAAAGCCCCGCTAATGCGGGGCTTTTAAATTGATTAGTTTTGTAGATTGCTGCTTAGTTAAGTTTAGGAGCACCAGCCTCAGCAGGAGTTTCTGCGGTCACTGTAGGGTTGGCGAGGATATCATTTACTTTCTTGAGAATCTCTTCAGTGGTGAAATAAGCTTTTACTAAGTAAGCTTGAACTTTAAGCGCTTTTGTTTTTAAAATATCTTTATTACTCCAAAGGTTAGATAGGACGATAATTGGAGTAGAAGCAATTTGCTTATCTTCGTGGGAACGAATTTTTTCTAGGACTTGAAAGCCATCAACTTCAGGAAGCATCAGGTCTAATAGAACTAAGTCAGGACGTTCGGAAATGATTAAATCAATGCCTTGTTGGCCATCGGCAGCTTCTTTCACGATGAATCCATTAGCGGCTAGTTTGTGAACAACAATATCGCGCATGGCGATGTTGTCTTCTACCATTAAGATTTTCTTTTGTTTCTCTGGAGCTTCAGTCATTTTTTTGACTAATTTATTACTTAATCATTATAACATGATTTTGTGGATATCTTTTATTCTACTGTTGACTAGGCCAAAAAATTGTTGCTTTCCATTAAAATTTTAACTATAATTGATGAGTATGAATTGCAGGCAGAAACAAAAATAAACACTAATTTTGATAATCTTAAACCTAAGCCTTAAAGTATGAACTGGTTTTTAATTGCTTTAATCAATCCGATACTACTTTCCGCAGTCAATCATTTTGATAAGTTTTTACTTTCTAAATACATTAAGGGTGGCACAGTAGGGGCGTTGATTCTATTTTCAGCGCTCTTTGCTTTTATAGCTCTTCCGATTATTTTTCTAATTAGCCCTAATGTACTAAGCTCTGTAAGCCTCCTTCAAGGATTAGCGTTGATGGGAAATGGTGGTTTGTTAACCTTGGCCATTTTGCTTTATTTGTATGCGATGGATAGCGACGAAGCTTCTTACGTAGTACCTTTTTTCGAACTAATCCCTGTGTTCGGGTTCTTGCTAGGGTTCGCTATTCTGGGTGAAGTGCTTACTATGAACCAGTTTATTGCCTCTATTACAATTATCTTGGGAAGTTTGATAATTTCTATTGATGTTAAAACTGAGCGGTACCATCTTAAAAAGAAGTTAATTCTTTTAATGGTTGGCTCATCATTCTTTTATGCAATCAATGCCGTTATATTTAAATCCATAGCCAGCTCTCAAGGATTTGTAGATTCTTTGTTTTGGGACATGCTTGGGAAATTTTTACTGGGGGTTATACTTTTCTTTGTAGTTAAATCTTACAGAACTCAATTCATCTCCTTAGTGAAAAGCAATGGGCGCAAAATAATGAGTTTGAATGTACTTAACGAAATAATGGGAATCGCGGGAGAGATATCTTTGATATTTGCTGTTTTGCTTGCCCCTGTAGCATTAGTACAATCTGTGGGTAGCATCCAGTCTCCATTAGTGTTCCTTTTTGGAATTATATTAACTTTATTTTTCCCACACTTGGGTGAAGAGTCATTGGAAAGAAAGGTTTTAATCCAAAAAATACTTGGAATTGGCGTAATAAGTTTAGGAATTTATTTCTTAAAGTAAATTTTTATCTATGATTCCTAAATTTCCACAGTTCAAGAGTATTCAAATTTCTGATCGATCTGACATAGAAAAAATAGCTAACAAGTATGATCCATATTCAGAGTATGATTTCGCTAGTCTTTGGAGTTGGGATGTTAGTCAGCAGCACAAGATATCTGAGTTGAACGGGAATATAGTTTTAATTCTAAGCGATCATTTTAGCGAAGAGTTGTTCTATACATTCTTGGGCAATAATATGCTCAGTCAGACTTTAAAACAAATTTTTGCATTTCCAATAGAAGGTAGTAGTAATGGGCCTATTCTTAAATTAGTCCCTGAAGTATCTCTAAGTGGGATAGATTTAAGTAAGATAATTATTGAAATTGATCTTGATAATTATGACTATATATTTGATTTAAAGGAGCACTCAGTCTTTGAAGGTTCTAAGTATGGGACGAAAAGGAAATCGGCAAACAGATTTCATAGAAACAATCCAGAAAGCGTCGTAGAGGTATTAGATTTGAAATTAGATTCAAGTAAGCAACGAATACTTGAGCTATCAAAAAAATGGATTGATAGTAAATCCACCCATGACTACGGTGTAAATTTAGAGAAAGAGTTTAAAGCGCTAAACAGATTTTTAGATGCTGAGTTCGAGCATGCCTTATGCGTGGGGATTTCTATCGGGAAAAAACTCATTGCGTATGAGATTTTCACTTTGGGGAATAATGGATATTCGATAAGTCATTTTTCCAAGATAGACAGTAATTATAGCGGTGTGTATGAATATTTAGTAAACCAAAGTGCTATAATACTTTTAGAAAAGGGGATAAATTTCCTTAACGCAGAAGAAGATATGGGTTTGCCAGCTCTTAGGTATTCAAAAAATTCTTACAGGCCAACTTCATTTTTGAGAAAATATACACTTAGAGAGTTATAACTTATGTTATAATGTATATAAATAATAAGAGATAAATGTTTAATTACTATTACGAGCAATTCAAGCAAAATAAGCCATTCAAATTGATAGTTTTGGTTTTCGTCGCCCTAACAATTTGGTGGGTTAGTATTTTTGTAAGAGGCTTGACTGAGGGTATTGAGAATGATGCCTTCACGATTATCTATCCAGTACTAGCTCTGATGGGTGGCATTATGGGGTGGATTTTTTCACGAAAGTGGGGCGGATTCAAAAGCACTTTAGGAAAATCAATAGGAATGTTCTCCCTTGGTTTATTGGCTCAATTTTTAGGACAAGTATTATATAATTACTATATTTTTGTTCTAGGAATAGATGAGCCATATCCATCTATTGGTGATGTGAGCTATTTCGCTAGTGTTATATTCTATATATTCGGTGTCTGGTACTTAGCGAAAGTCAGCGGAGTCAAGAGTTCTGTTAAATCGTTTAATGGAAAGTTAAAAGCAGTAGCAATCCCTGTAATTATTCTGTTATCCTCTTATCTGCTATTGCTTAAGGACTATGAGTTAGACTTCTCCGATAAGACTTTGTTATTTTTAGATTTCGGATTCCCTATAGGACAAGCGATTTTTGTATCAATAGCATTTATGGCGCTCTTTATATCTAAGGATATTTTGGGTGGGATGATGAGGAAGCCAATAATGTTGTTAATCATCGCATTAATTTTCCAATATGTAGCAGACTTTGCATTCTCGTATCAGTTTAGTGTAAATCCCGAGTCTACATATGTTGGTGACTTCTTAGACTATTTATATTGCGCCTCATATTTCTTTATGGCTATCTCACTCTTCTCCATAGGCAATATGTTTTATAAGGTTCAGGAATCATAAATATATGACAGAAACACTTCAACAAGAACTATCTATCTTTGATCAAATCTCCATCCGTATCATTAAGGAACAGGAGCTTGTTATTGGTCCGGTGGCTTGGGAAGAAGCAAAAAAGGTTTCTGGTTTCCATGTGGTTGATAAAGATAAAGGCGAAGTCACCTTCGACGGTGACCCTAAAGAAGTACTAAACAGATTAGTAGCTCAGTACTCTCGTTTGTTTGGTCAGGTATCAAAAGAAGTTTGTAAAGAAGCAGTTCAAGATTTGATTGCGGAATTACCACAGACCGATGTCCCAGATAGCTTAAAATAAAATTTTTCCTAGTTACGCTAGTAAATAGAAACAAAAAATGCCTACAGAAGATGGCAAAGGCCCAGATTTACAGTCGCTCAATGAGCAATTGTACAAGCATAGTTTAGAGCTGGCCGTTGTTAATAAAACGCTTTCGCTTTTGCGAAAGCTTTATCAGATTAGCTTGCTTTCTCTTGAGCCAGCTACTCTATCCGAAAAAGTTTCCGAAACCGTGCGGGTGGATTTAAACATGGAAGTTGTCGGCGTTTTTTTATTAGAAGAGGATACCAATAGCTTAATTCCATTTAAATTTTCAAAGTCGAAACGATTCGAAGAAAGCGCTAAAGCAGAAAAACTAGATGTAGATGCCTATAAGCTTTCAGTAGATGCTAAGAACTTGGTTTTAAATAGAGTTATTGAAGGAAAAGAGTCTGGCGTTATTGCTAATCTGGAAGATATTTGGATGGATCATGTCACTTTAAAGCAGATGAATGCAGTCAAGGAAAGCTCTAACTTAAAGACTGTTTTACTCTATCCACTTGTGATGCAAGACAAAGTAATTGGAATGTTATTACTGGCTTTAAACCGCGAGTACGAAATTCTAAGCGATCATGAGAAAGAATCAATTAATAGTTTCATCGACGTAGTAGCCGTTGCTTTGGATAAAGCTTTGTTGTACGAAAAATTGCGCGTAGCTAATGAGCAATTGCAAATTCTGGACAAAGCGCGTGCGGAATTCCTTTCTATCGCTAGTCATCAGCTGCGCACTCCTCCAGCAACCATAAAATGGTATTTGGGGGCAGTCCTGGATGGGGATTTTGGAGCGCTCTCAGAGGACCTAAAAGCCGCTCTACAGCGCACAAATGTCACAAATGATGCTCAGATTGCCACAATCGATGACTTGCTCAATGCGTCCCGTATTGAGCGAGGCAAGCTTGAATTCTTCTTTGAGGAAAATCCTTTGGAACCAGTGGTTTCTGTTTTGGTTGAACAAATGCAACCTTTGGCTCAAATGAAGAAAATGACCATTGAATATGTGAAACCAAGCCAGGTTCTTCCAAATATTTTGATGGATAAAGAAAAGGTCCGCCAGGTTATCAACAACATGATTGATAACGCCATAAAGTATTCTAATGATGGCGTCATCGGTGTCAGTTTAAAATTAGAAGGGGAGAGCTTAGTCGTAAGAGTGAAAGATACTGGTAAAGGAATTTCTCCAGAAGAGATTAACTCCATTTTTGATAAGTATGCCCGTGGTCACGATTCAGTTACTCATGCTACCGGACTCGGATTGGGGATGTATGTAGCAAAAGTAATTGTAGAACAGCATAATGGTAAGATCTGGGCGGAGAGTGAAGGGGTTGGCAAAGGTTCTACTTTTGCGTTTAGCTTGCCACTTCACAGCGATTTGCGCCCGACTACAGTTGACTTAGCTGAAGATATGGCTAAGCGTGCGGCTGTTATTGCATCAAAATAAATATGATATAATGTATATATGAATCCTGCTTTCAAAAATAGGTTTCAGAATAGTGACAATTTATATACTTTGGGCTCACAGAGTCGAAATTGCGGTTTCTTTTTCGCCCAAATCAATTCAACACTTAGTGTGTAAGAGGCTTTTTAGCCTCTTTTTATTATTCGTAATTCCGGCCAGGTCGATACCGGAACCAAACTAAATTAGGCTCAAGCAAAAAAGCTAAAGCCTTGAAAGGTATACTATGATCAGTGATTATTACAGCGACTATCCAGACGTTGTACAAAATTCCATTACCAATCTTTATGATCAGGTAATTCAGTACTTGCCTAATATTATTGCAGCTCTAATTGTGTTGTTAATAGGTTGGGCATTAGGATTGTTTTTAGGAAATATAGTTAAGCGCGGACTGCAAGCCATCGGAATTGATGGCCTGGGAGATCAGCTTGGGTTAAAGCGACTTTCAGAACGTAGTGGCCGTACTATTCGTATTTCTGCAATAGTTCAGTGGATAATTAAATGGTTCTTTATCTTGGCTAGCATTATTGCTGCCGCTGATATCTTGGGCCTTAACACAGTTAGTAACTTCTTCTACTCCGATGTCCTTGGCTATGCAGGGCACGTAGTAATTGCCATGGCAATTTTGTTAATTGGTTTACTAGCTGCTAACTTCCTAAGTGATGTCGTAGAAGGCACTGTTCGTGCTGGTGGTTTTGAAACTGCACGCTTACTAGGATCAATTACTCGTTGGGCAATTACTGTATTCGCGATTATTGCAGCTCTTTCTGAGCTACAGATTGCTGCGGATTTCCTTAATTACCTATTCATTGGTGTAGTAGTGATGCTTGCTCTTGCCGGTGGTTTGGCTTTCGGCCTAGGTGGTCGCGACCATGCACGTAAAGTTTTAGATAGCATCGAAAATGGAATCAAAAAGCGTTCTTAGTTAAAATATTTAAAAACCTCGTAGGAAAATCCTGCGAGGTTTTTTATTTCGGGTCAAATGCTATAATAAGAACATGATAAAAAAATCGATTAGTATATTGTTTTTATTAGTATTTATTGGTGGTTCTATTGGTATCTGGAGCGCTTATAAAGCATACAACAACCGCAAAATTGAACGTCAGGCTCGCTTAGTTCAGCAGGTAGAGGAAACTAAGGCTACTGTGATTGAGGGCTGGGATGTAGATCAAATTGCTGAATATTACGAGAAGCAAGACCTATTTTCCCAAAAAGATTTTATTAAGGCTACTCAGGAGTTTGATAGTAGTGCCTATCCATTAATTACTCGCCCAAATTCTAAATCTTTAGAGGGATATCTATTTCCTGATACCTATAGGTTTACAAAAAATTCTACTCCAGAGGAAGTGATTACTAAAATGCTTGAGAACTTTTCTGCTAGAGTAGCGACTTTAGGAATTGAAGATCCAACAGAAAAGCACAACGGTTTGTCACTATATGAAATTATTATATTGGCTTCTATAATCGAAAAGGAGAGTGGGGGAGAAGGCGCAACCACTGGCGAACTTTCATTGCAAGATGAGCGCAATTTAGTGGCGAGCGTTTTCTATAATCGCATGGCAATCGGCCAAGGCTTAGAGAGTGATGCAACCGTAAACTACGTTACTGGCAAATCTACTCCAGGAGTTAGTTTAAAAGATTTAGAAGTTGATTCACCGTACAATACCTATAAATATGCTGGACTTCCACCAGGGCCAATTTGTAATCCATCACTTGGAAGTATTAAGGCAGCGCTTCAACCAGCTAAGAGTGACTACTTTTACTTCCTTCATAAGCAACCTTCTGGGCAGGTAGATTTTAGTCGTACTTTCCAAGAGCACGTCAGTAAGAAGTAAAATACGCTTATATAAGCCAATTTTAGCTTCACTTTATCATCATAAGTCTCTCATAGTATTAGTATGAAGATTTAAGGTAGAATTAAGTAAAGGAGCAAATATGGTTATTTTACTAATTGAAGATGAGAAAAAGCAATCAGAGTTTATACAACGAGCTTTAGAACAAGACTACTACAAAGTAGATGCTCTATTTGATGGTAAAGAGGCAATGGATCGCATTGAGGTGCGAGACTATGATTTAATTATTGTCGATTTGCAGTTGCCTCAAGTCAGCGGTGTAGACATAGTGAAGCGGATTCGCGAGTTAAAATTAAAAACTCCGGTTTTGGTTCTGACTGCTAATGACGATACATCAATGAAGGTTGCAAACTTAGATAATGGCGCTGATGATTATTTAACCAAGCCATTTGCTTTAGATGAATTACTGGCTCGCGTTCGAGCATTGCTTCGTCGCGAAGCTACTCCAATCCCTCAAACCTTCAAACAAGGAAATTTGGAATTAATGTACGCTACTCATGAAGTCAAAGTTGATGGTTCTCCCGTTAAACTAACTAAGAATGAATTCCGCCTACTAGATTTCTTAAGCCGTAAACCTGATCGTGTTTGTACTCGTGCCATGATTGAGGAACACGTTTGGGGGTACAATACAGATAATCAAAGCAATGTTATTGAAGCGTCGATATATAACCTTCGTCGCAAATTGGGACCTAAAAATAAAGGATTAATTCAGACTGTTCAGAATATCGGTTATCGGTTTAAAGCAGCTACAGCTTAGTTTAAATTTATACAATGTTTGACTCAGATTTTACACATGCTTTACTGGAGCGAATGGGTGGCAATTCCGCAACGGTTGTAATAGATAGCGATGGAGTTTGTGTTTTCGCGAACTCTAATGTTAAAAGTGTGTTAAATAAAAACGCGGAAGATTTGCATCAGAAAAATTTTGCAGATGTTTTTTCTATTTTTACTTTAGATAATGCAGAAGTGGTTCCAGAAAAGCATCCGATTCACAAAGCACTCTACTCAAAAGAGTTTACTCAAACAACCCCATTCTTCTGCAAGCTTCCTGGTTTGGATGACACCTTCGCTTTAACAACCATCCCAATTCAAGGTACAGCTGGACAGACTAATTTTGTAATAGTTCAAATTCGTAAGGCAAAACGTGAAGTCCAAGTAGGAGAAATGAAATCTCTTTTTGTTTCTTTTGCAGCGCATCAGTTGAAAACACCCAGCTCTGTAGTTAAAGGTTTTTTGGAATTGATGATTCGTCAGGGAGAGAGCGCTTATTCTAAAGATCAATGGCATTTTCTTACTTCCGCCTTTGAGTCTAATGAGAACTTGATAGGAGTTTCTAAAACTCTATTAAATATGGCTAGGTTAGAAGGGGGCTTAATTGAGCCAGCTATGCATAGTTTCGACCCACATTCTGTATTGCAAGCGAAAATAAATAGTTATTCTCCTGTTTATTCGGTAAAAAACTTGAATATTACTTTAGCAGGAGTTGATCGCGATTCTGAGTTAAGTTTAAACAGTGATGAAAGTTTTTTTACCGAAGTGTTTGGAATTTTGCTTGGCAATGCTATTAAACATTCGCCAGGCAATTCTGAAATTTTAGTTACCTACACACTGTCCAAAGATAAATGCGAGGTGCATGTAATTGACAACGGGCCAGGGATCTCTTTAGCTATTAGAGAGAAATTATTTACAAAAGAGCAAGATACTACCCCTGACGAAAATAGTCATGGCTTGGGTTTATATATGGCTAAAAAGTATATTGCATTGCTTGGTGGCTCGATTGGGTTGGAGGAACCTAGTGCAGATGCAGTTGGAAGTGATTTTTATTTCACTGTTCCGAATATATAAAAAGATCTGCTATTGCAGATCTTTTGTTTTAAACTCTCGTTGTCCGTTAAGGAAGTCGCGCATACTCATTGGCTTTTTGCCAGCTGGCTGCAGTCTCACTAATCGAAGGTAAGTATTATTGCCACACTTTACTATATCTGCGGCATCGTTTGTTTCTAACTCAGCCTCACTTATAACCTCAGCCTCCAAAATTTTAACTACTTGTTCTTTCCAAGTTGTCCAAATTCCTGGCCATGGGGTGTAAGCTCTGAGCATATTATAAATTTCTGAAGCTGGTTTCGACCAGTCTACACGACCATGTTCTTTTTTAATTAGCTTTGTAAAAGTTGCCTCATTATGGTTTTGAACCTGTGGAGTAATGGAACCACTTTCGTATTTGGGTAATAAATCAATTAATAAATCGGTCGATACATCAGCAAGCTTTTTAGCTAAAGTCTCAAAAGTATCTTTTGGATCAATTGGGTATTCCTGCTGAGCTAAAATAGGGCCATGATCAACTAATTCATCTAGAATGAAGATGGTAGTACCAGTTACAGTTTCGCCATTTAGCAGTGCATACTGAATAGGCGCGGCCCCGCGATACTTTGGCAACAAAGAAAAATGCACGTTCAAAGTTTTAAGAGGCGGAATGTCTAGTAATTCGATTGGAAGAATTTTTCCGTAAGAAACTACAATAAAAATATCTGCGTTTAGAGTTTTTAAAAAATCAATAAACTCAGAGTTGTTTTTTACACGTTCTGGTTTTTGAACAGGGAGGTTTAGGGAGGTGGCTAAATTAGCAATTGCACTAGCCTGCATTTCCTGTTTTCTTCCAACCATGGCGTCTGGGCTAGTGATAACTTGAACAACTTCATGCCCAGATTCTTTCTGAGCTAAAGCCTCTAAAATGGGCAATCCTACATCGGATGTGCCAAAAAATACTATTTTCAAAACTTCATTCTCTTAATAATTTGACGAAGTACTTCGGCCTGAACTCGGCAATCAACCAGTGCGGTATGGCGACCTTCAGGAACTTCAATTTTAAAATGCTTAGCTGCATCATCTAAACCAAAGCGGCTAAATCTTTTTTTGTCCTTCAAAAGTTTTTTAGTAGCCATGTAGCTGTAGAGCAAAGGCCATACATCAAAGACGTGGTAATCAAACTTGTACTTCATTGCTGATTTCCGGTAGCTAATTCGCAGCATCAGCGTGTCTAGAATTGTGCCGTATGGGGCTAAAATCACATCTGTTCCAAAAGTTTTCTCAAACTTTTTAAGCACAGTTTTTAGTGAAGGAGCATCTTTTAGAGTATCCCAAGTGATGTTATTGACTGCCATCGCTTCCTTCTCACGATTATTCCAGTGGCTTGGACGAATGTAGGAATTAAAATGCTTTTTTTCCTTCAAAGTTTTTTTATCTAATAAAACGCCTGCAAGTTGAATAAGCTCATGCTTAGTAAAGTCTAAGCCTGTAGCTTCTATATCTAGAACTAGTACGTCTTTATGAAACATGAGCGCTAAGTTTATTAATTAGTTTATTTAGTAGGGAAATTTTTATCCAATGACAATCCTTCTAAATACTTCTGCAGAGAGTCGGGCTTTTTCCAACGAATCGTGCGGGTTAGCTTGCTTTAAATTAAAGTGTTGAAACAAAGTTTGCATTGTCGGCATCTTTTTAAGACCATAGTGCAGAGTGTAAACGTAGCCTAAGGACCACAAATCTAAAACATGCGAGTCATAGTTGTAGGGCAGGAAAGTTTTTTTAAATGCTTGTCTTAAAAACTGGACGTTGGAAACAGAATGAGTGGCTAGCAGGGGAGTGTCCCCGAATTTACTACTGAAAGATTTAATCACTTCGTATAACTTTGGGCTCTTTTGCAGCGTTTCAAATGGAACTTGAAGCATATCCGCGTGTTGAGTAATAGTGTTATCTAGAAAACTTACTTTAACGTATGAATTGAAAAAGTTTTTTTCGAGTAAGTTATCTTTGTCTAAAAGAACAGCTGACAATTGAATTATGGAATCTCGATCTACATTTTGACCAGTGACTTCGATTTGGAAAAGCAGAATATCTTTAATAAATTTCATATGGATCAGCTGTTATTTTGTTTCTGAGTAGTTAGGTAGGATATCTTCTCCTTTAGTTATTTTCTCGAGCTTATCGTAGATTAAAGTATTTTGTAAGTGGTCGTATTCATGCTGAAGCACTCGGGCAAGAAAAGTGTCATCTGTGATGGTAAATTTTTGACCATCAATGTCGTAAGCCTCCATAGTAATTTTCTTCGGTCGACGAACCATTCCAAACACTCCCGGCATAGAAAGACAGCCTTCTTCCATCTCTGAAGTTTCTTTGGAGTAGTGAGTAATTTTTGGATTGATAATAGGGAAGGCTGGAATGTCAGCATCTTCTAAATAGATCAATGCCATGTTCAAGTTTTTGCTAACTTGGGGAGCAGCTAATCCTACGCCCTGCGCAGAGATAACAGTATCGAGCATATTCTTAAGAAGCTTAACTACATCTTTCTTTAGAGGGAAAGTCAGGTCTTCAACAGGGGTGCGTAAAACTTTAGCTGGGAGTTTAGAAATTGGTAATACCATGGTTAAGTTTTGGGTTTAAGTGATTCGTTATGTTTCTTTATTAGGTAGGAAAATAGTCTGCCACGATTTGTGACCTTTGGATTTTCCAGAATTTCTCCAGCAATTTTGCGAAGCAAATCGTGATTATATGTCACAGCCATTTTTAAATAGAGGCCAAAATGGGCTTTGTCATTCATTTGCTGAGTTAATTCGTCCGCCAAAAGATGTGAAGCGGAATGTAGGTGTGGATTTCGCTTTTTTACTAGCTTATGTTTATTGGCTACATCTTTTAGTGAGTCCATACCCTCATTATACCGAAACTAGGCTAAAAATGCGAAAAAAGCTATAATATAGCTAATATGAGTAAAAAAATCCTTGGCACAGTTCTATTTGTTTTGATTATCACGATTGTGGTTTTTGAAGGTATCCCAAAACAGGCTTTTGATTGGGTTCGCAAAACCGAAGTTGGAGCACGGGTTTTGAGCTATGTTCAAAATGATCAGAATCTTTCTGGGCTACTTCGTGGTCCTTTGGATGGATTAAATTCAAGTGAGCTAACGTCATCTGGGATTATTACTTGGACAAATACTCAGCGTGAAGCTCAAGGACTTATCCCGCTTCATGAAAATGCACAGCTTAGGAAAGCTGCAGAAGCAAAAGTTGATGATATGTTTGCAAAGCAATATTTCGAACATGAGTCACCTGATGGAAAGACACCTGCAGATGTAATTCGCAAAGCTGGTTATGCCTACATTGTTGTAGGAGAAAATTTAGCTTTGGGAAATTTTAAAGATGATGAAACTTTAGTACAAGCATGGATGGATAGCCCGGGACACCGCGCAAATATTTTGAACGGGAAGTATCAGGAAATTGGCACTGCGGCAAAAAAAGGAATGTTCGAAGGTAAAGAAGTATGGTTGGCAGTTCAAGAGTTTGGCGCGCCACTTTCTGCTTGTCCAACTACGGGAACAGGCGTGAAAGCACAGATTGATTCTAATCGTAATCAACTAGCGGTTAATCAAGCTGAGCTGCAAAAGCAAAAAGCTGCGTTAAATGCTAATCGTTATAAAAGCCAAGATGAATACAATACCGCTGTTGCTAAGTACAATGCATTGGTAGAACGAACTAATGCTTTGGCAGATGATACGCAGAGACTTGTGACTGATTACAACAATAGTGTTAATCAGTTTAATAAATGCTTGGAGTCAAATTCATGAAAATTGATGTCGCTGGTTTAAAGATTGATGCTATTACAAAAGTAGAGTTGCTTGAGCAGATTAAGCAAAGAGTCTCGGCAAAGCAAAAAACTTTTGTCACTACTCCTTACTCTGAATTTTTATATGCGAGTTTGCGTAGCAAAGAAACACGAGCGCTTTTAAACAGTGCAGATTTTTCTATTCCAGATGGCATAGGGATTTTGTGGGCGCAAGTGTTTATGTCACAACCATTCACTTTCTCCAACTTCTACTTAAAGATTGTACAAGCGTGGTGCCAGGTTGTGTGGACCGGGGCATCTATATTGATGAAGCCAAGTCGTATATATAAAGATATACCTGAAAAAATTGTCGGCGCAGATTTAGCGTGGGATTTAGCTGAGTTGGCTGCTAAAAATAATTTCTCGATTTATTTGCTTGGTGCAAGAGGGGATATTGCAAATAAAGTGGCTGATAAGTTTATGAGTAAATTCCCAGGTATAAAAATTGCCGGCACTTCTAATAAAGATATTTCAGACCCATCAATTTTTTCTGATATCACAAAAGTAGCCCCAGATATAATATTCGTGGCGTTTAGTAGACTCTCCTCTGAAGCATGGATAAAAGAAAACCTAAAAGACTTGCCTGCATCTTTGGCAATTGGCTTAGGTGGAACTTTTGATTATATTGCAGGGGCTAAGATAGCTCCGCCGAAGTTCATTCGCGCAATTGGTTTGGAGTGGCTCTATAGACTTATAACTCAACCTTCTAGATTGAAAAGAATCATCGATGCCACTTGGGGGTTAGTGCTGGGATTAGTTAGATATAAAGTTTGGACATCTACTCCGCTAAGAAAAAATGGTGTGGCAGTAGTGGTAAATAAATACGGCAAAATTTTGTTATGCAGAAGAGTGCCAGCCCCAGCAAAACATGGGGGAGACCCTCATGTAATACTTAATGATTATTGGCAATTTCCTCAGGGGGGATTAGACGAAGGTGAAGATCCTTTGGAAGGAACCAAAAGAGAATTGTTCGAAGAAACTTCTATAAAAAGTATTGAGCTTATTAAAGTTGCGGAATACATTAATACTTATGAATGGAATAATGCAAACCGCCCATTTATAACTAATCGGTTTAAGCATCGGGGTCAGGAACAGATAACTGCGATTCTTAAGTTTACGGGTAGTGATGAAGAGATTCATCTTGATCAACGTGAACTAATTGATTACAAATGGGTAAATTCTCAAGATGTAGATAAAATTATATCGCCTGATAGGCGTAGGCACGCCGAGATTATCCTTGCAGAATTGGCCGAAATTCAACTATAATTCAGTACTAACCTAAATTTATGACCGATTCAAAACCACAGATCAATAAACCAATCCGTGCTCGATTTGCACCAAGCCCAACCGGGTTTGTGCATATTGGGAGTGTTCGAACAGCGTTATTCAATTTCTTATTGGCACGCCATTTTGGCGGAACTAGTATTCTCCGTATAGAAGATACAGATCAATCTCGTTTCGTAGATGGGTCTGTAGCAAATTTACTTTCAGTTATGAAAACCCTGGGCATCGAATTCGATGAAGGTCCTAGTGTTGATGAATCAGGTAATTTGAAAGAGCTTGGCGACTTCGGACCTTATACTCAATCGGCTCGTTTAGACATTTACAAAAAGCATATTCAAACTTTGCTTGATAGCAAAAATGCTTACTATTGTTTTTGTAGTTCAGAGAGACTAGATGAACTTCGCAAAGAACAGATGGCTCTTAAGCAACCAGCTATGTACGATCGTTTGTGTCGTAACCTGAGTGAAGAAGAGTTGGCTGGCAAACAAGAAGAATTTAAGGTTGCAGGTAAAAATGCCGTAATCCGTTTTGCTGTGCCTTTGGAAGGGGAGACAGTTGTAAACGATTTAGTGTTTGGTGACATGAAATATCAGAATGCTCTGTTGGATGATCATGTTCTAATAAAGTCTGATGGCTTTCCGACTTATCACTTCGCAGTCGTAGTGGATGATCATTTAATGCAAATTACTCATGTAGTCCGCGGTGAGGAGTGGATCCCTTCAACACCAAAACACCTCTTAACTTACAAGGCTTTTGGATGGGAACCGACTCAATTTGCCCATATGCCACTAATCTTGAATCCAGATAAATCCAAGCTGTCTAAGCGCCAAGGTGATGTTGCTGCAGAGGACTTTTTGAACAAAGGTTATTTACCAGAAGCCTTAATTAACTTTGTGGCTTTGTTAGGTTGGAATCCAAAAACAGAGCAAGAGATTTTTTCTATGGAAGAACTTATTGCTCAGTTTGATTTAGCAAAAGTAAACAAGTCAGGCGCAGTGCTAGACACAGTAAAACTAGACTGGATGAACGCTGAATATATTCGAACTCAAACAAATTCAGATTTAGTAGAACTTGCAAAACCTTATTGGTTAGAAGCGGGTGTAGATTTTAATAAGTACAGCAATGAATACTTCGAAGCAATCATAGCTTTAGAAAAAGAACGGTTGAAAAAACTTTCTGATCTTCCAGATATCACTAAATACTTTTTCGAAGAGTTGCCAAAAATTGAAGCAGAAAAATTAGTTTGGAAAAAAAGCAATCCAAAAGATACTAAACATAATTTAGTCTTACTTCAAGACCTATTTAGAATTTCTGATGACGAAGTAATGTTGTCTTCACAAAAATTAGAAGAAACAGTTAAGGCGTTTATTGCAGAGCATGAGTTAGATAATGGCTCCGTGCTTTGGCCTCTTCGTTATGGAATGACTGGAGAAGATAAAAGTCCAAGTCCTTTCGAAGTCACTGCTACAATTTTCTTAGGTTTAGGGCGCGAAAATGTAATGAGTCGCCTACAACAGGGGATAGATTTATTAGCGTAAAAATTGTTTAGAATTTTGCCCCAAATGTGATATAATTTGAGTAATGTTTACTCAAAGATTAGAAACCAAAACTATCTATAAAATCGTTATTTTAACCGCATTAATTGGTTTAATTAGTGTTGGATTTTTTGTTTTCTTGCTTACTTCAGCGGGGAACTCGGCTTTAGCCGCTAATGATCAAAAAGATATCTTAAACGATAAGCTGCGCAGGCTTCAAGATCAGATTAATAGCTATCAACAGTCTATTAACCAAACCAGGAAACAAGGGGCTAGTTTGCAGAACGAAATTAGTATTTATGACAACCAGATTGCGTCTTTAGAACTCCAAATTCAAGCTAATGAGACTCAGACTGAAGACACTAATTTACAAATTGCTGAGTTGCAGACTCAAATCGATCGCCGTCGTTTAGAAATTGAAGAAAATAGAGTTATATTAGGTCAGCTAGTTGTTCAGCTCGCTGAGTTGGACGATAAATCTTTCTTGAATATTGGTTTAGGCACAGACAACTTTTCATCATTCTTAGATCAAATTCAGTACAACCGAAGCATTACACAACAAGTTTATACTTTAGTTGCGAAAATTAAGGAAATTAAAACAAAGCTAGAAGTTCAGCAAGAAGATTTGAAGAAGTCATTACAGAAGCTCAAGGAGCTTTCGGGGCAACTTGATATCGCAAGGCAAGCATTAGATGAAGACCGTTCTTCCAAAGCTAATTTGCTAGCTCAAACTAAAGGAACAGAAGCTAATTACAAAAAACTTCTTAACGCTAGTAATGCCGAAGAAGATAAGATTCAAGCCGAGCTCTATAACTTAGATGCAGGTGCTCGTCAGCGCGCTGGTAACCCAACAATTTCTGCAAAGAAAGGTGTGTTAGGCTGGCCAATGGACGGCATAATGACCCAGGGATATGGTAATACAGGATTTACATCACTTGGATATAATTTCCACAATGGAATTGACTTAGCCGCTCCTGCTGGTAAACCAATTTATGCTGCAGCAGATGGTACAGTAGCTCATTGTAATTCTAGCCAGTCTGCATATGGTAACTGGTGTACTATCTATCATACGGTAGATACAAACAGTGGCGCGCGCGATATTGTAACTTTGTATGCTCACATGCGTTCTATGGTGGTATCACCAGGAGCAAATGTTAAGCTTGGCGATTTAATTGGCTATGAAGGTAATACTGGAAATACAACAAGATTATTATATGGACCTGATCGAGGGTATCACTTGCACTTCACTGTGTTCGACAGAAAAGGATATACCGTAACTAAAGGGTCTTATGGAAACTATATGGTGCCGTCAGGCGTAACTTACAACCCACTTAGCTTCCTTGGTAGATGATCAAACCATTCCTAAATTTTTTGAAAAACTTAGCGCCTAGTCGCCAAACAGGGCGGGCAATACTTACTGGTTTTTTCATTGTGCAATTACTGTTTGGGTACATGGGAGCAATGCAGGTTAATACTGTTCACGCCCAACTAATACCTAACGCATTAAACTCAAATACAAATAGTAGCCCGGCTGCTATTAAGGTTCCGGTGTATAATGGAGTTGAGGATAGTATTAAAAACTTTCTTTGTGTGCCGGATGACAATAATTTAGGCACAGCTCTTTTTGATTGTATAAGTAAAGTTTACAGATTCGGAATTGCTTTTGGTGGTATTGCGCTAGTTTTCTTCATTGTCTTTGCCGGGTATTTGTACATTGCCGGTGGGGAAGCGAGCAAGGGCAAAGGTAAAACGATTTTCACTACGGCGCTCACAGGTATGGCCATCATTCTTTCCAGTTATGTGCTGTTAAGGTTTATCAATCCAAATTTAGTAATAATTAAACCGATTCAAACTCCAATTTTTCAGGCAGGGGATTTACCTAGATGTGAGGATGTAGGGTTCCAAGGTAATTGTGTGCTGCCGAGTGGTAACGTACAGATTACTTCAAATGGTGGAAACGGTGCCGCGTATGGTGGCAGAGGCTGTAAGCCAATCACAAATAATAATTCTCCAGCTTCTATTGATAACCTCTCTAAAACATGTTGGGGAAAATTTGGAGCACAGGTTGTAAAGAATGCTTCTATAGTTGCTGCGAACGAAACAGGTGGCCGTCCGATCGATGTTTTCGCGGGATCTTGTGGAGCTGGTAAAAAACCTGCTAGGTGCTCTGGTGGAGAAATTCCTGTGTTTGGAGTTTTCCAAATCAATATAGCCGCCCATCCAATCCCTGATGGTAAAGGGAATTTATTAGATTGCCCTTCTGCATTTACACGAGGTAGCGCAAGTTTTTGCAGTAATGGATGTCAGGTGAAGGCTGATAAAAAGGATTTGTATAACCAATGTTATCAAGCACTTAAAAATTTAAACAACGAGTTCGAGGTGGCTTGTAGGTTGTATAAAGCTAATTTGGGAAATCCAAGAGGTAAAACTGGAAAAGGGTTAGGGTTTGATGATTGGGGGAATACGGCCAATGAACATGGAAACAAGTGTGGATTCTAATATAAAATTACATGTTTAAAAACAAGATATACATATTCATCATTGTCGGGACAATAATCCTACTCGGATTGTTGGCTTTGCTGTATTTCTTGCCTGAAGATGAAACTAAAAATTCTTCCACAGAAGGTGGCTACCCAGTAGGTGTTTTAGATATCATCAAGAGCCCTGCAGAAAGAATAAATGATAATTTCAACCATTCAATTGTAGATGACAAGTACGTAATTTCTTACGGTGGCGATTTAGAGCAAGGAACTTTTTTTATCACAGTAAACGCTGAGCCTGTAGTTGAAGTTTCAAAAATGGCTGAGAAAGTTTTCTTAGAAAAATTGGAAATTGATGAAACATACGCCTGCGAGTTATATGTAGTCTTAAATGTTCCATCGACTATAGATAGCGATTTGGCAGACTACGATTTTGGCTTGAGTTTCTGTCCTGGACGGATTCACATTGAAGACGTTCCTCGTAAAAGTATGGAACGAACTCGTTATTACGATGACTCTGACTCATCTTCAAGCACTAGCACTAATCAAATAAGATAAATATATGGATTCAGAAAATAATTCTAGAAACATTTGGCCTTGGATATTAACTATTTTAATTGCGGCATGGTTGATTGGAATGAGTATCATTACAGCAGGGTGGTTAATTTCTAAAGAGGTTGCGAAGAACTCAAGCGAAACAATTGTAAGTGAGGAAGTAGGAATTCAAAATTTTGATATAGAAATCCCTGCAGGTCTTCCTGTCTTGGGAGATAATAACGCTAAAGTAACTATTGTTGAGTTTGCAGACTTTCAATGTCCATTCTGTGGCGATTGGCATAAGAATGTATTTCCTAAAATCAAAGAAAAATACATAGATACTGGCAAAGCCCGTTTTGTTTACATGGATTATGCCTTTTTGGGAGAAGAATCTTATCAGTCAGCGCAGGCATCAAAGTGTGCGCAAGATCAAAACAAGTTTTGGGAATATCACGATAAACTGTACGAATCTCAAAACGGTGAAAATGAGGGAGCATTTAGCTCGGCAAACCTTAAAAAATTTGCACTCGACATTGGCTTGAACACTTCAGATTTTAATTCTTGCATGGATAATAATAAGTACCTCGGTGAGGTGAGCTCAGATTTAGAAAAAGCTTCCAATTACGATGTGCAATCTACTCCAACAGTCTTCATTAATGGTGATAAGTACGAAGGGGTAATGCCATTTGAGACTTACGAGCAAATAATTGAAGAAAAACTAGCTCAGTAAAAAATAAAAGTAGTGCAAAAACTAAAACAAACATTATTTATATCCCTGCTTTGTGTACTTACAGTTATTCCTTATACTGTTCTAGCTCAAGGAACTGCCAACACCAATGCTAATGCTAATACCAACAAGGCTACCTATGCTGGAATGGAAGTCCCCAAGTACGGAGGCGTTCAAGATAGCATAGCTCAATTCCTTTGTACTCCTAGCGAAGGAGCTGCTGATGGAAAAGACCTAGAAAGATGCATTAACAAGATGTACAGATTTGGTATTTCTTTTGGTGGAATAGCTTTGGTATTCTTCCTAGTATTTGCAGGCTATATGTACATCATGGGAGGGGAATCAGGCAAAACCAAAGCTAAAGGTATTGTGCAGAACGCTTTAGTTGGTATTGCCATACTTTTGGGTACTTACGTTTTGTTAGGATTCATCAATCCTAATCTTTTGATATTTAAATCTATCCAACCGCCGATCTTTAACGCAGGAAGTTTACCTAAATGCGACGCAGTTGGATTAGGACAGCAGTGTGTTTTGCCTGGTGGAGGTGTTGCTACTGGTGATGGTCAAGGTGGTGGTACTCCAGTTGGGTCTGTAAATGGGAAAGGTTTAGAGGGGAAAAAAGTTTTCATTTTTGGTGACTCTCTTACAAAAGGTTTTGCAGCTCAGCTTCAAACTCAAGTGAAGATGGCAAAGCTTGATGTATTGGGTAAAGGAGGTTCTACTATTGAAGATTGGTTAAATGGTGGAACTTCTTTGAATGGGTCTGTGCCTAAGATATCTGATCATCTTGCTTCGCTATCATCCAAGCCAGATGTTGTTATAGTTATGCTAGGAACAAACAATACACGAGGTGGAGTTAAGCCTGCCAGTGTTAAGTTGATGGATCAAAAATTAAGCGGGTATAGCGCTATCTGGATAGCACCTCCAAAATTTAGCCAGCCAAGTTGTTATGGAATTACCCATCAAAATAGTTCCGACGCAGATAATTCCATAGCCTCTGAGTTCACTGGCAGCGGTCATTCTGTATTTAAATCGGCAGATAGCAACATTGATTTACAACTCGGTAAATTAAGCGATTGCTCCAAAGCACTAAAAGGAGCCTCTGGTAGTGGTTACGAGATCCATCCTGGGGTTCCCGGTCATACTAATTGGGCAAAATCATTCTTGGGGAATTAAAAATCAATATGAACAAAATAAAACAAATTCTAATTGCTATAACTTTAGGGCTGATATTTGCGAATCCCGTGATGGTAATCGCCCAAACTACAAGTAACGCCATCGAAGTCCCCAAGTACGGAGGCGTTCAAGATAGCATAGCTCAATTCCTTTGTACTCCTAGCGAAGGAGCTGCTGATGGAAAAGACCTAGAAAGATGCATTAACAAGATGTACAGATTTGGTATTTCTTTTGGTGGAATAGCTTTGGTATTCTTCCTAGTATTTGCAGGCTATATGTACATCATGGGAGGGGAATCAGGCAAAACCAAAGCTAAAGGTATTGTGCAGAACGCTTTAGTTGGTATTGCCATACTTTTGGGTAGCTATGTAATTCTTTACTTCATTAACCCAAATTTAACAATTCTTAAGTCCATACAGCCACCAATTTTTGATGCCGCTAATTTACCAAGATGTGATGAGGTTGGTTTCGGAGAACAATGCGTAGTTCCTTCCGGAGGAGTTAGTAGTGGAGGCGGTGGTAAATGTGTAGTTCCAATTGCTGAATCATCTCTTAACGGAGCATTTAATAATACTATACACGGTCGCTCTGGACATGGACCAGTTCGTGATGCTCCAAATAGCCCTCCACCAGAAGGTATTGTTGATGTTGGTGGTAAGGGAGGCTCTCCTGTATTCTCTGCTATAACTGGAAAAGTTGTGCACGAAGGAGACTTAGGCAGAACTGGTAAATATGTTTCAATTATTTCTGATCCTGCTGGTGATAGGTACGGTTGCGAGAAGTCTGATGCATGCGCTAATCAAGCCCATATTGACCCAAGCGTTAAAGTTGGAGACATGGTAACTGCTGGTCAACAGATTGGTGTTCTGACTAACTACTCTACTAATGGGGGAATGGGTCCACACTTGCACATGGAACTAAAACTTGGTGGGCAGTGGGTTTTAGGTGATGGTTTTAAGGCAACCTGGACTGCAATGAAAACAGCTTGCGCTAATTCCGGGGCGGGGAATGGCGGGGGCGGTGAAGCCCCTGCAGGAACAGTTGCTGTAAACGATGTTGTAGTGGATATGCAGTATGTTAAAGCTAGCCCCTCAAGTCATAATTTTATGAGCACAGCGTTGTACGTCGGCGAATTTAGTAAATATGGAAGCGTTTGTTATTTAGCCAGTGACACGGCTGCTAAAATTGCTAAAGCCGCTAAAGCGTTAGAATCTAAAAAGTGGAAAATTAAAGCATGGGATTGTTATCGACCAATCGAGATTCAAAAAAAGATGTATGATTGGGCTGCAAAAAATGGTAAATCAGGCCTAGTTGCCGTACCAGGGAACGGTAAGCACCCTAAAGGCATGGCCATTGATGCCACATTGGTTGATGAAAATGGAAAAGATGTTTTAATGCCAACTCACTTTGACTATTTTGTTAAAAATGGCATGCAGCATCCCGGCTCTGCAGCATATAATGCAACGCCAAAAGAAGCACGAGATAATGCCGCTTTGTTAAATAAGATCATGACTGACGCTGGTCTTAAACGAGCTGGTAATGAGTGGTGGCATTTCGAAGAAAAATAACCATTCATTTGCTTAGTTAAATCTAAACTAGTTTATTAACTAAATTAACTTTCTCCTTGCGAGAAAGTTTTTTTATTTCTGCTTCACGAGTAGCAGCTTCTTTTTGATTTTTATGTTCTTCGAAGAAGACAATTTCTTTGGCTCCGTGCGCACGAGTATACTTAGAACCGGTACCTGACTTGTGAGCTTCTAGTCGGCTATTCAGATCTACAGTGATCCCTGTGTAGTAAGTATCATCTGCACATAGGAGGATGTATACATACCAAGGCTTAGCATTGTTTGGGTTGTCTTTAAACATACATAGATTATAACATTCAACACAGGTCAATTTAGAGCTATATACCTTACCAACGACCGTCGCTAGTAAAAAGTATATATAGTAAATACAGGGGAGTAGGAAAGATAGTTTAATTAGTTATTATTAATGATATTTGATTTGCATCATTAAGGTAGAAGGTAACTGCTAGGATTAAATACAAAATTAATTAGTACATAATTAAACAATAAACGGATTTAATTAGTTTAAATACAATTTTACTAATATTTGTGGTTTAAGCGCTATTAGTTAATATAACTATATTGTATACGTCGCATAAGATACATTGTGCGACGTGGAAAGTATTTCTGTTTGCCTTCTTCCCTGGCTAATATTGATAATGCCTGAGACCTGCCACCTTTTAATTAAAATAATTAAGAATTGTGTAGCACGCTTCTCTCGCTTACTGACTTATTAGTTAATCTTGTATTATTAATTACCCTATTAGTATTAACACATAAAATATAATCCCCTATCGGACGTCGTTAGTAAAAAGTATGTGAGTATAAAAAAGAGCGAACTGTTTTGTATTGCAGTCCGCTGGTAAATTAAAAGAGACGGTTTCCTCTTTTAAGTAAATAGATTAGATGTTGGCGATCTGCGTGAGTCAGCTCTATAAGGAGTTCGAGCTTTTGCAGTTCGTCAACCAGCCACTGTTTCGTAAACTTTGCGTATTTGGCTGGGAGGTTTTCCCAGATTTTGTTAAGCGCATTCTCGACGATCTGACGATATATTTCAATACCGAACCTTTTAGAGACGATCTCGGCGACTCTTATTGGCGATTTTACTTCTAACGTTTCATCTTCTAGACCGAAGAACTCAACAACTATGTTGAAATTTCTTTCAATTAGCAGTTGATTTTTCCTTGTGTTTTTCCCCGTGCCTCTTGACTTATACTTTCGTCTAAGAGCTATAGGTCCTTCCTTCGCAGGCCTTCCTGATTTAGCAAAGATACTCGGTATAGTGTCAGCAATAGTCACTAGTAAATCACGTATTTGATTGAATGATCGTTCTAGCTCTTCACGTGCCCGAACTTGAAAGTCGGGTCTTTCTGAGTCAGAAACAATCCTCGAACCAACAGTGATACTTCCAGAACCATTTGAGGGTTGCGCTTCATCATCAAAAGAGCAGATGTTCAGTTCGTAGAGCTTGAAGTACTCAGCTAAAGCCTCTTCTCCAAGACCCATCGAATTTGCAAGTTCTGCAAGAGTGGCCTCTCTTCCTAAATTATCTCTGAGCTCTCGAGTCCTATTTCGAGCCTCTTTAATTTTAACGTGGAGCCATTCTGGAATGCGAACAGCACCGCCACTTTTTTTGAATTCTCTATTCACTGCATTCCGCAGTGAATACAAAATGTAGTCCACGAACGGACCCTTGTCCGGGCTGTATTTAGAAAAAGCGTTATTGCCCTCACACATGGCTTGGTTACAAATCTGGAGAATGTCTAGATAAGTAAAGTTGTTTTGACGGCCGTATTTTTTGGCAACTATTGTAGATAGTCGAAGGTTGTGAACAACTAATTCGTGCAATGCGTCTTCGTCACCAAGTTCCTGGTAGCGATCAAGTAAAGCAACGAACTCTTCTTTCTGCAGCAATGGGAATTTGCCCATATCGTTGAGATAGGCTTGAGTCGCTCTATCTACCGTAAAGTATGGTGTTCTGGCCGGCGAAGATCTTTTCGGAATGATCTCCTCGACTTGTTCGTGTCCAGATTCATCTTTCTCTGAATTCACAGAGAAAGAATCAACTAAGTCTATTCGCATGATTTTTCCTCCGTGAAGTCTTGATATTGTCTTGATGCAAGCTAAAAAACTCAAATCCTTGACCTGTTAAAATATCATATTTAAGCTATTTTGTAAACCCTAGTATGGCTACCAGTACTTAGCGCGTCTCAGAGGTGGTAGACCTGATCTGACCTATCAGTTTAGGTAAGACACTCAATAGATAATCTATATCTGCCTTTGTAGTCTGCTTACCAAGCGTAATTCTAATGGAATTATATGCCTTTGCACGGCTCACTCCTAAGGAAACTAGTACGTGCGATGGATCTTCTGATGTAGTTGCGCAAGCACTCCCAGTTGCAATCTGTATTCCAGCAGCATCTAAGTAAAGCATTAATGCTTCCCCTTCGACGCTATCTATAGTGAGGTTTAAGTTATTAGGTAATCTATTTAAACTCGTAGCACTTTGAGAGCTCGCACTTTTCTTTGTAGGTGAAGCAGTCAGAGCAGGGCCATTAACTGTAATTTCCTTTACTTTTTTCGAGAGACGGTCGTTTAAGTAATTCCTAAGAGTGATTAAACGGTTATTTTCTTTTTCTTGATCTTTGATAACTAAATCTAACGCTGTTGCCAACCCAACTATTCCTGGAACATTTTCCGTGCCGCTACGTAAATCTTTTTCTTGGCCGCCGCCGTGAACTATCGGTTCAAGTTTAATTCCGGTTCTAACAAATAAAATTCCAGTTTGCTTTGGTCCGTAAATTTTACTTCCGTTTAGCGTAAGTAAATCTACTTTCAAATTTTGTGTATCTAAAGATAGCGCCCCTGCAGCTTGGCAGGCGTCGGTGTGGAATAGTATCCGATCTAAACCTTTTGTGCTGCGCGCCTTGTTTAATCCGGTAAGCCACTTCCCTATTTCGCTTATTGGTTCAATGGTACCTACTTCGTTATTACCGTACATCACAGAAATTAGGGCTGTATCTTTTTTAACTAAAGCCTTCAGTGCTGGTAAATCTATGAACCCTGCTGAATCGGTCTTTGCATAGCTAACCTTCCATCCCCAATTCTTCAAAGCTTCGACAACATGAAGTACAGAGTGATGTTCAATAGTTGTAGTAATAATATGCCCTGGCTTCCCGTGTAGTTTCTGATAAGCTTGAGCAGCTCCAAGAATAGCAAGATTATTGCTTTCGGTCCCACCAGCAGTAAAGATAATTTCTGATGGCTTCCCATTTAAAACTCTAGCAATACTTGAACGTGCTTCTGAGATAGCTTTGTTGGCATCACGGCCAGATTTGTATAGAGCGGATGGATTGGCAAAATGTTCAGTCCAGTATGGTTGCATGGCTTTAACTACACGCGGATCGACTGGAGTTGTGGCGGCATAGTCAAGATATATAGTTTTTTTAGGTTTCCCAGTAGTCATAATGTTTATAGTAGATGTTGGTAGTATAGCAAATTTTCACCAATGTCAACGACTAGATTTTGTATACCCCGCAGCCTGGGCTTCTTCTTCGGAATTGAAGCACGCAGCTGGATTTGTGCGGTCGTAAAATGAACCACCGGGCAAATGGTAGATTTTACTCTTGCTACCTTTAATGTTGCAGTCTGACGGATCGACGGGGGTAACTGTCTTGGTAGAGGGTTTTGCAGGAGAAGGGTTTGTATTGGTAGATTGAGCAGTATTTGTGGTATAATTACTCAAAGAACGCTTCTGTGTACTACTTGTCGGATTTCCATCGCTTATCCGACCAGTACCAAATCCAGCAATAAACACCGCTAAGAAGCAAACCGCAGCAATCGCCAACGGTTTACCTTTCTCAATAAATTTCTCTTTTATATTTTCAATCATAAAGTTTGCGGAGGCTTTAATAGTTAATAATTTAAAATAAATGACGCAATATGCTTTTGTTTTAGGTAGAGTTTATACACTCAGCTTGGCTGAGCTTTTTTCGTATTTTAAGACTCAAGGAATTGAAGTTAGTATTATTGATTGTTCTCCCGAGGTTCTAATAGTAGAGGTTCCTGAGCAACTTGATGTGCAAAAGATTCAAAAGGCTTTAGGTGGTGTTGTAAAAATCCTGCGCATAGTGGATATTGTTAAAAAACGTGAAACTGATTCTATTAATTTTGCTTTAGAGAATTATTTCAAACCTAGTAAAATCAAAACTGACTTCTTAAAGAACTACAAAGGTAAGATCCAGTTTGGGGTTAGTATCTATTTGTTAGATAGCACTGTTCGCGCGTTTGGTGAGCCAAAGCGCGTAGGGATGTTTATTAAGCGTGCTATGCAAGATAGCGGCTCAAGCATTCGTTTGGTAATCCCTGAGTTTAACTCATTGGCCCTGGCTTCAGTAGTAGTAACTAAGAATCTTCTTCTTGAGAAAGGTGCAGAAATTTGTGTCATCGCTAGCCTTGAACATGTTTATGTTGCGAAGACTTTGGTCGTTCAAGACTTTGAGGATTATGGTCGCCGCGACTATCAGCGCCCTATCCGTGATGACAAGCAAGGCATGATTCCTCCAAAAGTTGCTCAGATCATGCTGAACTTTGCAGAAACGAAACCTGGCGAGACAATGTTAGACCCATTTGCTGGGATTGGTACAATTGTTCAAGAGGGTGTGCTGCTTGGCTACAAGATGCTTGGCAGTGATATTAATCCGATTGCTATTGCTGGTAGCGAAACAAACCTTGAATGGTTCCGTAATCGATACAAGATTTCTAAAGGAAAGTTTCATTCAGAAACAGCTGATGCTCGTGAAGTTTCTCAATTAGTCGAAAAACTAATCAAGATTGGTTCTTTCAAAAGCATTTCTGGAATTGTAACTGAAGGGTACTTGGGGCCAATGTATGGTAAATTTCCTCCTTTCCCTGAAATTGAGAAAAACTTTTTAGAACTAAAGGAATTATACGAAAAAGCATTTCAAGATTTCTTAAAGTTTTTGCCGGTCGGTGGAAGAGTAGTAATTTGCTTGCCTGCATATAAGAATCGAGATGAGTACACCATGTTCCCCTCTCTTGACTTTATAACCAAACTTGGATATAATAACGTAGATCTCGTACCCTCTATTTTGGCCGATTCTATGCCGTTTTTGAAGCTTACTGAGCGAAAAACAGCTATCTATGATCGGAAAGACCAGATAGTCGCCAGGGAAATCGTGATTTTTGAAAAAGTTTAATTTTTAACCTTTGAAAGATCGGCTGCTGTAATAGGTAAAGATTTGATTAGGATTTATATTGAGATAAAATGGCTCATAAGAAAGCTGGAGGTTCAACCGCCCTCGGTCGTGACTCCGTATCAAAACGCTTAGGTGTTAAAGTCTTTGGTGACCAACGCGTAGGCAAAGGTGAAATTATCGTTCGTCAAAAAGGTAGCAAGTTCCATGCTGGCAACAATGTTAACATGGGTGGCGATTCAACTCTATATTCTATGGTAGATGGATTGGTAAAATTCCAAGACAAGATGCTTCGCAAATTCCATGGTAACCTACGCAGTACTCGTGTAGTTAGTGTGATCCCTCTTGCAAAGGATCAACCAAAGCCAAGCTCTGCTTTACTTAAAGCATCTCAAGCTGCGGCTGCTGCAAAGACTCAAGCTGCTTAATCTATATATAAAAAACCGCTCCAGTTGGGGCGGTTTTTTATATGCTTATTTTTTCTTAGCAATCGCTTTCACGAATTCAACAAACAAAGGATGCGGGCTAAATGGCCTAGACTTAAATTCTGGATGGAATTGAGTAGCAATGAAGAACGGATGGTTTGGTAGTTCGATAATTTCAACCAATTGTCCATCTGGAGTTGTTCCTGCAACTACAAGCCCTGCTGCCTCTAACCGTTCTCGATAGTCGTTATTAAACTCGTATCTGTGGCGGTGTCTCTCTGAAATAGTAGTGGCATTCTTACCTCGGCCACCAGGATTAATCCAACCAGCTTTGGCGTATGCTTTCTCAGTCTTTGTACCAGGAGTTATTACGCAATCCCATGCTCCAAGACGCATTGTAGCGC
>CAZLNP010000003.1:0-136364 GCA_964561085.1 uncultured Candidatus Saccharibacteria bacterium
GTAGAAATTGGGAGACTAGCCAATTTTTCAGCAAGCTTTTTCCATTCGTCTAATGTATACAGAACCAGCGAATTATCTAGACCGCGGGTTACGACGACTTGATTTTTTAAAGAACTTCGAAACTTAGCAGGAATGATTACACGAGCCTTATCATCAATTGTTCCATTGTATTCACCGATAAACATGTATTATAGACTTTCTGAATTTGCTTTGATGAGTTTGCTTAAATTTAGTGGCTTATCTGTGCCGAGTGTTGTTATGTTTTGTTAAGTTAACCACTTATACACCCACTTATCCCCACTTCACACCACTTTCTGCCACTACTCAATTATTATACTCCACCTGACGCCATGAAGCAATGAATGTTACAAGCTTTGCGAATATAAAAACCCTTATGTTCTAAAGGGTTTTTGGGTATGAAACAAAAGTGGAGGGAAAATAAAAAAGCTATCCACAAAATAGCTTTTTTAGTGTTATTTGTTGTTAAGTTAAGTTAATTTATCTTTATTTTGTAGTCAAAGCATAGAGCGCAATTCCACAAGCTACGGAAACATTTAGACTTTCTTTCTTACCAACCATTGGAAAATCTACAATATCATCACATAAATCTAAAGTCTTCTTTGTATGCCCCTTCACTTCTTCTCCTAGAATCAAGGCCATGGGAAATTTAGGTTTGTACTTAACAAGTGAAGTAATCTTATAATCTTTATTGTTCTCTAAAGCTACAATGCGCACCCCTTGCTTCTTCAGTTTCGTTATTAAACGAACTAGTGAGCGAGTATGTTCCCATTCCACAAATTCTTCTGCTCCCAAAGCAACTTTATGTACTTTTTCGGCATTCTTTCCTTCTGGTGCGCCAGTATAGCCTGTGAGATACAACTTAGTCACCCCGAAACCATCGCTAGCACGAAAAATCGATCCAACATTGTGGAGCGAACGAATATTGTGAGCTATTACAAAAAGCTCTTTATTAGCTTTACTGCTTTTCAATTGGGTTTTCTTCAACAACTTTGCCATATTTCTTCTTCTGATAGATGTAAATGCCAATATATGCAGCGATTAACAAACCGTAGTTAATAGCCATGAATGTCGGATGACTCCATGCTACCCCGCCTGTGTATTTATAATCAGATAGAGGGAATAAAAACGGTGTGTTGTAAAAGTCCGGATGAGTTGGTAGGTCAATTAAAATATGTAAAGCCCAACCAAGCATCGGCCAGAAAAACCAAAACTTATATTTACCTAATACTGCATCTTGCTTGCTCTTAAAATATTTATACAAATTGACGATTAACAACACCATTACGAAACAAAATGTAAATATTACCAAGCTGTGAGTAAAGTCGTACGCTCGCTCAGCAAATCCAAAAGTCCAGTTCGTACTGTTAAACGGGAAAGATTCCCCTGAGAAAAATCGTCCTGAAAATATTAAATAAATGAACAATGGAGCGAATCCTATGAGATCAGGAACAACGCCGAAAAACGCCGCTAAGTATCTTAGGCGACGTTGTCTGCGGTATTTTAAATGAAATAAAGCGTTAGTCCAAAGTACGTGCGCAAATACATCCATATCGGTTTGATCTGTTATTAATTAGCGACTAAGTACTTCGTTAACTTTTACTATGATTTGATCTATGGTCTGTTCGCTTTTCAAAAGATAGTCAGTGACTCCTGCTTCCAAAATTTTACTTAAAGTATCAGGGTCACTTAAGTTAGTGAGCATGATAACTGGGATTTTGGCAGTATCAGGATTAGCTTTTAACTCCCAAACTACTCCGTAGCCGTCTAATTTTGGCATCATAATGTCTAGAAGTACCACGTCTGGCATAACTTCCTTGATTTTTGTTACTGCTTCCTCGCCATCGTGAGCAGCAGTCACTTCAAATCCTGCGGCGGTAAACCCTTCCACGAGGGAAGTAGAAATCAACTTATCATCTTCAGCGCAAACGATTTTAGGCATATTTATAAAGTTAGATTATTCAAAATTTGTGATGTATTTATTATACGCCATTACCAGAAAGTTATCCACAATAAGAGGTTTTTAAACTAAATTGGTAGGCTGAAATGGAAAGTTGACCCCATGCTTTCGCCAGCGCTCTCAGCCCAAATATCTCCACCATGAGCTTCCACGATCCCCTTACTAACAACCAAGCCAAGCCCAGTCCCCTTACGACTAGAATCAAAACTCTTAAGTTGCTTAAACTTCGAAAACAATACACTCAGGTCTTCATGGCTAACGCCAATACCAGAATCTTTAATGGAAATGACAACGCGCTTATCTTCTACTTCTATGTTAACGTCAATTTGTCCGCTATCTGTATATTTAATAGCGTTGCTAAGTAAATTAGTTATTACTTGTGAAATTCTAACACGATCAAATTTAGCCATTTGCTTTTCTGGTCCAATATAGTTCAGAGACAAATGCTTGGCATTAGCTTGAGGGTCGAATGTTTTAACTGATTCCCTAATGACAGAAACTAAATCGTAAGATTGAACATTTAAATCAAATTTCCCTGCTTCGATTTTAGCAACATCAAGCAAATCGTTTACCAACTCAAGCATATTTGTCGCCGCTAAATCTATCGTGGTCATACTATCTTTAATTTTGGCATCTTCTAAGTGAGATTTAGTATCTGAGAGACTCTTAAGCAGACCTTCACTCGACCAACGCACTGCAGTTAAAGGCGCACGAAGCTCGTGAACCATCATTGCAGTAAATTCCTGACGCAATTTTTCCAAAGACTTTTCACTAGTCACATCATGCAAAATTACAGCCACACCTCTATGCTCCCCACTTTTATCACGCACAGGGGTTAATGTGATGTTCATTACTTTGTCGTGCAAATATACCTCAAGAACATCAATAGGGATGTTCTTTGCCAAGGCTTCATCAATTTTAGTTCGAAGGTCTACTTTTCCAGCTAAAGCATCAATGATATCGAAAGTAGTCACAGCTTTACCTACTGGCAGTTGCAACATATCCACAACGGCTGGGTTAGAAATCACTAGCTGATAGTCCAAATCTACCATGAACACACCATCAGTCATGGCCGCAATAATCCCAGAAAGTTTCCCTTTTTCATTTTCCAGTACTTCCTGTAATTTCGAAACCGCAAAGGCGGCTTGGTTTGTAATGGTATAAACGATTCCGGCCTGAGAACGCCCAAATAAATTTGGTTGAGATGAAGAAATGTTAATCAACCCAAGCAATTGCCCTTCGATAATAACTGGGATGTTTAAATAAGACATCACTTGAACATCGAGGTTATCATCTAAAATCGCACCGCTCATGCGCTCATCAATTTTATCTATGATAATCTCCTCATTACAGATCATAGAAGTTGAAGCATGCATTTTCTCTTTTACTTGAGAGATAAAAGCATGATTGACTGAGTTATGCACATGACACTTAAAGATCACATTTTTCGGGTCAGAAAATACCATGAAAGACACTGTCTCGTATTGCAGCAAGTACCCGATACTACCAGTAACAATTTCAATAATTTTGCTAGTGTCTAACGTGTAGCCAATGCGTTCGTTAATTTCCTGAAGAACCTGCACTTGGTACATCTTCTGCTGAACTTCCTGTGAACGGTTATTAACCCCGGCCATAGCGGCACGTTCTTGTAAGCGCCGACGGAAATAGAAAAAGGCAACAATTCCAAGAAGGATGAAGTCGGCAATGAGAAGAATTAATATGGTCAACGTTTTACCTCCACTAACGCGCAGCTGAGCCTAATTGGAGGCAAAGGCTGATTATATTCAAGGAATATGTCAGGATATTGATCTAACAGTAAGCGGAATTGAAGCAATACAACTGGCTCGGAAAGCTCTTGATACAAAGTCACTACTTTTTGCATTACTACCATGGGAGAATCGGAAATAGCTACAACTTCTCCAGTCTTATCTATGGTTAAACCGCTCACAGACATAGCTATGTCGAGAGCAATACTAGGTCCAAATATAACCATATGCCGACGGACTAATTCGGTAAGGAATTTTTTATAAGTTTGAGCAGGAACCATTTTGTTTTGATGTCTTTTCTCCTAATTTGTAAATTAATTATACCACAAATCTATCATTAGACATAAAAAAAGGCGGTGCAAATGCTCCGCCTAAATACTAAAACAATAACGAAATCATGGGCGCTGAGGAATTATTCTAAACGCAAGGTCTTCAGCGGTAAATTGCCTAGATCGAAACAGCTTTTCCACCATGGGAAGAAAAGCTTTCTCAGATGCAACGAATTTCTCCTGAGCTCGAGCTTGGGACTCAAGCGAAAGTTCGCCGTTAATCATAGAATTTTTGATCCTTAGTAGATCTTGTTCGGTAAGTTCATTCGGCATAATCGCCCTCCTCAAGCTCTAACCAATGGTTCATCAATAACCAGAGCTTCTATATCCATTTTAGTACTTTGAATCTCTCTGATACGCTGTTGAGTTGGTTCATCTTTTCTAACCAATTCTGCGACTGAATTATGAATATCAAAGTTTTGTGCATCCCGAGCAGTGGCGTTGATCGTTACGTTCAGATCTTCGGGGGTGACCATTGCAGCGCGTCTAATTTCTCTCAAAAACTCATGAGTTCTTGATAGTTTTTCTTTTTTGGCCATTTTATTAGCCCTCCTTAATTCCAAGCATATCACAACTATTTAAAACTTCCTAAACCACCACGAACAAACGTGGTTTTAAATTCTTTCATGCGACCAAAACCTACTGAATCACGGATAATATCGCGCGCTAAAAATGCCGGCACACGAGCTACTGTAAAATCTTCGTATTTTTGATTAATTTTATCTAGTGCATGCATTAACTGGGAGTGCGTCTTAGTTTTAGTTCCAGACTCAAACAAATTTCCCTGTTTCTCAACCGGCGCCAAACCAGAGACTGTCACCCCAATCAAATAAGAACGCTTTTCCAAATCCTCTAAAAACCCAGTCTGTTCAAGTAAATTGATGGCTTCTAAATAGATATCCCGCCCATCTTGTAAGTAGCGGTCAAGTTTTGCACCCTTACCCACTCGCAAACCTTCTGGGTCATTACAAAAAACGTGCAAACCATTCCCCATCCGGCTGTTAACACGCAACCGTGCGCCAACCATTTCTGAAAGCTTGTACAACACCGACTTTAATATTTTTTTATTTCTATACTCAAGTGGCACTGTATACATATGCCCGATAGATTTCATGTCTGCATCCGACGCATCCAAAGTCTCATCAAAATTTTCTTTCCAACTTCCCTCAAGCTGACCCATGCCATGCAAATGATGACCCTGGATCCCATAGTGAGCGACAAGTTTAGACAAAGGATAATCTCGCAAATCGGTAAGTGTTTTTATGCCCAACTGTCCCAAGCTACGCTTCATGCGTCGACCAATGCCAGGTATGTCGTCTAGTTTCAACCGTTGGTACAAAGAGTCTTTATCTTGTGGCCTTACAATTGTTAAGCCATCAGGTTTCTGCAAATCAGAAGCAATTTTTGCGACTAGCTTGCTATAACTCACGCCTGCGCTACAACGAATCCAGTCTCCCACTTCAGTTTTCATGCGCACTTTAATCTCCTTGATGATTCGTTCTGCTTCTTTCCAAGGATCTATTAGTTCCCATTGGCCGTTTGGCTGGCGAGTGCGAATATTACAAGATTTTGTTAAATCCAAAAAGGCTTCATCTATTGAATACTTTTCAATGCGGTCTGTGTAGTCCTCAAATACTTTTAAAAACCGCGCTGTGTAAAATCTATACCTAGCCGGTGTAGTCGGTGTTGTAATAATTTTTGGGTACAGCTTTTTAGCTTCCCAAACTGGCATGCCAGTTTTTATCCCCCACTGCTTTGCTTCCACGCTTGGCGCAATAATAACCCCTCCCAGGTGTTCGCATACACCTAGAGGCTTACCACGCCATTCTGGCATATCCTGTTGCTCACACGTAGCAAAGTAAGAGTTCATGTCAATATGGGCAATGATTTTTTGAGGTGAAGTCTTATCCATATCTATATGGTATACGATTGTTCACCTATATGCAATTTACTTGTTAGATTGCCTGACTTGAACGTGTAACTTTTTATGGAAGATCATCATAGCGAGGATTATGGCTACAAACGTTAGCCAATAATACCAAGTTTTATAAATATCGTAGCCAACTACCTGGACGGTTATTGCCACGTCAACAATCAGAGTAGTAATCAACCAAACTACCACTAAGAATATAGATTCAATATAATTTAAAATTCCCATTCTGCGAATAACTGCTATGGTAGTGATTATCAAAGCGATGAAGAATGCTGTCATTACAACCCAATTATCCAAGTCTAAAGAATTTATAAAGAAAACTTTAAGCAGCACAAAAATTACCTGGGATGCGAAGGTGCCAATTAAGAGAGAAGCAATTGTCATTCTACTTTTTCTGTTTTAGTAACTTTTTTTGCGGCTGCCTTGCGAACGGTTTTTCGTACAGCAGTTTTTCTAACAACTTTCTTTTTAGCAACAGGCTTTGGAGTAATTAGGTCATCGAATGTCCATTCTCTTACTGGCGCCTTTTCTTCTTCTGGCTCAGGTTCAGATTTTCTTGTCTCTTGCTTAGAGGAAACTTTCACAGTTGTAGAAGTTGTTGCCGGTGCGCTCATCTTAGAAGCGGTTTTTCTCCTATCCTTCCTACCACGCCAGTTATGTGGGATAAACCCATGGAACAGCCCAGCACGCACTTCAGCGTTAGGCCCATAGACCATTGCATACCAATCAATTCCCATCATGGTTCCGTACCAGCCACCAAGGAACAAAGCGACAAGCAAAGCACAGAAGTCTACTATCGCAAGACTCATTTGAGATAGACCAAACGCGTACATGTCATTAGTAAAAATCAACAAGTCATACAAAACAAAAATTGCTCTGTGTAACATTGCAAAAAGAACCATTCCAAGAATGGCGCAGAGGAACAGGTACAAGGCCTTGGTAGCTACTTTACGCATAAAATTTATTTTTTATTTTGCTCTTATTTTTCTGATGTTTATTTCAACTGGCTTTTTTAGCCGGAAGCTTTATATGAAAACTGAAACTTTAAATAAATTATACCATACTTAAGTACTATTTTTGAAATATTTTATCTATAATACTCTGTGCGGTGGATATCTTTTCTAGATTATTAACTTTTTCGGAGCCAAGTGTTTCCAAAGAGTTATAGAATTCTTTATCTTCTTGCTCAATCATAACTAATCTAGATCGCAAAGATGTTCGCCATTTATTATTTAAAACTTCAAACCAATATTGAGTAGCTCTTTCTATAAATACCCCAATATGAATTGCGAAAAGAGCAGAATTATCTTGACTTTGCTGGAGCTTCTTTAATCGTCGAGTCATAAACTGATTGCGAAGGGCAAGCTGCTCATCTGTTAAATTTCTTCCCAAAGCATAGTGGCTCTTAATCTCTGCTAAAAACTTTTCGCCTGCTGCGTTTTGGTCATATAAAAGCCTAGCTGATTGCAACGTACCATCAAAGTGCTTCAAGGCAGTAACAAGATCTAGTGGATAGTGGTATAAACCTAAATCCAGGCTTTCTCCTTCAAACTCAAAACTGTCACTTTTAGATTCACCGTTAATCAGGCAAGCAATGTCCCAATCACTATGCTCTTTTGCAACATCTGTTGCTCTTGAGCCATACAAAATAATTGCTAAAGGATTATATTTTTCCTTGATATGATCAACGATTTTATCTTCCATGAATATCTATTTAATAGACAAAATACTCTTCTTGTAACTATCCAAGTGATCGAGCGCTACCCCTGTCCCCTTTGCTACACAAAGCAACGGTTCTTCGGCAACGTAACAAGGCACGCCCACTGCCTGAGAAATATAATGATCTAAATTACGAAGCTGAGCAGTGCCGCCGGTCATAATCA
Source organism: uncultured Candidatus Saccharibacteria bacterium (assembly GCA_964561085.1). Taxonomy (GTDB): domain Bacteria; phylum Patescibacteriota; class Doudnabacteria; order UBA920; family UBA920; genus UBA920. Next base: position 7,890 of record CAZLNP010000003.1, read on the forward strand.
TGCCTTTATCTATAATATCACTAGCTAATTCTGGTGGAGTGTCTTGCAAAACAATTTTTACAGCGCGAACCATTTCTTTTAGCTCTTCTTGAATTGCTTCTACAACTTCGTTTGTAGAAAGAGTGACAGTCTTTGGTAAACCAGAAATGTTATCGCGTCCTTTAATTTCCATTACTTCTTCTTCAGGCAAAGCCAATGCGGATCCAATAGTGATTTTGATATCTTCAGCGGTACGATCACCAATTGCCAAGCTATATTTTTTGCGCACATACTCGATAATAGCTGCATCCAAACGGTTGCCAGCAACGCGAACAGAAGTTGAATTTACAATTCCACCCAAACTCAAAACAGCAACATCGGTTGTGCCGCCGCCCATATCGATAATTAAATTACCGCTTGCAGAAGAAATTGGAATCCCAGCACCGATAGCTGCAGCAACAGTTTCCTTAATTACAAAAGCAGACTTTGCGCCAGCGGCTACAGCTGCATCAATTACAGCGCGACGCTCAGTAGAAGTTATCCCCCCTGGAACGGAGATCATAACTTCTGGACGGAAAAAGCGAACTTTCCCTAAAGCCTTATTAATGAAGTAACGAAGCATGGCTTCTGTGACTCGATAGTCTGCAATTACTCCATCTTTCATGGGTCGACTAGCAACAATAGTTTCAGGCGTGCGGCCGAGCATCTCTTTTGCTTCCTGACCCACAGCCAAAACGCGGTTATCTTCAAGGGAAATAGCCACGACAGTTGGTTCGTTTATAACGATGCCTTTTTTGGGAAAATGCACTAGCGTATTTGCTGTGCCTAAGTCGATTCCGATTTTGCTTTGGAACATATACATACAAGTATAGCTGAGCTAGCCCTCTTCAGCAACACCCCAAAACCTGCTATAATTAGCACACTTATGAAAAAATCTTCCCGCTATTTATTGATTGGATTCGGCTTTGTCGTATTCTTTGTTATTGCTCCCCTGTTAATCTTGTACGTGAGTGGCACAAAACTTCACCTAGATAGCAGGAACGCTAGCTCTACAGGAATCCTAGATGTTAAATCAGAACCAAGTGGGGCCCAAGTCTCAGTAAACGATGATGAGAAAGGCGCCACCCCGACTACGGTCAGATTCCTTACTCAAGGTGAATACCTAGTAACAATTTCGAAAGAAGGTTATTACGATTGGAGCAAGCGACTTCCGATAGAATCAGGCCAAGTGAGATTTGCACAAGAAGGTGTAGATGTAGTGCAGCTCATCAAAAAGTCTACTGAAACTATAATCTCACCCAACAATGTTTCCAGTTTTCTTCTAGCTGGCGATACTATTTGGTTCGCGCAAAACAATAATCTTGTGTACGCTCCACTCAATGAGCCAACCAAGCAAACTACTCTTAATAATGTTTTCACTGCTCCAGGAAATATATGGCTTTTACGTGATAAGAAACATATTTTAGTTCCTAACGGCAAGCAGTCTGTACTAATCAATAGTAGCTCAAAAATTGTATCCACTCTTCCTTTTGAAGTAACAAGAGACTGGCAAATCCAAACTCCATCAGATGACATTGTAATTTATGGTGATGGCGGCACTTTAACTTCGTACAACCTTAATACAAAGGTTTCTACTCAAGTAAAGTCTGGAGTTAGAGCTTTCACAATGATAAACAACACTGCCTATTTTGCTCGTACTGACGGGGTAATTAGTAGTGCTGTCTGGAATGGAACGAATTTTACAGATGAGCAAGCTATCAGCAATAATGTTCAACTAGATAAGTCTAATGTAAGTTTAATTATCACAGATAGAAAAGAGCTTTTCTTAGACAATGCTGGAAGTGGTTTTTACAGAGTGGGTCCTGTTTTAGACCAAATCGTGTCTCGAGTAGATAAAGCTTTGCTTGATCCAATTACAAACGAAATGACTTTGCAAGTTGCAGGTGAACTATGGTTTTATAATTTCCTAACCAACAAGCCTCAACTTCTAACTCGTAGTACTGAGCAGGTTTCCAGTTTCTTTATCCGTTCTAGTATTGGCTATGGATTTGTTGGAAGCGCTTCCGGCTTAGAAATTGTTGAAATAGACACTCGCGACAAACAAAACCGTTATAAAATAATTTCTAACAAACCAGTCTACCAAATTGCAATTACTGCAAATCAAAAAACCGTCTTGGCATTGCAAGACGGCGCGCTAGTGATGCTTGAGTTAAGAGACTAGGCCAAGTGCTCGTCTAAAGCTTTGTTAACCTGAGCATCCGCTTCTTTATTGAATTCCCGGCGAACATGAACAAAAGTGTAGCCATCAAATTTTTTCAACAATGAAATTACCTTAGCAGCCAGTTCTTGTAGAACTGGTTGTTTTATTTTATAGATTCCTTGCATCTGCTTGACTATAAGTTCTGAATCCATTTGTATGCGCAAATTGGTGCCACCCAAATTTACTGATTCTTCTAGGGCTTTAATCAAAGCGCTATACTCTGCCACGTTATTAGTTGTCTCACCAATGTAAGCACCATGGGAATACAACAACTCACCTTTATCATCTTTAATTACTAAACCAATCCCAGCCGGTCCTGGATTCCCTCTCGCACCGCCATCAGTATTAATTACTAGTAGTTTCGCCATTTGTTTGATTAATTATTTCCTTATTTATTTCTGCTGTGGTATTGGACAGGTTCTGAGCAACAACTTGAAGCTCCTTCTCTGCTTCGGCGATTTCTTTATCTGCTTCGGTAACTATTTGCACTTCTTTCACTTCTTCAAAATGAACATCTATCAATCTCATTTTTAACTTCTTGATTCCCTGCCAAGTATCAACCATAAGTTCTCCTGCCACGGAAATCTTTGCACCGTAATCTAACCTTGGCGCTAAGTAAGCCATGCTAAACCCAATACAGTCTATAGTCGTGTCGCCTATAACAATTTTTAACTGCAAATGTTGTTGGGTCTGACCAACTGCCTTAAACCCTTCAACCTTAGCATCGTTAATTGCAAAAATTGGTCTAGTATTGCCCGCTCCATACGGCTCAAGCAATAGCACATCTTCATACGCTGGCAATGTTAAGTCATTTTCAGTAAGTTCTGCATCTATGTTTAGAGTAGCAGGGCCAGACTCCATAGGATGAGCGTCGGCGTATCTTAATATTGCACCGTACAAAACCTCAAGCTCCGAAGTTTTGGCAGTTAACCCAGCAGCTTGCTTGTGGCCACCGAACTTTACTAAATGTTCTTGCACAGCCTTTAAGCATTCTACTATATCAAAACTGCTTGTACCCACGCGAGCAGAGCCAGTACTCTCAGTCTCGCCTCGCTCTAAAACAATCGCTGGTTTGTTGTACAGATCGGCAATCCGGCCAGCAACGATTCCTACTAATCCTTTTGCCCATTCATCACTATGAAGAAGTAGAACTTTTCTGTCTCCAAGTAACTCCGCTTGCTCACGCGCCTCAGAAACAATTCGATTCGTTAAATCTCGTCGACGGCGATTAATATCTTCCAAACGATTCGCTAAAGTAATGGCTTCCGCAAAGTCTGTGGCTACCAGCAAAGCCAATGCAACATCCGCGTGTTCTAAACGACCAGCGGCATTAATTCTCGGCGCAATTGTAAAGCCAATAGTCTGACTGTCTATATTATCTTTTAAAATATCGATGCCGGCGTTTTCTATTAACTGACGAAGTCCAAGCCATTTAGTTTTCTGCATTACTTTTAAACCAAACTTCACTAATATTCTGTTCTCGCCCATCAAAGAATGACAGTCCGCAACAGTACCAATTGCAACTAAATCTAACAGCCATTTATCCCATTCAGGCTGATAGTCTTCTGGTTCAATTTGTTTTTGCTCAATAACTTTTTCTGCCTGCATCAGCAAAGCCTTGGCCAGCTTGTAAGATACCCCAACGCCAGTAATCTGATCATCAGGATAAACTTCTTCGGGGTTCTTCGGATTAATTAGCGCAAAACTTTCTGGAGTTGCTCCAGTAATCTCGTGGTGATCGGTAATAATTAAGTCAATTTCATTCGCATCACAAAATTCAGCTACATCAACAGAGTTTGTACCACAATCAACAGTAATAACCAAGTTTACACCTTGATCTTTAATTTTCTGGAAAGCTTCTAAATTTAAGCCATAACCTTCCGCGAAACGGTCCGGAATATAGCTAGCGACGTCCACGCCTAAGTATCTAAAAGTTTGCTGCAGGACGGCGTTGGCCGTGACAGCATCGGCATCATAGTCAGCGTAAACTAAAATTTTCTCTTTATTCTCAATTGCCTCCCAAATTCGATCCACTGCAATCCCCATATCTGTGAATAAAAACGGGTCATAGAGATTATGATAGTCTGGGTTCAAAAACCACTCTACTCTATCTTGTGAATCTATTCCCCGAGAATACAACAATTGGGTCACTAAACTACGCAATTCAGGAAATTGCTCAAGAATCTCTTTGGGGGCGGCTGGCTGAATTTGCCATTCTTTACTCATGTTTGAATAATAGCATAGCTACCCGACCTGCTCTAGGGTCGGAAGTAAGCTGACTCCATTCATTTCTTCAGGTTTTGGCAAACCCATTAGCTCTAATATAGTCGGGGCAACATCGGAGACAACTCCAACTGGTACGTGACTAGATAGCGCTGAATAATTTCTTTCTTTAGGATTTTCAAATTCAAATTCCTTGGCAATTAGCAAGAACGGTACTGGGCTAGTTGAATGTTCTTTATCGATGCCACCACTTTTCAAATTAATCATAGACTCGATGTTGCCATGATCTGCAGTAATAATTAATACTGCATCAACCGACAAAACTGCTTCTACTATTTGTTGTAAGAATCTATCGATGTACTGCACTGCTTTAATCCCCGACAACAAATTTCCAGTATGCCCCACCATATCTGGGTTAGCATAATTGGCTAAATAGAAATTAAAGTTTTCATTTTTAATTTTATCTACAAGGACTTCGGTCAGCTCCGGTCCCGACATTTCTGGGTGAGCCGCGTAATTTTTATTATTTTCAGGGCTTGTAACAATTTTGCGTTCTTCTCCGACTAAAGGCTCAGTGCGACCGCCGTTGAAAAAAGATGTAACGTGCGCATACTTCTCACTTTCCGCAATATGAAATTGAGTGAGTTTATTTTTTGAAATAATTTCGGCTAGGTTGTTTTGTAAATTAATCGGAGGGAACGCCACGTGCACAGGCAATCCAAAAAAATACTCACTCATGGTAACAAAGTACAAATTAGGAATTACAGCATGCTTGGCAGGGACATCCATCACTTCCGGCTGAACGAACGCTTGAGTTAATTGCAAGGCACGATCAGAACGATAGTTGAAAAATATCACTGCGTCATTCTCAGTGATTTGAGCTACTGGATGCATCCCACTTTCCCCTGCTTCACGCTCAATGATGGCGGTTGGAGGAATCATTTCATCATAAATATTCTGGTTATACGAATTCAAGATAGCGTCCTCAGGAGAATCAGCAGCAACTCCAGCGCCAGATACCATTGCTTGATACGTCATCTCTGTTTGATCCCAGTGATTTGCTCTATCCATAGCATAAAAACGTCCTGCAATAGTCGCAATTTTACCAACACCTATTTCTTTAATTTTATGATTTAGTTTCTTTAAGGTATCGTACGCGTCTTTTTCTCCAGCATCACGACCATCTGTGAACATGTGAATATAGACTTGTTCAATTTTTTGCGCTGCCGCTAAGCCTAGTAAAGCAAACAAATGATCTTCACTACTATGAACACCGCCACCACTAACCATACCAATTAAATGAAGCTTAGAAGAGTTCTTCTTAACGTGTTCACACGCACCTAACAAAGCTTTGTTATCAAAAAAAGTTCTATCTTGAATAGCCGCATTAATTCTCGGAAGATCCTGTCCCACAATACGCCCAGCACCAATATTTAAATGACCTACTTCAGAATTACCAACTTCACCCCATGGCAAACCCACCACCGGTCCGGAAGCTAGTAAAGTGATAGACGGATAGTGCGCAACAATATTATCTAAAGAATCAGGTTGGGCTAAAGCAATAGCATTACCATGACTATATGAAGCAACGCCGAAACCATCCAGCACAATCAATACTACTTTTTTGTAAGTCTTTTGATCCATATGACTAATCTACGCGACTAAAACGGGGTACTTCAACGTTGTCCACAGTCACAGTTTCTTCAAAAGAAGGAACAGGCCTGACCCACAAATCAGACATTTCATTTTCGTATAAAGCTTTATAAATTACCACTGGTTCTTCAGTGGTTTCAAATATCCCAACACCAATAACTTCGTAACGACCACCTTTATAGTGCTCGTAAATACCTGGGGTAATTTTAGTATCAACAGCCATTATCTTTTTCCTTTCAATTCCAATTCTATCGCCATCAAGCGATTATACTTTGCCAAGCGCTCACCACGAGAAAGACTTCCAGCTTTAATATAGTCAGCAGAAACAGCAACTGCTAGGTCCGCGATAAAATCATCCATCGTCTCCCCGCTTCGGTGAGACATAATAACTTGGTAGCCATACTTTTTAGCTAGTTTAATCGCATCTATAGTTTCAGAGACAGAGCCGATTTGATTTGGCTTAATTAGAACAGCGTTCGCTATTCCTGCAATAATCCCTTTTTCGATTCTTTGCGCATTAGTGACGAATAGGTCATCACCAACAAGGATTGTTTTATGTCCTAGTGCCGAAGTCAACTTTTGCCATCCGGCGAAATCATCTTCCGCACATCCATCTTCAATAATTTTTAGTCCAAAATCTGCAATCCATTTTGCATACAACTTGTATACACTAGATGGTTTAAAATTTTTGCGATCTGCGCTAAGTCTATAGATTTCTTTATCTGCATCGAAAAATTCACTCGCTGCGGCATCTATTCCCAAAGCGAAATCTTTCTTTAATTTGAATCCAGCCTTCTCGATAGATTGCACAAGAACACGCATGGCTTTTTTGTTTGTACCAATCTTTGGAGCAAAGCCACCTTCATCTCCTACTCCTATGCTCAAACCCTTGCTTACTAACATTTTCTTTAATTCACCGATTACAGCATGAGATTTTTGGATTTTCTCAGAAAAACTACCACGCAAAGGAATAATGAAAAACTCTTGTACATCTAAACCTGAATCCGCATGCACACCTCCATTAATTACATTTAGCAGTGGTGTTGGTAACTCTAAGTTTTTAAAATTATATTGATTAGCCAAATGTTTATATAAAGGCCTACCAGCTAACTGTGATGACAAACGAGCAGCCGCTAAGGACACAGATAAAATCGCATTAGCGCCTAACTTTGCTTTGTTAGGAGTTTTATCTGCCAAAATCATAAGCTCATCAAGTGCTCTAAGATTACTCAGAGATTTACCTTTAATAAGCTTAAATATTTTAGTGTTTACATTCGCACAAGCTTTTTTCACCCCTAAACCGCCATAGCATTTTTTATCGCCGTCACGAAGCTCTAAAGCCTCATGGACGCCTGTTGATGCACCACTCGGCACACTGGCAGTGGCATGCACCAAACCTGACCAAATTGTTGTTTCAATGGTTGGATTGCCACGGCTATCTAAAATTTCACGCGCTTCTATGCGAGTAATTGTATTTTTCATTTTTATTTCAGGTGACCTTGTTATATTATAGGTCTGAAAAAGATAATGATCTTCCCGTTTAGTGATTGCGAAATGTTCTTAATGAATGTTTTGCGAAAACTAACCTGATCGTTATCTTTTTCTTTTTTATTTGTTTCTCTTCTGTCTCTAAAGTGTTTATATTATACCACATTTATATCGAAAATAAAAAACTGCTTAGCGTAGAATTATGATTTTCTAACTAAGCAGTTTTTTTATTTTTTTATCAAAGCTTCAATGCCCGGCAACTTATTGCCAGCAAGATATTCAAGCATAGCCCCACCACCAGTAGACACATGGTCGATGTATTCAAATTGATGCGCCTGGCGAATAGCGGCAACTGTTTCTCCACCACCTGCAACTCCGAAAGCTTTGCCTTTACTGACTGAACCAACTATTTTAGCTAGCGCCATGCTTCCGGTGCGGAATGGTCTTTTCTCAAAATAGCCAACAGGTCCATTCCAGCAAATTGTTTTAGCAGTTTTTAAAATCTTGGAATATTCTAAAATTGTTTTTGGTCCAATATCACAAATTTTCTCAGTTCTACCAATGTCGAAGCGTTCTTTTACAATGGCTGTCTCTTTAGGATTCTGCGTATCGAACACGGCAAAGTCTTTTGGAAGAACCAACTTATCTTTAAAATTTTTCATGATTGTCCACGCCAGTTGCTGACTCTCTTTTTCCACAACAGATTCACCCACTTCTAAACCTTCAGCGGCCATAAATACGTTTGCTAAACCACCGCCAACTAAAATTTTATCTGCTTTACGACCTAGCTTTTCTAAAAGCTTAGCTTTATCGGAAATTTTAATTCCACCCATCATCAAAATAAAAGGGCTTTGAGCTTTATTGGAGATGTAATCTAAATTTTTAATCTCTCTTTCTAGAGACGGGCCCACAAAAGATGGCAGACATTTCGTGATAGCAACATTTGAAGCAGCTGGGCGATGAGCAACCGCAAAAGCGTCATCTACATAAACTTCACCGAGGCTACATAGAACATGAGCAAACTTTTCGTCATTTGCATCTTCACCCGGATAGAAGCGCAAGTTTTCAAGCATAACTATATCTTTTGATTGCATGCTCTTTACAGATTCTTGAACGGATTTCTTTTGAATATCTCCCTTAATAAATACAAGATGATCAATCGGATAATTTAATTTTTCATCTTCTGTCTCAACAAATTTAACATTAAGCAATTCAGCCAAGCATTTTGCCATCGGCCCTAAAGACATGTTCTCGTTCCACTTTCCTTCAGGACGACCTGCATGAGAAAGAACAATTACCTTTGCATTGTGTTTTCTCAAAAATTGAATAGTCGGCACAATAGATTGCACTCTAAAGTTATCTATTAGTTTGCCATTCTCATCTACTTCCTCATTTAAATCAACACGCAATAAAACCGTCTTACTTTCAATATCTGCTGATTTTAGGTAATTATAGGCCATTTTTGTGTTTTTATCCTTGACTTTAAGTAAGTTTTATGATTTAATATAGTTAACTAGTTCGGAGGAACTTATAATCTATGGCAATCAAAAAATTCAACGTTCGCATAGTATTCGGGATTATTTTAACTCTACTTGGGTTATCATTTCTCGCAATGCTAGCATGTGGGTTAATGGGAATTATTTCGAAGCCAGGTGAATCTCACTTTGTTTCGATTGTATTCTCATCAGTAGGACTTGGTTTACTCGCTGCATGCTGTTTTGTTACAGGAATGGGCGAATTCAAATCAAATTCTAAAAACTAAATGGAAGCATTCACGAGCCGACGGTATCCCCCATACCTCGGCTTTTAAATTTACATAATTTTATTTAATCACTACTTAATACTTTTTCCCACTAACACGGCTTGTTCAACTAAACGATTAGAATAACCAAACTCGTTATCGTACCAAGCTACTACTTTAATAAAATCTCCATCTATTACCTGAGTTAAAGAAAGATCGATAATACAACTAGCCGGATTACCAACAATATCAGAAGAAACTAATGGTTCATTACTGACAACTAATTTACCCTTATATAAAGGGTGCTCGCTAGCATCGATGAAAGCTTGATTTACTTCTTCTTTAGTAGTCTTCTTTTTTAGAAGAACTGCGAAGTCAGAAAGACTGCCTACTGGTGTCGGAACTCGGAAAGCCACGCCATCGAACAAACCTTTCAACTCGGGAAAAACCTGCGTTGCAGAAACTGCTGCGCCGGTAGTGGTTGGAATAATATTAACAGCTGCTGCACGGGCACGACGCATGTCTGTACTCTTTCCCCCAGGGGGAGGTCCATCTACTAGATTCTGCTCAGCAGTATAACTATGAATAGTGCTCATCATAATTTTTTGAATACCAAATTTGGAAAGCAGTACAGCTGTGACAGGAGTAATACAGTTTGTGGTACAAGATGCATTGCTAATAACAGCTTGGTCTGTGTACTGATCTTCATTAGCGCCTAACACAATAGTAGGTGTAATGCCTTCATCTTTTGCAGGCGCAGAGATGATTACGCGCTTTGCTCCAGCCTCTAAATGAGCGCTCGCCTTTTCGCTATCTGTAAATCTGCCAGTACATTCCAAGACTACTTGTGCACCAAGTTTAGACCAAGGTAAAAGCTTTGGCTCTTTTTCAGCAGAAACTGGGTACTTCTTACCATCGACTATTACATTAGTTTCATCTGAAGTTATTTCATGATTAAACCGCCCGTAATTGCTATCGTACTTAAGAAGATGAGCTAAGACGTCTGGGCTAGTTAAATCGTTAATCCCAACAATCTCAATTTCAGAGTTACTTAGAGCAATTTTAAATGCTTGACGACCGATGCGCCCGAAACCGTTTATTCCAACTTTGATTGTATTTGCCATTTTTTGTTTTATTTAAATTACTACTGAGCTGTCGGAGAAGAATCTTGAACTTCTAATTGATAGTTTTTAGAGCTGAGTTCGGCGTTTACTCTATCATAATTATTTTCTGGGAATGCGATGTATTCTGACTGTCTAATTGTTTGTTGACGCCAATAGAACATCACACCGAAAGAAACGATTGTGATTAATACAAATCCAAAAAAACGGAAGCGCGGATTTGAAGTGGTTAGATTTGTACCTTGTATGCCCATATGTTTGTTATTACTATTATTATACTATACTTTAAAGAATGTTTTGCGTCTTAAACGCTTTTAATTTTTTCAGCGCCGCTTGCTTAACTCCCTCTATTGCAGGGTTCAAAAACTTTCGAGGATCAACTTCATCTGGATGCGACGCTAAGAATACTCTTAACTCTTTTGTAAACGCCACTCTCAGTTCAGAATCTATATTGATGATAGCCACGCCGTTAGCAATGGCTTGGGCGATTACATCATCTGGAACACCACTTGCTCCATGCAAAACTAGCGGCACATTTACTAAATTGTGCACCTGCCTGATCCTATCTACATCCACATGCGCTTTAACGCCACCTGTCAGCTTGATAATACCGTGGATTGTGCCGAAGCTAGCTGCGAGAGTATTCACTCCGGTAGCATCAAAAAACTTTTTGGCTTCTTCTGGTTCTGTAAGTAGAGCTTCGGACTCGGAAACAGAAACCCAGTCTTCTGAGCCGCGGATTTTGCCAATTTCTCCTTGGACCCAAGCACCTTCTGCTTTTGCAAACTCAACCATTTCTTTTGTATCACGCACGTTTTCGTCATAAGAAAGTCCTGAGTGGTCGATCATCACTGATGAATATCCTAATTCAATTCCCGCTTTCAGTTGATCCATATCTTTTCCATGATCCATATGAAGTGCAACTGGAACTTTTGCTTTTACTGCGAGGCTAGCAATGATTTCGAAAAGAGTTTCAAGACCAGCGTACTTAATTGCACCTTCACTTGTTTCCAAAATTACTGGTGTGTTCATTTCTTCAGCAGCAGCAATAATCCCTAATGTAGTTTCTAGGTTCATTGTATTAAAAGCCGGATAGGCAAATTTACCTACCACTGCGCTACCCGTCGGATCGTTCTTAAATAATTCTTTAATGTGTACTAGCATTCGGTTTTTTAAGTAAATCTATAATGATGTGAAGTATAAATAAGCCTATGAGCAAAATTACCGCGTGCAAAAGATAAGCAAACAATATCTGAGACGTGCCACTAGGAAAAACTGAATTGAGATTATAATCTTGGATCAATTTAATTGTTGGGTTTGTCAGAATCAGAGGAGGTGTAGATGCTTCAGAACAAACAGCCAAATACATCATTCCAGGTTTCATCTCTTTTGGACCGCCACAATTAGTTAAAGACAACTTTGAGTATTCGTGTCCATACTCAATCACATTAACATAACCAATAGCGAGTAATAGATAAATTATAGGAATTATCCACCACCAATGTTTTTTGAAAAATGCTTGCATCTATTTCATCTTTCCCACTGTTGCGGCAACTTTAGACTTTGCTTTTTCATTATCTAAAACTACCGGTTTATAGGATTTCATTTTTGAAAGCCTGGATTCCAACTGCGAACGAGTAAGCAATCCTTCTTGAGGCCCAACGTGCTGAACTACGCTACCAGCGTTAACTGGACCCCATCGCAAAGCGTCGTAATGAGTTTTCCCATAAGCTAGAGCAGCAACATACGCAGTTGTAAACGAATCTCCCGCTCCAGTTGCTTCTATACGAGGACCAGGGAACTGCGGGATATAATAATAACCTTCATCGCTGTGACTATATGCGCCTTTTGGACCATCTGTTAGCACAACTGCTTTAGGCCCAAGCTTGCGTAAACGTTTGCATAGTTCTTCTGGGTCATCATAATCTCCTACCCAACTCTGCGCCTCTTCTTTGTTAAGAGACAACAAACCAGTGCGCTCTAATACTAACCTATTAGCTTTTACTCCAGCACGTAATTGAAAAGTACCAGGGTTAAATGCAAGTTGAGTACCAGTCTTGTCCAAATAAGCAGCTAAATCTTTATAAATCTTTTGAAAACCCTTTGGCATACTAGTAAGATATACCCATTTTGCTGGAGCTAGTTTTGGAAGTTTGTAGTCGCGATGTTCATGAAAAGCAAAAATAGTGCGCTCGCCTTCATAGCAAAGCACTGTATGATAGTTAGTACCATGCTTATCATCTATCTTTATGTACTCAGTGGATACTTTTTCTTTCTTCATCTTGTGAATAATTTCACGTCCACCAACATCATGCGCAACTACACAAAAATATGCAGTCTTTAATCCAAGCCGACTCGAACCTGTTGCATTATTAGTAGCATTCCCAGCTACACTTTTATAAAACTTGTCTACCGGAAGCTTATCCCCCCAGTTAATTAACGCCTTCAAATTACCTTTTATACGCTTTACTTCAATATCATGGATAAACAAAAAAGAATCGATGACTGGATCACCAATAGAGATAATGTCGTACTTTGTTTTCAATTTCTTTATTGGTTTTGCTGGAATTGTTTTCATATTTCTAGTTCGCTTTACGGGTTAATACTTTTTTAATTGCTTCTTTAATGGCTTCTGTGTCCATGCCGAATTTCTTCAAAAGTTGAGCTGGTTCGCCACTTTCTCCAAAACTATCTTGCATTCCGATCATTTCAATTGGCACTGGGCAATGTTGAGCCAATACTTCTGCAATGGCACTACCCGCCCCGCCCATCACCTGATGCTCTTCTAGGGTTACAACAGCACCAGTTAGTTTTGCAGCCCAGATAATTGTTTCGGAGTCTATAGGTTTAATAGTATGGTTGTTGATGACTAAGACGTTCATGCCCTGCTTTTCAAGTTCCAAAGCGGCTTGCAACGCAGAATACAAAATTGGACCGCTGCCAATAAGAGCGACGTCAGAGCCTTCTTTTAAGACGCTGGCTTTGCCTACTGCAAATGGTGAATCTTCAGTTGTAATGACAGGAGTTTTTTCGCGACCTAAACGAATGTACGCAGGGCCCGCTGTACCGCCCAAAGCAATTGTAGCTTTGCGTGCTTCAATAGTGTCGCAAGGCACAACCACTGTCATATTTGGAATTGTACGAACTATTGCAATATCTTCTAAAGCTTGATGTGTGGCGCCATCTGGACCAACTGACAGCCCAGTATGATGCCCAGCAACTTTTACGTTTGCATTTGAATACGCCACAGAAACACGAAGTTGATCCCAAGCTCGTCCGGGGCTAAAAGTTGCATAGCTAGCCACGAAAGGAGTTTTCCCTGCAAGCGCGAGACCTGCCGCAACTCCCATCATGTTTTGTTCTGCAACACCACACTCAATGAACCTTTCTGGATATTTTTTTGCAAACTCTAAGATGCGTGTGCTTTCTGCCAAATCTCCTGTTAACGCTACCACATCTTTATTATGTTCACCCAAATGCAAAAGACCTTCACCAAAACCATTACGGCTTGGAACTTGTTCGATGTCTTCAGCACCAATTTTAGGATTAAGTTTTTGTGTTGGGTTTAACATCTGAGTTATGTTAGCAAGATGTATGTCAAGAATAATGCTGGAGAGGTTACAAACCAAACAGCAAGCAGTATAACTACTAAAATTAGAGTTCTAGCGACAACAGCCTTTTTAGTAACGCCGTTTTTCTTTACTTCCTTAAGTATAAACCATCCCCATAAAACTAATATCAGAAGTAATAAAACAAGGCTAATCTTTGTAAGAAAGAGGTTGCTAGCGATTTCAGAGCGACATTTTGCACCAACTACAGAAGCACATATCTTAGTATTGAGGAGCAGGAAAACTTTATAACGGAATATTGCTAATCCTAAAATGAGAATCGTTAGAAAATAGTGAAACTTTTTATTCATGCTCACTCCTAATCTGTCCACGCAAAGTGCGCAGTTCTTTTAAAGCTTCAGCAGCTTGCTCTTTTTTAGGCGGTGCACCTGCTACATCGGCCCCACCTGGAGGCGCTCCATGCCACTCAAACTTACCTTCCATGTAGTCCACGCCTTTTCCTGGAATAGTATGCGCAATAATTACAGTTGGTTTTTCGTAAATCGCTTCGGCTTCTTTGTAAGCATTGATAATTGCATCAATGTTATGCCCATCAATTTCTAAAACGTGCCAGTTAAATGCTTCGTACTTTGCACGCAACCCTTCAAGAGGCATGACATCTTCTGTATAGCCATCAATTTGAATGTTATTACGGTCAATTATTGCAGTTAAGTTATGCAACTTTTCTTTTCCAGCAAGCATAACTGCTTCCCAAATTTGCCCTTCTTGCTGTTCGCCATCAGACATTACAAGATACACACGGGATTTTAAATTATCCATCCGAAAAGCCAAAGCCATTCCCACAGCCTGAGATGCACCCTGCGCCAAAGGACCAGAAGAATTTTCAATTCCCGGCAAAGCTAAATTATGTGGATGTCCATGTAAGCGACCGCCAAACTTACGCAAAGTCTTTAATTCATCTACTGGAAAATATCCGGATTCAGCGAGTGTAGCATAAAGTACTGGCGCATTATGTCCACACGAGAGCACGAGCCTATCGCGACCAGTCCAATCAGGAATTTGAGGATCATGGCGCATCACTTTAAAGTAAAGTGCAGTGAAAATATCTGCTAAACCTAAAGGACCGGCACTGTGACCAGAGCCGGCTTCGACTAACATTTTAATAATATCCTGACGGATATCATTCGCTTTATATTTCAGTTCCTGCGGTGACAATGTTTTGGTAGTTTTGTTTGATGTTTTCTGTTTCAAAAAGTGCGGAACCGACTACAAGATAGTCTGCGCCACTGTGGATTAGCGTTCCTGCGTTTTCCGCATTCACACCACCATCTACCTCAATTGTAGCATTTTCAGCCATTTCCCTCAATGCTTTTACTTTTTCGTACGTAGTTGGGATAAAAGGATTTCCCTGTTTACCAGGCTCAACCGAAAGAATTGTAAAGTGTTCAATGTTATCTGTAAAATATCGCAGAGTTGAAACGTTTGTTTCTGGATTAATCGCAATCCCTGGCTTCATTCCAAGTTTGATAATTTTATCTAAAGCCTCTTCTAGTAAAGTTTCGCTAAGAAAGCTTTCGTAGTGGACTATTACTGTAGAAAAACCTGCTTCTTTGTATGCGCCAAAGTTAGTTGGATGATCGGCCATAATATGCGCTTCCCACTCGAGTTTGTCTAGTTTTGGGACATGGCCCAGATCTTCCACCAGCATGGATTCAGATTCAACGAAAACACCATCAGTGAAATCTACCTGAATACGCTGAAGTTTAGGTATGGTCTTGATTTTAGTCAATTTATGGGCGAAATCAAGCGGGTTTTTCTCTAGAATGGCTGGGATTATCATTTTATAGGTTTTATTGTGGTTTTTAAGCTATAATTGACAAAAGAGGAGCTTTATGCTATAATATTAGAGTTACTAAAGTTAGTTTGACACTTCAATTTCCTGGAGGAAAATTTATGTACTTCATCTTTTTGTTTATTGTTGTCGCGGTTGGATATTTCTTGCTGGATTTCTTGATGAATTTTCTGGGAATTAAATCTACAGTAGGTTATTTCATCGGCGGCATAATTCTATTTTGGCTAGCTTACCCGATAGTGGTTATGTTGATCGAGGAATTACCAGAAAAAGAGCAAGAGAGTCTAAAGAAGAAATGATCTCAATTGAGAATTCACTCTCGAACTAAGGAGCCTGTCTACTAACACTGGACGGGCTTTTATTTTTATCATTTTTCCAGTGCACTTATCTTCTTTATCCTTCTCACATGCCTTGCCTCAGTTGAATAAGGTGTGTTTAACCACACATCCATAATTTTTTCAGCATCCTTTTGGGAAATATAATCTGAAGGTAAACATAAAACATTAGCCATATCATCCTTACGGGACATTTCTGCTTCTTTTACATTCCAAACCAAAGAGGCACGAACATGCTCAAACTTATTTGCAACAATGCAGACACCCTGACCACTGCGGCAAATTAAAATGCCGACGTTGCGCATTGGGTTTTGTGATACCTTTTTGGCTACCTGTTTTGCGTAGTCAGGATAATCATCCCCTGCCTTCAAAGTTTTTGCACCAAGATCACTAAACTCTAGTTTCTGCTTTATCAAAAATTTCTTCAATTGGTTCTTTAATTTGTAGCCGCCGTGGTCAGCGCCGATGTATATCATATGTGTTCGGAATTATAATTCTATGATTTTATTAAAATCATCTGGTAAAAGACTAGCTCCACCTATTAGCAGGCCAGAAATATGTGGCTCGCTCAAAAATTGAACTGCATTAGTGCTATTTACACTGCCACCATAGAGGATCTTAGGTACGCCATGTTTTGTGTTTATGTACAATGCAATTTGTTCAGCGTGATCAGCAGTCGCAGCTTTTCCACTGCCGATTGCCCAAACTGGCTCGTAAGCTACCACAACTTTCTTCGGGTCCACATCTTCTAAATCTTGCTCTAGCTGTGCACCAAGCACTTCCATAACTTCTAAGGCGTCTTCCTGAACAGTTGTGCCGTATCCCACACAAAGGATTGGCGTAATTTTATACTCAATTAAAGCTTTAATTTTAGCATTGATGAGCGCGTCATCTTCACCAAGAGTGCGGCGTTCGCTATGCCCGATAATACAATATTTCACGCCCATGCTTTGCAGTTGAGCAGGTGAAACTTCACCTGTGTATGCGCCTTTAATATGTGGCGAGCAATCTTGCGCACCAACGTGAGGATATTCAATAGACTCCAAAAAAGGTAGCGGCGGGCAAATTACCACATCATTCGTTGTGCTAATTTCAATTCGAGACGCCAAAGCCACTGCTTCCCCCACAGTCATTGGGTTCAATTTCCAGTTTCCTACAATTAGTTTTCTAGCCATTTTTTTCTAACTTAGTAATTTTTAAACGATAGACTTGTTGATTTTGGCCTTGAATCATTCGTTTTTCTAAAGGTTCAAACTCAAACTTTGCGTCATCTATATGACTGTGAACAATTTCTTCAAACACCTCATCATTATACATGGCTTCTGTAATTGGATATATGCGAACTTCTCCGTTTGGTTTAACCGTTCGCAACATTTCCGAAAACATCGCTCTGTATTCTGATTCAACTCTGGGTAAATACCCTGGTACGCTGGCATGGGCTAGCTCTATATCGAAAGAGTCATCGGCAAAAGGAAGTTCTTGAGCGAGCCCTGATGTATGCACAGCACCTTCTGGCTTAGTATAGTCTCGATAATCAATTCCCGGATTTACAGTAAAAAATTCTGCCCCGGTAGCTTTAGCAGCAACAGCTACATCGCCTTGTGGCATTCCTCCAATACCCAGAACTTTCTTCCCTTCAAGCTCAGATAAATCAATTCCTAAATCACGGAGGTAGGATTCTGGCCTTACGTTAGAATCAATTGCTTCAACAGCATCCATCCGGCTGCCTTCAAATTGTCCCCGTTCCATATAATTCATTTAAATATCTCCCTTTAAAAACTTTGCAGTTTCTTCCGGTGGCATAGGGTTAACCGGTATACCAGTAGCATACTCGAAACCAGCCCAAATTGTTAGTCTAGGGAAAATTGTTAGATGCCAATGATAGCTCGCCTCTTCATGAAGCGTATGACGGTCACGCTTCACTGGCATGGTGTGGATATAAAAATTCAAAGGTGGATCTGAAAGTTTTGTATATAGCGCTCCCAAAACGCGCTTTAGCACATGAGACAAATGCTCTATCTCTTTCTCAGAGATATCTTCGTAACGTGCGCCATGACGTTTGGGCATAATCCAAGTTTCGAACGGACTGCGAGAAGCATAAGCTGAGATTACTACGAAGTGATCATCTTCATAGATTAAGCGATCTTTTTGTTTAATCTCCTCTTTCATGATGTCACAGTAAATACAGGTACCATGATCTCGATGATAATGGTAAGCTCCAGACATTTCAGAGTGAATATGCGGGGGCACCATAGGCGTGGTAATTATCTGATAGTGCGGATGCACCAAGCTAGCACCAGAATCACGACCGTGATTATGAAAAACTTGCACGTAGGCATTTTTCTCATCCTTAGAAAGAGTAAGGATGCGATCTTTAAAATTAGTTAAAGTTAAACCAATTAGCTGTGCGGATTGCATCGCTACTGGTTCGTTGTGCTTACGAGTAATTATCACTTCATGATCTCCATAACCAGATCTTGAGAAGTAAAAATCTCGTTCCGAGGTAACAGCCCCTAAGTCTACTGCACGATACTTATTTGGAATGACTCGCAATTCCCAATCTTTATTATTGGGAATACGGCAAACATCATCACATAAATCTGGGTTTTTATCTTCATTTCCTGGGCAGAATACACAAGTCTCATCAATTTCAGGTAAACCGGCCATAACGCTATATGTACGAAAATCCTCCGGACGCTTAGCGCGGCCCGGAGCAATTAACACCCACTGCTTTGTAATTGGATTTTGCCTAAATTGTGACATGTGATTGTGATATTTATTTCTTTTGCTATTTCTTCTCTACTTCTTCGCTCGGTCTAAATAATTCTGCAAGATAATCTGCGCTGCGAGACTGTCTACATCCTTTTTGCGACCCATGCTCTCGGCCATCACACTGGAGAGTCTTTCATCCATGAACTCTAAAGGAATTTCAGGGAAACGCGTTTGCAGCTCATCCGAGAATTTCTGGGCAGCTTCGGTGGAATGAGTGGCCTCACCAGACATGTTCAATGGCAAGCCAATTACGATCCGAGAAATTGATTCACTTTCAATAAGGTCCTTAATTCCCCACCAAAATTCTTTGGGGCTGAGGATATTCAATTCGCGAGCTAAAGTTTGAGTTTCATCTGAAATGGCCAAACCAACGCGCTTAGTGCCATAATCAATTCCGAGAATCTTCATTAAATTTCAATCTAAATTAATTTATTATAAACCACTCTCTTCGCTTGATTCTGTTTCTGTGGTTGGCAATGGAGCGATTGGTTTCATTTGAGGGGTTTTCAAACAGACGTTTTGCTCAGCGATAACACCAATTCCCCCGCTTTCAGAAGCACCACCACTAATTGGTGTAAATACAAATTTATTTACCATATTTTCTACGACACTTGAAACCAGCTGACCAACAAAGTTTTCTGTATTGTTTGTACCCAAATTGATAGTTCCAGAAATTGCAGCCTCTTGAACGTTAAAGATTGAAGACATGGTCTTGCTAATCTGTCCGTTAACTAAATCGCGGCCAGTCTTTAAACCAGGGCTGATAACTTCTTTAGTAGCTGCTGACTCAGCTTGTTGTTGAGTAGTAGCTGCCAAAGTTGTGTAATAATCTTCCCACCAGTTAGCGTAATTCTTTTCGTCTCCACCTAATCTAGCTAATTTCTGCAAGAACTGCGGATCTGATGGATCAATTACAATGTCTGTCCCTTGGTTCGCATTAGCTTTCGCTGTAAAAATCTTTTTTAGCTCCTCTGGTTTTGTATCTAAGCAGAAGTATTGAGGTAAGAATTTCTGAATAATGTCTTGATCTAGTGGGTCAGAAACGAACTTCTTCATATACTCAACCGAGTAGTAACGTCCTAAGTCTTGAGAATAGTAAAGCTGACTGGCAATGGCAAAGTTCTTTTCGATGTGAGCTACAAGTTTATCTAACATCTGCGTAGCAAACTGAGCAAAAGCCCTAGCTAAACCAGCTTTCACTCCTTCTAGAATGGCAGCCTTAATATCGATAACATTTGAAAAACCAATTTGAGCGTGGGCAGTTTTGATTAAACCAAAGCTGTTAATTAAGCCAGCTTCTGAGTCAGCTAAATCTTCTGACATCGGTACATTCAAAGCGTATTTTTGAGAGAGTTTATTTAGCTCTACATCTGCTGCGGCTAAGCGGCTGTCTATAACAGAGTACTGTCCATACACCGTAGGCCACGGGTCAGTAGTAGTTCCTTTGGCGTAGCTAGCGGCAGTATTTAAGAAAGAGCCGTATGTTTGATACGCCACCAAATATGCCTTGTGCATTTCTACAGCGTCCTTTGGTACTGGTAAGCCGCGGATATTATCTGCGAGAGCCTTGGTGCTTGTAGCGGCTGTAGTGATAGTGTTAGCATCTGAGTTGTCACCAAAAATCTGATTCACGGCTGGCCTTGATTCTTGATTATAGTTATTGATCATTGAACCTAAACGGCTAACGTAATCAACGACTTCAGCTCTGTCACCACGCGGCGCAATAGTTAAATCTGCAGTTGCCACTACTGGCACAACTACTCTTTGATTAACGTTTAAGGCGGTCTCAACTTCTTCGCGAACAATATCTTCTGAAGCAATCTTCTTTAAAAGTTGTTGACTAGCCTCATAGTCAGGCGAGACGCTATCGAGCATTGCCTGATACTGCTGAGCTTCTTGCTGTGCTAATTTTCTTTGAGCCTCATAATCTGTTTGATCTTTGAAAATCAAACTGCCGGGATTGAAAGCAGTAATACCAATTAAAGCAACTACCATCAATAAGATAGCTCCCAAAAGGTATGTACGTGGAATATTTGATATGTTCATGTTTTTGTTTGAAATTTGTTTTAAATTTTTATTTATTTTTATATCAATATATCAACTTCATTACTCAACTAGTTCGCCGCCAAAAACTTTTAAAGCGTCACTGAGTGCATCAACAGTTTGAGAAATAGCTGGTTCACGAATATCGTTTTTGATAACCGCTCTAATGGAAAGCTTCTTTCCACATACAGCCTGAATTGATTCCATTATCATCGCGGCGTGCTTTTTGTTGTCTATATGTTCTTTGTGGAAAAGATACTTCACCGCTATGGTAATTTTACCATCATTTACCTCAATTATGGGAGAATTTTTCAACAACGTCGCAATTGGACTATTCCCGGTTTTTACGTGGCTAACTATGTCTGGCCACCAATTTTGAATTTCCTCCATGGTTACGGCTCTATCATCTTCTATGGCATCTTCTATGGCATCTTCAGTGGCCATGACTACATTTTCTTCTGTATGGGCTAGTTCTGTAGCAGATGCACTAATTACAGGTTCTTCATATTTTGCTACAGATTTAGTTTCAGATTTAGTTTCTGACTTTGCTTCAGGAGCTTTTTTTGCTGCCGGCACAACTGCAGGAGCTGGTGCTGAAGCAGAGTTAGATGCAGATTGAGTTAATCCAAACATGCTTGCTTCAATAGCGGCTAGCAAAAGCGGTAGTTCTGGCAAAGCGGCGTTAGATAGTTCTTTGTAAGATCTTAGAAATAACCGAATTATCAACAACAGCTGTGGTAATGCCAAATTCCCAACTTGGTTCGTAAAAGCTAGGCGCTGAGCATCTGTTTGCATGCCATGTATATTTGCATCGGTATTGCCAGTTAATTTGGCAGTCAAAAGTAAACGCAAGTATTCTAAAACACTCCTATTAAACACAGCAGGATCGGCGCCTGAAGAGAAAGTGGCATCGAAAAAATCTGGCAAAGCTGATGATTCTTTTGCCACAATTTTATCTACTAGCTCTTGGACGGATTCTAATGGAGTAACTCCTAGAAGGCGCTGTGCATCTTCTAGGGCAATATTTGTGCCCAAAGACGATATCATGTCCAAACGTGATAGCGCATCTCGCATACTGCCTTCTGATTGAGCAATCACCGCTTCAATGACTCCATCTGCTAATTTCATTTTTTGCTCTTTAGCAACATTAGCTAAAGTGTCAGCCATGGCGCTGGAAGCAATGCGTTTAAAATCAAACTTCTGCGTTCTGGAAGCAATTGTGTCTGGCACTTTTTCAATATCTGTTGTTGCCAGAATAAACATGGCATGTGCCGGAGGTTCTTCCAAAGTTTTCAAAAGCGCGTTAAAAGCCGGCTTCGAAAGCATGTGAACTTCATCAATGATGAACACTTTCATTTTCAAGCTAGTCGGTCTAAATTGAGCGTGTTCAATAAGCTCGCGGACGTTGTCTACGCCAGTGTGAGAAGCGGCATCAATTTCAATCACATCTAAAGATGACCCATTGGCAATGTTAGTGCAAACTTCGCACTTTCCGCATGGATTGCCATCTTTTAATTTTAGGCAATTCGCAGCCTTCGAAAGCAAGCGGGCGATGGTTGTTTTGCCCACTCCCCGACTGCCTGTAAACAAATACGCATGGGCTAATTCCCCTGCGTTTGCAGCATTCTTAAGCGTTTGGACGATAGGATCCTGACCAACCACTTCCGCAAAGGTTTGCGGCCGATATTTCTGATAGAGTACTGCCATAATATAGTCATTATAACACAGCCAAAACCAGTCTTAAACTTGAGTAAAATTTGATGTTTTCTTGAGTATTGAGTTGTTATGATAATTTTAGTGGGCCCAGTCCTGGTCGGCAAAGCAACCCTAGTCACGCTTGCTTTTGGGGTTCAATCCCCCATGGGTCCACCAAATTTGACAGTTATCAGAATTTTGATATAATTATCTTAATGACTAGGGTTGCTATGAGTCCTCCAATAGGACAAGGCGACAAAAAAAACCGCTCCTCTCGGAGCGGTTTTTGATTATGATTAATCACCAAATGATTATGAACTTGTTAGCTTAATTAGCGCTTAAACACGATCAGTTTGTAAGCGATGAAGTTCCACACTAATGAGAATGCAGTTGCACAAATCTTCGCTACATTTTTAATAGTATCTGCATTAACCATGAATTCAAGGTATGGGGTAATAAAGTTTGAAGCGATTACAACAATAACACTATTAATTAACAAACCGACCAAACTAACAACTACAAAAGTCGCGAATTGAGTGCTGGCTCCAGATTTAGCGTTTAGCCTTAAACCAAAAGCAATCCATAGGCACAGCTGAACCAATACGAACGCACCTAGAACAAGCAAGAAGTAAGTGTTTATGCCATCGTAAGCAGCACCAATGAATACCGCCAAGAATGCAGCTAAACCTAAACCACCAACTGTAAACAAACGAACGGCGTTTTGGAACAAGCTCACATTGCTAGCTTCAGCAAAAGCCCACGCCCTATTCCAGAAATAACTTTGGATTATGGCAGCGGTAAAGCTGATCACATTCAAAATTCCTAGAGTAACGCCAGAAGTAACATCGAAAGACTTAGTAACATAATTTAGGATTACGAAATCTAGGGCAGTGTTTAAACTACCGATAGCAGCAAACCTTAAAAGCTGAATAATAACCGGACGACTGCGAAGAAGTCCAGTAATCTTATTATTCAGCAATAGTGCAAGTTGATTCACTAAAGTTTTATTAAAAATTAAGTTTTTATTGAGAAAATTAGAACTCTTCTGACTCAGCAGAAGGAGAAGCTTCCATATCTTGATCCATCTGAGGTGCTGCGCTATTACCTAGGTCATCCCCTGCTTCAGCATCCATATGACCTTCGCCACGCTTGATAACATGTTCAACAGCAGCCCATTCAGATTCAATATCTTGAGGCAATACAATAGTCACTTCATCACCTGCATCAGCTTTAAAGTACGTCAAAGATGCAAGTAAAACTTTGTATGTCTTGCCATCAGCAATTACTTTGTAATCGCCTTTTTCGTCTTGCATCAAGAGACCCATTACTTTACGGCGTTCAACAGGACCAATTTGTTTGTAAATGAAAGAGCCGTCTTCTGCAATAGTCAATTTAAGAACATCACCTTCTACTAGTTTGCTCTTTGATGCATAGTTAGCAGGTACTGGATATTGCTTACCTTCTGGACCAATCATGTTTTGACCATCGAATACACCTTCAATAACTTTATCGCCTTCTCCGCCTCCAGATAGACCGTTGGCCTTTTCAAAGATAGCAGCACTAGTTGCATGTCGACTAGAACTACTAGAAGCACCGCCGGCTTCCCGAAGTAATTGTTTTGCGGATTGTATATTTTTTTCTGCAGCGTCGATCATCTGCATGACCAAAGCCAAATTAGCAGTTTTGTCCATAATTTAATTTATTTTTGTTTGGGTTTCGATAAAAGCTTATCGCTAAAAAGATTATAGCATATTTGGCGAGAATGGCAAGTGGCTACTTTAGAACTGAAAAGATTGTTATTCCATTATTAGAATAAGCCTTTTTGAAATACTGACTATCAATATCTCCTAATTCAATGTAACTTAATAGTTCGGGATTTCTATTATCTTCAATAAACAAGTAGGATGAGTTAAAATCACTTCCTATTAGTTTATTTAAATACTCCACTGATTCCCACTTTGTAGAGTCTTCTCCGTTAATTATAATCCATTTATCATACATCGAAGGATCCCTAATATACATAAAAGTAGGATCCATTCCTAAGATATAATGGTTATGATGATTCCAAAAAAACAGTTGCGGAAATTGATCCCATTGAGAGTTATATACAATAGATCCAGGATCTGTATTCTTTACCATCCACTCAGCTGAGGCGCTAAATGGCAAAGTGCTAGGGGCACTTCTTAAAGACCTATACGTATTTAATCCATTCCAACCAAAGAAAGAGATAGTTGCAACTACTAATAGCATTAATGCAAGCCTGAATTCCCAAATAGACTTCCATGTTTTTTTAAACGCTGAGAAAGTTATATTCCTTACGTAAGGTTGTAAGGTATATGCGATCGCCAATGTTGCGGCTGGTATTGCATATTCTACATACCGCTTGCTTTTAAAGCTCATTATAAAAGTAAGGGCGCTAATACCAAAGATCCACCACCCAGAGTGTTTATTGTCCTTAGCTTCTCTAAATTTAGCCCAAATTAATATAGAGGCGATGGCCAATAGCAATATAACTCCATTTACAGATATATAACCACTGAAGGAGTAAGGGTATATTTCATTCCCAACTCCTACTTTATCTAATATCGAGGTGAATTGAGTGTGATAAATTTGGACAAAAGTAAGGTATATATTATCTGGGTAAAAAGGATGAGTTAAAAGCCCGATGCAATATCCTAAAAACAGATATATAGATGGTTTCCAAATTAATTTACGTTCTACAACCGACTGAACCAAGGAGTACAATCCCACCATAGGTATTAGCAATACAGCCCCTACATTGTTTAATAAAAATAAAGCTCCTACTACGATTAACCATAAAAATTTTCGTTTGTATAAAAGGACATATGTAGCGAGGAAAAAAACTAAATTGATAGTGAGTGGGCGGCCTAAAGCTAAGCGGAAGAAAAAATCTTGAGACCCAAATAGTAATAGCAAAGTCCAGAAAGGCCTCCATATTATATCTAATGCCTTAAGCGATTTAACGAAGGCAACTAAAAATATTCCGATAAATAATACGTTAGAAATCTGAGCTGCAACTAACAAATCCTTAAAATATGTAAGCGGAAGTTGTAACATATGGAATAGCCACCATAAATCAACTGACTTATCATTTGGAAAGGTATATTGAAGCCAAGGGAAATTAGTAACTTCACTCCACGGTAGGATTCTATACAAATATGAATATTTAATATGGAGATATAAATCATCGCCTCCTGGTAAGTAATCTTGAGAAAAGATTACATATACTAACCCAATAAAAATTCCGAAATAAACTAGGCCAGCGTAAATAAAACTCGCGTCAATTTGCTCATATTTCTGTTGGAAAAATAATTTAAATAGATTGCAAGTATTTTTTACACCATCGTTTTTAATAGATAGCTTACTTACTCCTAACCTTTCTTTTACAGTGATGGGTATTTCCTCATATCCTCCCAAACTTTTCATTTTTATTTTCAATTCCTGAGAAAAGGACATTCCTTCTGAATTAACTTTAATGCGCTTGAACTTAGAAGACCTTAATGCCCACATTCCAGACTGTGTATCAGTAATTCCTTTACCAAATAATATTCTTGCAATTAAAAAGAAAATTAGATTACCTATATATCTCATCCAAATCAAATCACTAGGCTTACCAAAATTGGGCATTCTGTTACCTACTACGAGGTTTTTATTATTTTTCACTAGACTCTCAACCAGAACTGAAGTCTGAGCTGGATCATGTTGACCATCGCCATCCAAGCCTATAATAATATCACCCACAGCTTTAGCTAAACCAGCTTTGTAAGCATTCCCATAACCAATTCTACTCTCGGTAACAACCACAACCCTATCTCCTTTAGCCCTATTTGCCGTATCATCCGTCGAGTTGTTATCAACAATTATTATCTCATCTACCATAGCAGGCATGGCTTGGATAACCTTTTGAATACTTTCCGCCTCGTTAAGGCATGGGATTACTGCAGATATTTTATAGTTTTGATACATATCCCAAATTATAACAAAAAAAATAGAGGCGTCTGTTTAAATAACAAACGCCTCTAAGTAATTTACCCAGATAAAGCAGTATTGACTACTAAATTACCTGAATATCCAAATCAAGTCCTCCTTGATTATTAGCAAACCATTCGGCATGCGAACCTTTGCTGTCCGCAGCCATGTCATTAACTGCCAGATAGAGTTCACCATCTTGAGTGGCAGTTAGAACCTGTTCGGCACCGACTAAACTCCAACTTTGATCGGAGATAGAAGGTGATGAACTGCTGATACGCCCAGCTAAAGCCATGAACGACTGTCCGGCAGGCAAAGGACCTTTTCTTCCAACGTTGAAAGAAGGTGAATTTTGCCAGCCATTAGCGCCGACCCATTTGTAAGATAGGTCGTTTTTTGTAGCTTCGCTTGAAGCGTTCACCGATCCGTTCGCACGGATACGCACTTGTTGACCTTTCTTCAGACGAATACCAGTCGGAAAAATTCCCGAAGCAGCCATCTTAAGATTGGTGCTGGTTACGCCGTCCCATTTGGGATCGACGGATACATTGTTGTCTGATTTCGGACTAGTGGTGGAGGTCGAGCCGCCATTGCATATTTGAGTAAATCGACACGGCGCATAATACGTTTTGGTCGATTTCGCATATAAGCCGTATTGATCCGGCAATTGCACCTCAAACATCTGCTCGCCTTCTGCACTAAACAGTGGCATTTTAGGATTTCTTGCTTTGATTTCTTGAGTCGTAGGAATGACCCAATTAATCATTGCACCGTTTGCATCAACGACTTGAACGTAATCCCAACTCACCACTTCTTTACCATCAGACATTGTTGTCGTGCGATCAAAAAGTGGTAATGGTTTTATCGGCTTTGTCGTAACAAAACGGGCATCTTCTTCAACGCCAGCAGCGTAGACATTCTGTTTAGTGTCCGCGAGGTCAAACCAAGCGGCTAACAAACGAGTTTGTGTCGGAGCTACTATTGGAAATGCGATCGATGCCCCATAGACCATCACTAATATCGTGGAGATAATTAGGATAGCCCGAGGGACTTGCAAAGGGTTAACTTGAGTCATGCCGCCCCAGGCCCACCAGATAATAATCAGGCAGACTCCGAGAAACAACATCAATCCAGCCGCGCCCGCGAATGCAGACTTAGACGTATACCAGAGAATGGGGATGAAGGCGAAGATCATTGCAATCAAACCCAAACCATACGCCGGCGAAAAGTTTTCCTTCTTAAGAAAGAATCTCTTGGACGAATTGATAAACAGAAACGTTCCAAGAGCAGTCAATGATATGGCGCACGAGAACACCGATACGATAACACCGTTACCGGAAATGAACCCGATCATCAAGCCAAGGAAAAGGAGACCATAGAAGATAGCCAAATTCCTAAGCCATTTGATCGCCATACCAGCGTAAATTTTCCGATCTCTGTATACGGCGCTTGCGCCGCGTAACAAGAGACTAAAGATGAGTGCGATTGCGGAACCGAGTGCTGTGAACATTTTATTTTTTTCTCCATTATATACCGAGGTTCTTCCGAATCTCGGCCCAATTGTCCTTAGTCGCCTCGTCCATCGCTTTAACAGCACTAGACTTCGCAACCTCTTTATTTGATCTGCGAAGCTTGCCGACTAAACCACCCCATTTATCATCGAGCTTTTGCTCATTGTAGCTCATGATTGTTTTGTGGTTGGCCCACTCATCATCATCGAACTCGGCTATCATCTCGATCTGCAACATGCAGTTTTGAATTCTAGCCTCTTTATGGGAATTTTTTGCTTCCTGATTGTCTATGTCGCCGACATAAGGCTCCCCTAGCATTGCTAGTCTTGCCAAATTTGCACGATACGGAGTCAGTTGCGAGAGCTTCCTTTCAGCTTCTGAAGCGAGAGCATAATTTTGCTTTGTTACTCTCGCCAATGCAGTAGCGTATAGATTCTCGTCGTCAAGCTCTAAATTTCCAGAAACTGCTATGCGAAATTTTTTAACATCCATCGTTGTAATTTCATCATTAAGTTTTTTCGCACCACTCTTAATGATATCGATTACTGCCGTAGTGGCAGCTCCGCCAGCGACTCCCTTAAGGATGTCTGCTGCGAATTCCGTTAATTTTTTTGTTTTGCTATCTGCCATAAATATTTACCTCTTCAGCATGAACAGTGCTGTCTGCTTACCACTTGTTGGTTCTGTAAAAAACACTTTGCCGTTTTGATCCATTAAACGAATCAAGATATTAGCCGAGCCGTTTGCATCCGTTTCAATCTGCGAGATTTCATGCGGTTTGCTTTCGACGTCGTCGGCGCCAATGTTAATGGTGTAGTTCTGTCCAGGGTGTATCAACACACTTTGCTTAGCAGGTTTCCCATGCTCATCAAAGGTTTGAACGAATACAGGAACAAAACCATTAGCCATATGTTTAGAAGGAGTAACTTTCACACGCTCAATAGCTTCAGCCTTTTTGGCATCCGACTTTTTAAACGGGAATACTACCTCATTGCATACATTGGTTCGAGCAGATTGCTCTACTTTTACAGTCAGAGGAAGATCTTTGTCATAGCTGAAATCCTCCACTACGACATCGATCTTATCTAGCTGCCGCGGAAAGTTAACCGTCTTGACGAACTGATTCTGAACACTAATCCTTAGACTAATGTTGAAATTTTGCCTGTTCGTGATTGCCACAGAAAAGCGAAGATTCACTTTTCCTTCCGAGCTACCTGATTTTACAACTTCGGCAGCATTATTAGTTTCGATTGTTATTTGATACTTTGGATCTGCCATTTTTACCTCAGTAGCATCAGAATGAATGCAATCCATAGCCCACCGCATATGATTGTAAAGCATAAACGGATAGGTTTGCCTATAAAACCAAGGTCGATAAACCACCAGAACATCATGAAACTTAAAGTCCACAATCCCCGGTAGAACAAAGATCGTTCATCGTTTACCAAACCAAAAATGAATAGCAGGACGCAAATAAGCGCTCCTGCTGACCGGATCAAGCGAGTAAAACTTGAATACCATACTTGCACATGAGCTAATGCTCTTATGAAAGATGTTTCTCCTCTGCTAGCTTGACGAAGTCTTCTTGCGTTCTCAATGCGAACCCGCGCTCTTTCAAGCCTAGTAGGTTGAACATTGTTAGCGTTCCGAACAGGAGCTGCCGCTACCCTTCTATTCCGACCCCTAATTACAGGTGCCGGATTGACGGGCTGTGGCGGAGCTGTGTTCGGGGTTGAAACGGCATCTAGGTCAATAAGCTGACCGTCATACCAAATTGAAGCCATAACGTTATCTCCTTTTTTTGTTTTTCCGAATATTCTGTTGTAAAAGAACTGCAAAACTAGTGAAATCACTTGCTTTGCCGTCTTAAAGGAGTTATATCCCCTTTAAAAGGGTAAAACAAATCTATTTAACTTGGACTACATAATAGCATATTTTCGGTATTTTGTCAATAGTAATTCTCACCAAAGATTGACAAAATATCAATTGTGTGATATACTATTGCATCGTTCATTGACAACTTGGTAATGGTTTAGTTAGCCCAACAAGGCGTTTTCAAATATCCCCTATTTATTTGAGGCTTTGTTAGGCTAACATAGCCTATCTTGATCCATGCTGCTTCCATTCTGGAAATAGTTTTGATCAGGATTTTCTGCATCTGGGTAACTCCAGCATGTATTCAAAAAAGGATTTTACCATATCATAGGAGAACAAATGAAAAAAATTAATTGGAACGCTATTCCTTTAATCGGGCGGTTCTTTTCAGCACCGCAAATCACCGAAACTAATGAACAATCAAATGTTCAAGTTCTTCGGCTTACACCTGCTTCTGCGGACATCGAAGCTGTAAACATTTCGTTTATACCTGGCAGATTCAGAGAAATCAACGAAACTATTAACGAGGAATTCCTGAGTGAATTCAACGGTAATAATTTGGAGACAATCTTTGAAAAAATTGCCGGGAAGGCTAAGGACATCTATAGCGACATCGTTTCTATGTTCAGCGATCTTGCCGATCGTAAACAGACGGTAGAAACTCTTCAAGGTGAAATTACGTCGGTCGCACTTGTTGCTGCTCACAATAATAGCCTAGAAGATGCGGAGACAGCTCTAAATGAAAGTTGGGCAAGAGGTTTTAACGAAAAACTCGATGCCGAATCGAAATTAAGCGGTCTCAAAGCCTCGCTGAATGAAGCTGCTGAAGATTTTAGACTCTTCGTTATCGGCATCGCCGGTCACGAGAAGGCAGTCATAAAAATTCAGTCTAAGTTAGTCAAAATTGGTAATCGCGTTGCTTTTGCAATCGCCATTATTAGTTTTGAAGCTCTACTCGGATTCGAAACCTTTCAAGGTGCCGGAACCGACCAGATGGCGTTAGCTCTTTCCATAGCATTTGGTGGGGCAATCTACATTCTTTCAATCCTCGGTGCCGACAAGTCTTCTATAGTTTCACATCACACTGATGCGAGAGCGGTATTCAACCGCAACTATCGAGATACCGATTCCAAACGACGCCTCCCCGAAAATCAAGGTCGGGACAATAACGGCAAAATCGTAAAGTTCTATGAACTAAGCGATAAAACCGTTAAAGCTGCAAAACGCATGACCCTTGCTCTCGGAGCATTAAGTATTGCGCTACTTGCTCTTCGCGGTTTTATTATTTACCGTGATGAAACGCTAGGCATTATGGGAATCATCGGAACTGCAGGCTTATTACTGGCGGCGTGGATTTTCTACGCATTGGACTACGTCTTCGGACCGAAGTATGAAGCAGAACAGCTTGATGAATACAGTCGGAAATTTGCGACTGTAATGGGACTCGCCCATAACATCAAAATGATTCAGAAAGCTACGACGGACAAATACAATAGCCTGATGGACCGCTTGAAACTCGAATATCAAGTTTCAGTTGCCAATGCCAAATCTGTTCTTAATTATGCTATCGATAACTTTCGCAACAACCGCACTGCCTATGAGAAATTAAGGCGGCAATACGGCGAGGCGATAAAATCTTTTGAAACCGGATTCGTAAGCTCCTGCGATTTTGCGATCAACAAAATCAAAGAAGCCCATGGCACCAAAATCGGAAAAGTTTCGCGAGCGAGTTTGCTCACGATTCTGACCCATTGGGTTCCACAGAACGAAACTCTGGGTGATAGAGAATTCGATAAAACAATCGCCAAGCATCCTCTGCCTTCCAAAACAGACAGTGGGCTCACAAAGCCTATAACTGTCTGGGCAGATGTTCGCAAAACGATCGAAACGACCGAAACGGAACGGCGCAGACAGATCCTAACCACAAATATCGCGTAAGCGGGAGAAAAACGATGAACTTTGAATTAGATGATTTCAACATACCAAACGGCGGGCAGCCGAAAACAAGCCCGCTAGCATTGGTCGGTGTAATTTGTTTCATCCTGCTTGCAATCGGCGGAGCAGTTAGCATGGTCTACTATCTGGCTGTAAAACCGGCGGCAGACTATCAAGTTAAGGTCAGTTCATTCGGACCTTACACACGGGAATTCGGTCAACCGCCCGTTTCGATACCTCTCGAAGAGGAAATCTTTAGCCCTCAAAAAGTTAAAGACTATCGGAACGGCGAAGGCTTCTCCTTCGAACTCATCAAAAAGTTCAAGGGAAAAGTTGACTCGAAAATAACGATCGAACTGAAGCCTTGGGATGAACATCTCGATGGTGGACGCGGAAATCGGGACAAACGACTCGCGGATGTCCAGAAAAAACGAGAATCGGCTCGAAAGTTAATAGAGGCTTTCAATTCGGATGAGGCTCGAAAATGGTCGCTCCTCTTGTTTCTTGACGGAACAAGCGGAACAGGACCTCAGCTCACCGAAGGAGTCAATCAGGGCTTTGCCAGTTTCGGAATCGCCGAATTGTTAAAAAACGGCGACACGGCAACTGTTCAAGCCATTATTCTCAATAGTAGCGGAACTACCGAAATCAAGGAAGTTAGCGTTACACGAGACGAGAGTGAATTACAATCACTCAAGGAGTGGTTACTCAAAAAACGAACTGATGAAGGAAACAGCGCGCTCGCAACAGGCATATTCAATGTCCTGTCGCAGACGGAAAATCCTTACACTAAATTGGTCATAATCAGCGACGGTCTTGAAAATAGCGTAGGAACCACAAATTTCTACGCTAAGAAAGATCAGCTTGTTAAGGGCAAAACTGATAAAGCAGAGTGGCAGAAAATCGCCGGGGAAATCCAGCGACAGAAGGCTGTTCCTGATTTATCAGGGAAGGAAGTGTTGTGGATTCTGTATCCGACTCCAGGCAGCTCAGATGAACTCATCTTCGCTGCTGAGGGTTTCTGGGCTTGGTTCTTAACAGAACAAGCCGGCACAGTTAAAACTAAGGTCATGAAGCTTAATTAGAGCTTCTGACTATATCTTTGAGGCAGGGCGATGTTTACATCTCCCTGCCTTACTTTTTAAAAGATTAAATAATTCGAATTTGGAGGATTTATCAAATTCTTATAAAACTAAACGAGCGTACACAATATGTATACGCTCGTTTTTTTATTTCAATGCTTCTCGCGCTTCTGCTAAACCAACCTCATCATTAAATTTGGTATCTTTTTTATCTACTACTTCTATAGTCTTTAACACCTCTTCCAATAGTGCGCTCTCTCTTTCATTCACCTCGGTAACAGCTTTCATGTAAGCCTGTGCCACGAGCACATGAACTTTACCTCTTTCTTCAGACCCCGTGTCTTGGCTTAGGTACTGTTT
This sequence comes from uncultured Candidatus Saccharibacteria bacterium, assembly GCA_964561085.1. Taxonomy (GTDB): domain Bacteria; phylum Patescibacteriota; class Doudnabacteria; order UBA920; family UBA920; genus UBA920. The sequence continues at coordinate 41,374 of CAZLNP010000003.1, forward strand.
TAACAAAGGCAATGCATCTTCCCAGTGTCCATCCTCCAGAAGACTAAATAATTTAGTTGTGTCAGTATTTTCCATAACTTTACATTAAATATTCGTGCTTAAGCAATAGCACTTTTAATAAGAATTTTTTATCTTCAGAAGTACTGCCATCTTCAATTGCCTTTTCAATTTCTGCACGAACCATGTCTCGCACATCTTCTGCGGACTGGGTTCCAAGCTCTTTTGATTTTAAATATGGCATTAATTCTTTTTCCAAGCTTCCCAAATCTGAGTCAGCAATCTGATCAGCAACTTCGCCCATCATCTTGGCTGTTATAACTTTTTCAAACTCTGCCATATACTCATCAAATCCCTCGGTATACTCTTGATCATGAGAGAAAACCATATTTCTACCATCTTTCTCATCTCTGAATTTAGCCAACGCCTCAAACTCACTTCTAATTTCACTCAATGGAGCATCAAGATTGCCCATTATTTCCTCAGTTTTCTCCTTTAGAGCTTCCCTGCCTTTAGCCGCCAATTCTTCAGCTACTTCTAACCCAGCTATCAAATCCGATCTAACTTGAGCTAACTCAGCATGCATCATTCCAAGATTAGCTTCTGCAAAAGATGCGCTTCCTAACATTTCAGAAGCTTTCTCTAACTCGCGGTCAATACTTTCAACTCGAACTTTAAATTCTTCTTTAACTCTTTTGATAGCCTCATCTGGGCGGTCTGTGAAAAATTTCCCTATGAATCCTTTTGCACCTTTTGCTTCTTTCAAAGCATCAACTTTATTCTGCAAACCCTCTGCCCCTCCGTGAGACTCATATCTTTTGACTGCTTTACGCTGAGCCTCAAGAATTTTTTCAGATTCTTCATACCTTTCAAGCTGCTCTTTTATTTCGCCTACTTTGCCTGGGTTTTCTCTGAGCTCTTTTTCAATATATGCTTTAATGGATTCCATTCTCTCTGTAGCATCTACCTCGGCATAACCTGAAAGCTGTTTTGAATACATTTTATCCAATCCAGTGACGACCCTCTTCTCATTTTCGAAATCAGTGTATCTTTCACTTAAAGTATCAAAGCTAGTTTCAGGATCCAAATCTTCCAAATCCCCGTGAACTCTGCCCATAAATTCAATGAACTTAGGGTCTGACATTTTTTCTGTATCAAAACTCTCTTTTCCAGCAAAACTCTTCGAGAGATTTTCCTTTAAATTCTTAAATATTCCCATATATTCCTTAATTTATTATTCTCAATATGATTATAGCAGGCAAAATTAGGCTTGGCTACCAGCCTTTTAAAGCGTCCGCTCCGTCGCAGCCTGTCCTGCCGCCATCATATCTGCTACCTGGCTAGATTCCAGAATCTCTGCTTCTACCTCAGCACGAGGTCGGCCAAACTTTAACCTAGAAAGTTGTTTAATAGCCCCAGCAGTTTTTGCCTGCTCAGGTGTAGGCTTTGGTAGTGGATAAGTTGCCATGTTAAACGGCTTACTCGCTGTCCCATTAATCATCAACTTCACAAAAGCATTGTAGCGATCCACATTCAGCAAATCGAAGTCGTTGAACACAGGCGCGAATTCTTTCGCCATAGTTTCGGCATCTTCCACACCAATTCTAAATGTCACCATTGAACCAGTGTTTCCGAACACAGCATCACGAAGCTCTTTACTACCAGCTCCTTGTGCACCTGCTCCTTGAGAAAGCTGTCCTAAAAATTGATGCCCAATAATTAAGTTTAACTTGTATTTACGAGCTTCACTCAAAATACTAGAAAACGCATCGGTAATAAAGTTTTGGAATTCATCAACATACAAATAAAAGTCTACGCGATCTTCTTCAGGAATATCGGCGCGAGACATAGCAGCCATTTGAATTTTACTAACCAAAATTAAACCAAGCAACTTTGCATTCATCTCCCCTACTTTTCCTTTAGCAAGGTTAACAAGTAAAATCTTGCGGCCATCCATTACCTCACGGAAGTTAAAAGATGATTTCGGCTGACCAACAATGTTGCGCATCATGGAGTTTTCTACGAAGCGACCAACTTTAGAAATCAAATAACCTAACATTTCTGATTTGTGGAAGTCAGATGTCTTAGCCATTTCTTTTTCCCAGAAAGCGCGCACTACAGCATCAGTCACTTTACTCACTTTATATTTCTGGAATTCTGTATCGGTAAAGATGCGCGGAATGTCGACAATAGTGCCAGGATGTTCTGAGTCTGCCATTAAAGTTAGCATGGCATTACGCATGTTGTGTTCGAACATCGGTCCAAGCATCGCCGGATCTGTTACGAGTTTATAGAAAATTGAGATCATTTCTTGCACAGCAAAATCTTTTTGACCTTCATTGCTGACTTCAAGCATGTTCAAACCCAAAGGACGTTCTGAATCGAACGGTTCAAAAAGAATAACATCTTCTGCTCGCTCCTTTGGAATGTGTGGCAGAATATCCTCAATGAAATCTCCATGAGGGTCGATAATACAAAGCCCTTCACCGTTCTGAATATCCTGAACGGACATATACTTCATAAGCTCAGTCTTACCAACACCAGTACGTCCTAGAATGTAAGTGTGGCGACGACGATCATCTCTTTGCGCACGGATAGGAGTCTCTACGCCTCGGTATATATTACGTCCCAGTAGAATTCCCTCTGAAGGAATATTCACAGGAGCGGGGGCCTTTTTACTTTGCAACCATTTAATATTTGGGGTTTCCAAAAACGGTGTTGGTAAATGCCAAAGGCTAGTAATTTCTTCTGTATTTAAAATGGACTTCTTCCAGCTACGACGATAGATGCGGAACATATAGTCTTTTACTACCGCACTGGTCTTACGAGATTTAACTTTAAACCCATTGAATGGCGGCATGTTGTACTGCAGGAAAGAAGAAGTAATGCTATTTAAATTCACTGCAGCTGCACCAGGAGTTGTAGATGAAGTGATGATTCTAATATTTGTATTGAATCCCGGACGACTAGCCTTCTCTTCAAACTTCTTCACCATTTCTTGCTGCATCGGAGTAAGCTGAATAGCGGAATGCATCCCTGTCAAATCTTGATGATGCCCTTGAGTATTTGTTGGTTCGTTTTTTCCAAAAGCGCTATCCCGTAAAATTCCGAATGATTCAGAGGCAAATTTTGCACCTGCTCCTTTTACAACGCTGTTAGGGTTTTTCCCTTGCTGAATCTCCAACGCTAAATGACGTGGTTTATGCTGCCAGTGGTGTCCTGCTGGGGACAAGATAAACTGAATCGCTGCGCCTTCGTTATCGCCCAGCTTAGACATAGCGTTAGTTAGAGCATTCAACGGATCTGTTTCCATGGTCTTATATGTACGAATTGGAAACATGTATGGACGGTTTAACTCCAATTCAGCAGCTGCAATTTGCCCACCCTTTTGGAATGGATTATATCCCCTAACAATCTCGATGAACGCATGAGGATACTGCGCTTGTAGTTGTTTTTCTACTAGCTCTTGAAGACTTCGGGGGCAGTTAATATAAAAAGATATCTTTTTTTCTGTGCATGCAATCTCTAAGCTGATGTATTGCTTAGGTTGAAAAAACCAATTATGTGCGCTGATTTCAGAAAGCGCAGTGAACAACTGCTCAGCAACGCCGATCATATTCTTCTTGGCTTCTGGATTATTAAGTTGATTATTCTGCTTATCTTCAGAATTATCTTTTGGCATTTGAATCTCTAAAAACACCCAGTCCTTAGTGCGCGGCAAAATAACTTTACTGTAGTACCAGTGCCTGTGAATATAATAAGCTAGGAATGCCAAAAAAGCCAATACAAGTATGGCTAAAAATAAACTGGCTATAATAATCGTATTCAGCTCCATATTTATTTTTGTTTTATAAAAACTTTACTCTTTTAAATCAGCTGATAGTGCCAAAACCTGTTCCATTTCATCGCTTGCATTTTCCAGAGGAACACCATGATTAATGAGACTCTCAAGGACTTCTGCTTCACGGCTTTTTTGTGCAGAACTGATGACTTCATGAGCTGATCCAGAATCAACTTCAATTGGTGATTCAGTTATTGATTCAGAATTCAAAGCTTCGACCTGCTTTACATCTTCACTATCACCTAACTCTGTAGGAAGGCCGAAATCCGGAGTACTAAGTGTTTCCGTAGCCTCGTTGGATTCGACACGCTCTTGATTTTCAATTTTAAAACCATCATTCTCTACACCGCCGATTTTTCTTTCATCTAACTCCATTTTTGTTTCGCTTTCTTATATTTTCAGTTAGTTTTACTAATTTATTATAACACTTTTTCGCCCAAAATAAAAAACCATAAAGATTTACTAAGCAGGCAGTTGGCTAGCGCGCGAGGTCTGCTACTTTAGGCAGACCGAGACAAAGCGCTGCCTGCGGGTAGATCTTTATGGTTTTTAAAAAAATCGAGTGAAAAAGGTTAGTAGCCCTTATAGTCATGCATAGTCAACTGAGCTTCAACCTGTTTGATGGTTTCAATAACCACAGCTACTACAATCAACATTCCAGTACCACCAAGTGTTAGGGATTGTGTACCAGTCCATTGTTGAACGATGAACGGCAACACCGCTACTAAACCTAAGAATAAAGATCCTGGCAATGTGATGCGATTCAAGACTTTATACAGGTAAGCTGCTGTCTGTTGTCCTGGGCGAAGACCAGGAACAAATCCACCACTACGTTGCATATTTTCTGCCACATCATCAGGGTTAACAATAATGTTTGTGTAGAAATAAGTGAATGCTACCACCAACACGAAGTAAACTACTCCATACCAAAGCCCTTGAGTATTAGTGAAGTTAATTACTGCTTGTGCCCATTCAGCTAGCATCGCACTTTTTGCATTCAAGAAGAACTGAGCAATAATCGCTGGGAAAAGCATCAAAGATAGAGCAAAGATAATCGGAATAACACCAGCCTGGTTCAAACGCATCGGCAAGTGAGAATCTACTCCCCCAACCTGTCTATCGCCGCGCTGTCGTTTTGCATAGGAAACTGGAATATTACGCTGAGCCTCAGAAACTAGAACGATTCCGGCAATAACCAAAATTATGGCTGCTGCGAAAGCGATAATAGTCGGAAGTTGGCTTGGGTCGTAAAGTTGAATTAATGAGCTTAAGCTAGATGGCAATTGAGCAACAATACCAGCGAAAATGATTAAGGAAAGTCCATTACCAATACCATATTCAGAAATAATTTCACCAATCCACATGATGAACATTGTACCAGCTGTTACACAAAGAAGGGTTAAGAACCACTGGAAAGGGCTAAATGCACCCAAAATCTCAGCGCCACCCTGGCTTTGCAGCAAACGAATAGTACCAAAACCAGACACAACCGCTAGAGGAATGGTTAAGAAACGAGTATATTGATTAATCTTAGCGCGGCCTGCTTCACCACTTTCCTTCTGAAGTTCTTTCAAAGAAGGGACAATCATAGTCAAAAGCTGCATGATGATAGAAGCTGTAATGTAAGGACCTACACCAAGCATAGCAATAGAGAAGTTAGCTAAACCACCACCAGAGAAGATGTCTAACAAATTCAAGAATTGATTGCCTTGGAAGAATGCTTGCAAACCTGAAACATTAATCCCTGGAATAGGAATATTAACCAAAACACGAGTAGCCAAAAGAAGCGCGATGACCATGAAGATCTTCCAGCGCAAATCTTTAGTTTTCCAAATAAGTAGTAAAGTATTCATAATAAGAAGTGATCTTTATATTTCTATTGATATTATACAGGAAAAGCAATAAACGCGCTCTATGTATTAATAGCTGCGCGTTTTATTGCTGAGTTATTTAGAAAGAGTTCCACCAGCTTTTTCAATGGTTTCCTTCGCAGTACCAGATACAGAAACCTTGAAAGTCAATTTACGGGCAAGCTTTCCTTGTAAAATCTTAACGCGCTTAGCACCAGTTGGTACAAGACCATGAGCTCTCAATGTAGCTATAGTCACAATATCGCCATCTTTGAAGACAGATAGAGCATCTAACTTGATAGCAGTAGCTTTTTCAGCCAAGCTCTTAAATCCACGAAGTTTTGGCAATTGACGAACCAACGGCTGACGACCACCTTCAAATCGAGCTGGCATCTTTGAGTGACCAGTACGCTTGGTCTGTCCCTTATTACCACGAGTGGAATAAGTTCCGTGTCCACTACCAATACCACGACCGACTACTTTGCGGCGCTTTGTGGATTTTGGATGTTTACGTAATTGATGAAGTTTGATCATAAAATTAAGCTTATTTAAAGTGAGCGGAAATTATTTACGGCTAGCTAGAATAGTTTCTTTGCTGCGCATCAACTTGAAGGCTGCAAAAGTAGCACGAACGTTATTAACTTTGTTGTTAGAACCAAGCATTTTAGAGATAACATTCTTCACACCAGCCATGTCTAGTACTGAACGAACAGCACCACCAGCAATCACACCAGTACCTGGACGAGCTGGCAACATGATGATTTGGCTAGACTTATACTTTAGCTTGATTTCATGTGGGATAGTATCGTTAACCAATGGCAAAGTAATCATGTTCTTTTTTGCTTCGTTTACTGCCTTGTTCACAGCTTCAGCAACGTCATTACCTTTTCTCAAGCCAATACCAACACGACCCTTGTGATCACCGATCACAATAAGCGCGCGGAAACGCATACGTTTTCCACCACCGGTCACACGAGTTACACGCTTAACTTCAACCACTTTTTGGTCAAATTCACGTACAGGTCGTTCGCCACGATTATTAGGTTTTCTTGGTCTCTTGTCCATCATAATGTTATTGATAATTTCCTATTAAAACGCTAGTCCACCAGTACGAGCAGCTTCAGCCAATGCCTTCACGCGGCCATGATAACGGTATCCACCGCGATCAAATACTACCGTAGCAATTCCTTTAGCTTTTGCTTTTTCAGCAATCGCTGTTCCTACTTGAGTAGAAAGATCAGACTTTGCAGCCTTAGTCTTAATCTCAGCAGAACTTGCAGCAGCTAAAGTTTTACCAGAAGCGTCGTCAATAATTTGAGCGTAAATATGAGATGCTGAACGGAAAACGGTTAAACGCGGGCGTTCTGTAGTGCCGATAACGACACTGCGGACGCGGGCGTGGCGACGTTCTCGCTTAGCTCTTTTTAAAATTTCTTTATTGGTTGTCATAAAATTATTTCTCTAAATTATTTTCCGACGGCCTTAACGACTTTACCAGCCTTACGGACAATTACTTCATCACTATACTTAATACCTTTACCCTTGTAAGGCTCAGGCTTCTTTAATTCGCGAATGTTAGCAGCCACTTGGCCAACTAATTGCTTATCAATTCCGGTTAAAGTCACTGTAGTTTGATATTGTAAAATAGTCACTTTAGCTGGATCTTTTTCTACCTTTACTTCCACACCGGGCGCAATTTCAAAATCAATAGCGTGAGAAAAACCTAAGTTCAATACCAATGTAGTACCACGAACTTCTGCTTTGAAACCAACACCAACAATATCTAATTGCTTTGTGTATCCAGTACTAACACCATCAACCATGTTTTGCACCAAAGAACGGAACAAACCCCAAAGAGCTTTTTCGCGCTTATCTTCGTGCTTAGCTACATCAACGATAACTTCGTTAGCGCCCTCATTAGCAACAATAGTAACCATCACTTTAGGATGTACTTCTTGAGTTAAAGTTCCTTTCGGTCCTTTTACAGTCAACACGTTTCCGCTAAGTTCTGCGGTTACGCCTGCTGGTAAGATAACTGGTTTTTTTCCAATACGGCTCATATATATAAAATTAGTTTACCAAACTTGGCAGACTACCTCTCCACCCAAGCGATCTTTACGCGCTTGCTTATCTGTTAATAGACCTTTAGATGTAGAAACAACTGTTATTCCGAAACCACCATTTGTGCGAGGTACGCGAGTAACTGGAAGGTAGATACGTTGACCAGGAGTACTAACACGCTTAATACCTGTGATAACTGGTTCGCCTACTTGATCATACTTTAAGTTCAACTGTAAAGATTTAACGCGGCCTGGTAGTTCGTTTACACCACTAATAAAACCTTCAGCCAATAGCACGTTTGCTAAGCTGTGTTTGAACTTGGAGTAAGGCATCACTAATTCACCCTTGCGAGCTGCAAGAGCATTACGGATGCGAGTTAACATGTCTGAAATTGGATCTGTGTACATAGTGGTTATTTAATCTACCAAGAAGCCTTTGTTACGCCTGGAATCTCGCCACGACTAGCAAGTTCTCGGAAACAAATGCGGCATAGCGCGAAATCTCTCATGAAGCCAGCCTTACGACCACACTTCCAACAGCGTCGAATTACTCGAGTTGAGTACTTCGGCTTCACTAAACTTCTATTAGCTTTTGCGATTAAAGATTTCTTTGCCATGTTGGTTAATTATTGTTTTTCAACTTCTTTGATAAAAGGGAAATTCATTGCTGTAAGTAATGCGCGAGCCGGTTCATCTTTACCTGCGTTAGTCACAATTGAGACTTGCAGACCAAAGATGTGTTCAAGCGCATCGTTAGAGATTTCTGGGAACACAATATGTTCTTTCAATCCCAAGTGATAGCTTCCTCGACCATCGAATCCTTTCGGAGACACACCTCGGAAGTCCTTCACACGAGGCATTCCTACGCTAATCAGCTTATCTAGGAATTCGTACATGCGTTGGCCACGAAGTGTTGCTGCCATACCGACCACTTGCTGTTCGCGGATTTTAAAACCAGCAACTGATTTGCGAGCTTTAGTTTCCACTGGAGCTTGGCCAGCAATCGCAGTTAAGTCTCGTTTGATACTTTCTACGAACTTGGAATCCTTCAGGAACTTACCGATACCAACGTTGATAACGATTTTCTGAATGCGTGGAACTTCCATGCTGTTTTTGTATCCGAACTCTTCTTTGAGCTGTGGGACAATCTCTTTATTATATTGTTCTTGTAAACGGTTCATATAATTAAATTTAATCTGTTCTAAACAGCTTTCCCACTCTTACGAGCAATTCGTTGCTTAGTGCCATCTTCTAGAGTCTGGTATCCAACACGAGTTGGTTTTCCTGAGTTACTATCGATAAGCATTACCTTCGATACATGCATAGCTCCAGCAAAGGTGATCTTCTGACCAGGTTGACGGGCAGTTTTACCCTTTTCAAACTTGGTATGCATATTAGCATTCTCAACAACAACCTTACCAATGGTAGGAAGTGCGCGAAGTACTGTACCAGTCTTACCCTTATCTTTACCAGATAGGATTTTAACTGTATCGCCTTTTTTAATTTTCATCTTAAGCTGTGTCATATATAGAATTAAATAACTTCAGGAGCCATGGATACAATTTTGTTGTATCCTTTATCTCGGATTTCACGAGCGATTGGACCAAAGATACGAGTACCTTTAGGTTCGCCTTTTTCTTTATCAACAAGTACACCAGCATTTTCATCAAATCGGATGTAAGACCCATCTTTACGACGAATTTCTTTCTTAGTGCGAACAATTAAAGCGTGAACTTTATCACCTTTTTTAACTTGTCCACCAGGAGAAACCTGTCGTACAGAACCAGAAATGATATCACCAACACCAGCAAAGCGGCGGTGATTCTTTCCGTTCACGCTGAATACATTGACGATTTTAGCGCCAGTGTTGTCTGCGATTTTAATTAAGGATCTTACTTGTAACATGTTTTTAAATTAAGTTAGTTAGGTAAATTGATTAAGCAACTGTTTCTACTGGAGCGTCGCTATGAATTTCTTCGTGAGGAGTCATATTTTTCACGATTGTGAAAGATTTGTCTTTACTCTTTGGAGCACAAGATTCGATTACTACGCGATCACCAATGTGAGTAGCGTTTGATTCATCGTGAGCTTTGTACTTTTGAGACTTAGTATAACTTTTGTGATACTTAGGGTGGCGCATGCGCACATCAACCTTGACCACAACAGTCTTTTCCATCTTATTCGAAACAACCACTCCGGTCATTTGCTGTTTTGTTGATTTCTTTTCCATAAGTATTAATTAGTTAACTAGGTTAGTTTGCTCTTAAGTAAGTCAGGATACGAGCGATATCTTTGCGAACTGTAGATAGTTCACGAACATTCTTGATTTGACCCATTCTCTTCTTTAGATTTAACTCCAAAGCTTTTGAACGAAGTGTCTCTAGCTCCTTGCGGAGTTGAGTGTCATCTTTTGCTGATAATTCTTTGTACTTCATAGGGTTAATCTTTAATCAAGAATTTAGTTCGCACAGGCAACTTGTGGGCTGCCAAACGCATAGCTTCACGGGCTTGAGCTTCTGTAACTCCATCCATTTCATACAAGATGCGACCTGTTTTTACAACAGCCACAAAGTGAGATACAGCACCTTTACCGCTACCCATCACAGATTCATTTCCATGATCAGTCATTGGTTTATCCGGGAAAATTCGAATCCAAATCTTTCCACCACGGTTGATGGAACGAGTCATAGCACGACGAGCAGATTCAATTTGGCGAGCAGTTACGAACGATCCTTCTAACGCTTTAAGCGCGAAGCTACCGAAAGCAATTGTGTTGCCAGACATGGATTTGCCTTTGTTATTACCGCGATGGTGTTTGCGGTGTTTGACTTTCTTCGGAATTAACATAATAAACTAATGATTGATAATAGAAATAAATTAGATAAGTTACTTAACGTCTTCAGTTACTGTAGGTTTAATCTCTTTGCGTTCAAACACATCACCTTTGTAGATCCATACTTTGATACCAAGTGTACCGTATGTAGTGTGTGCTGTAGCTTTAGCATAATCAATGTCTGCGCGTAGAGTGTGCAAAGGGATTTTACCGCTTGATAGATGTTCGGAACGAGCAATTTCTGCACCGTTTAAACGTCCGCCAATTTGGACTTTAATACCTTTAGCTCCAGCTTGCATAACTGATTCAAGAGATTGTTTCATTAAACGACGGAATGCTACACGCTTTTCAAGTTGTTCAGCAATAGAACCAGCAATTACAGCAGCGTGCATATTCACATCTCGGATTTCCTCAATGTTTACTTTAAGCTCTTTCTTGATCTTCAATTTCGTCTTGATTTTCTTCTTGAGCTCTTCAATTCCAGCACCACCCTTACCGATAATCAAACCAGGTTTTGTAGTTCTGATGATTACAGTAATAGTACCGTCATTAAGTCGTTCAATATCAATACGAGCAAGACCAGCTTTGCGTAAATGTTCTTCTAAATATTCACGGATTCGAACATCTTCACGAAGCTGTTCAACATAGTTAGATTTAGAAAACCACTTAGACTTCCAGGTCTCGGTGATATTCAATCGATATGAAGTTGGATTAATCTTATTTCCCATAGGGGTAAGTAAACTTGATGAATTATTTATTTAAGTTCTGCGGACTAGTCTTTTCTTCTACTAGGTCTGCGTTGTTCTCGTTATGAGTCTCTTTAACTTTAGTATCTTCCTGGTGCTTAGTTTCTACCAATACTTCAGATTCTGGATTAACCGCCGGATTCTCTTCTAGCTTATCTTTTGGTTCAGGACGAACTACTTTAGGAACAACAGCTTTAGCTTTCTGCTTCTTCTTAAGCTTCACCGCTCGTTCTTCCAAAATAACGTTTACATGAGACATCTTGCGACGGATCATGAAAGCACTACCTCGAGCGCGTGGGAAGGAACGTTGTAGTACCGGGCCCATGTCGCAAGTAAGCTCTTTAATGAACAAGCTATCGCGGTTCATAGAAAAGTTATTTTCAGCATTAGCAGCTGCAGATTGCAAAAGCTTTTGTAGCATCACAGCACCCTTTTTATTAGTAAAGGATAGCTGAGTCATTGCTTCGTTCAAACGCATATCTTTTACTAAGTTAGTAACAAGACGCATTTTACGAGGAGCAATACGAAGGCTACGAGCATGAGCGCGAACCAACTGCTTTGGAGCAGGAGTTGCAACTTCTGCTTTTGCTTTAGCAGTAGTAGCTTTAGCAGGAGCTTTCTTTGCAGTATTCAGTTTTTCAGCTTTATCAGCCATATCTTTGAATTAGTTAAAACAGTTATTTCTTCTTAGCAGGTGCCGCAGGCTTAGATGCAGCTGCACTTGCAGCGGCTTCAGCTTTAGCAATCTTACCACCATGACGAATGAATTTACGTGTTGGTGAGAATTCGCCAAGTTTGTGTCCAACCATGCTTTCAGTAACGAAAACATCGATGTGTTGACGACCGTTGTGAACAGCGAAAGTGAATCCAATCATTTCTGGCCCAATCGCTGAATCGCGAGACCAAGTCTTGATTTTATCACCCGGCTTGCCAGCAAGAACTTTCTTGAGCAACTTCGGATCGAGGTATGGACCTTTTTTTAAACTTCTAGACATAATGAATTAATTACTTGGATTATTTCGCGTGCTTGTTAACACGGCGCTTAACAATTAGACGACCGCTTGGTTTCTTCTTATCACGAGTACGAACACCCATTGCGTGTCGGCCCCAAGGAGTCTTTGGATACTTCATACCGATAGAGTTAGAACCTTCACCACCACCATGAGGGTGATCTACCGGGTTCATCACTTTACCACGAACGCTTGGTCTCCAACCCATGTTGCGAGAACGACCAGCTTTACCAATGCGAACGTTCATCCAATCTGGATTAGACATTGCGCCGATTGAAGCAGTACAAGTTTCGCGAGCACGGCGGATTTCACCGGAAGGCATCTTTAGTAGAGCGTAGCCGCCTTCAATGTTCTGTAATAGTAGACCGCTTCCAGCACTGCGAGCAATTTTGCCGCCGTGGCCAGGAATTAATTCTACATCGTGGATTACTGTACTAACAGGAATTGAAGATAAAGGTAAACGGTTGCCTGGCTTAATTTCAGCAGTATCAGAGAAAATTACTGTATCACCTACTTTAAGTCCTTGCGGAGTTAAAATGTAGCGCTTAACACCATCTTTGTAAAATACTAGTGAGATGAAAGCTGTGCGAGTTGGATCATATTCAATAGTCTTTACAGTAGCAGGAATATCTTTACGATCAACACGAGAGAAATCTACTAAGCGAAGTTGCTTCTTTGCACCGCCACCTTGATGACGAACAGTGATTTTACCTGTGTTATTACGTCCAGCTTGCTTGCCTTTAGAAACAATCAGACCTTTTGGAGTCTTAACTGTTTTGCTCAATACTGCATTGTAATCTACAACGCTAGCAAAGCGACGGCCAGGAGTTATTGGTTTGTATAGTTTTACTGCCATAGGATTATGATGGTTCTACTAAATCAATTTTCTTACTGTCCGGCTTTAAAGTAACGATTGCTTTCTTGTAAGCAGAAGTTGTGCCAGTTCGACGGCCAAAGCGACGGGTTTTTCCAGCCACTGTGATCATGTTTACTGTCGCAACTTTCACTCCGTAAAGAGCTTCAACTGCTTTACGAGCTTCAATCTTGTTAGTCTTCGGTAGTACTGTGAATACGTATTTGTTAATTGCATTCATCTTGCCAGCTTTTTCTGAAATTCGAGGTACGACTAAAGCGCGTGAGCTAGAAGCATCAAGCGTGATAGTTTTTGCAGGAGTTCCTTCAGTAACTACTGCTGTAGCTTCTGCTACAACTGGAGTTGCTTCTGTTTCTTCTGCTGTATTCTCTTTTTTAGAAAAAATTGCCATTGGGATAAATTAGTAGAGTAAATTATTTAACGGTTTCTTTAACTTCTTTTGCTGTTTTAGCAGCAGGAGCTTTCTTAACTGTGGTCTCCTTAGCTACTGTCTTTTTAGCTGCTGCTTTAACTGATTTTGCAGACTTCTCGTAATTAGCGTTAGCTTTTAGATAAGTCTTTTCAATCACTTCTAGGCTCTCCTTAAGGATTACCATTGTATCAGCTTTTAGGATATCTGTTACATTCAAACTTGCTGCTATTGTAGATTCCAGATTTGGGATGTTACGAGAAGCGCGGACTAATTCTTGTTGCTTCTTAGGCATTACAAGTAATTGCTTTTTGCCCAAGCCATTTAGCTTGCTCTCAAATGAAGCCATCACTTGTACAAAGTTTTTAGTCTTTGCGTTTTCAATGTTCATTCCTTCAACAACAATTAGCTTACCATCATTGAATTTGTCAGAAAGTGACATAAACAATGCTTTAGTCTTAGCTTTCTTGTTAATCTTCAATGACCAGTTACGATCTGAAGTTGGACCAAAAGTAATTCCACCATGACGCCAGATAGGGCTACGAGTAGAACCTACACGAGCGCGGCCAGTACCTTTTTGCTTCCAAGGTTTCTTACCACCACCACTAACCTCACCGCGAGTCTTGGTGTTAGCCAAGCCCTTACGAGCGTTAGAAGCCTGAACACGTACGGATTCAGCAAGCAAATGAATAGATGGCTTAACACCATAGATCTTTTCATTCAACTCGATTTCGCCGACTACTTCAGCTTTTTGATTGTAAACAGAAATTTTCATAATCTAGATTAATATATAGAGTAAAGATAACTCGCTACCTATTTCTTTTTCTTACCGTTATCTGGAGCAACCTTTACTAAAGGTTTTGTAACGCCAGTAGAAGTAATTCGGATCATTCCGCCAGTTGCACCAGGGATAGCGCCAGAAACCATCATCAAACCTTTTTCTAGATCAACATCTACTACTTGTAGGTTTTTGACAGTTACGTGCTGAGTTCCCATGTGTCCAGCCATTCGACGGCCTTTGTTAACGTGTTGTGGATAACGAGAACCGATGGAACCAACGGAACGGGGTTTATCGTGACCATGAGATGCCGGGAAACCTTTGAAACCATGGCGCTTCATAGCACCAGCGAATCCACGACCCTTCATTACACCGATAACATCTACCAATTCACCAATTTCGAAAGCGCTTGCATCAAACTTTGCACCAGCTTCGAAAGTAGAAATTTCTTCAGGAGTCATGCGTTTTTCAACGAATTTACCGAAGTGTCCTAAATCTTTGCTGTGGCCTGTTTTTGGCTTATTTGTACGCTTAGATCCAGCAATAGCTTGATCAATGCCGAATTGTACAGCGTTATACTTATCTTTGCTTGCTTCAGTTTTTACTTGAGTAACAGTCATCGGCAAAACGGATACTACAGTAACCGGAATGCTTTCGCCTGATTCAGCAAAATACTGAGTCATGTTAAGTTTTTTTCCAACGATGAAGTTCATGTCGTTCTTTTTCTGAAACTGAGTGGTCCGAACTTATAACGGACATCAGTCATCTGGTTAATAAATATAGGCTATAAAAAACAAAAAATGCTGAGCCTATTTGCCCAGCACACAAAAATACTTCTAAATCTAATAAAAGATAGAGGTTTCGTATGTTTGGCAAATAGTATTTTGATTGGAGCAGCTTTCTGGGCTGCGACCCTCAAAACTTATCTACACGATTGTTTAGCTCATTTTGATCTCAACATCAACTCCAGCAGGGAGATTAAGGTTGGTCAAGGAATCAATAGTCTTAGCAGTTGGTTCAAGAATGTCGATCATTCTCTTGTGAACGCGCATTTCGAATTGTTCACGGCTATCTTTGTGTACGAAAGTTGAGCGAAGTACTGTGTACTTCTTCTTCTCCGTAGGTAAAGGAATTGGGCCAGAAATTGAGGCTCCAGTTCGCTTAGCTGTGTCCACGATCTGCTTCGAGCTTTGATCGATCAATTTATGATCGTAAGCACGAATCTTGATGCGGATTTTCGGTTTGTTAACTGCCTTGTCCATTTAGTCAATGAGCTTGTTAAGGATTGCTAAAATGTGCTTGTTTATGAGCTATTTTTAGCGTTTAAAAGAAAGCTAAAACGTTGCTTAGCTATTCTTGAGTATTTTAAACGGTTTTTACATTAATGTCAAGTTTTTCTGAAGGAAAAGTGAGGATTTTCTTAAAATACTTTGCGAGATTGACAAAACTACTATAAAATAGTATAGTGCAAGGTCTTGAGCGCCAGTATTAGCTTGAGAATATAGACAGAATTTAGTATTTTTCCGGAGGAGTTATTAATGCAGAAATTAACTATTATAGGCCTGGGTAAGGATGCCCCGGTCTTTCTAAATGGGTTATTCGTCGTAAACAACGAACGGCTCATCGCTGAAATAAATAGTGTGGAAATGAAAGCGTATTACTGCGATCTTTCTACACTTGCAGCTCAAGGAGTAACTGACTGTGATCAGTTCGCCTTTGGTTTGATGGAAGAAGTCACAGCGCGAGTTATTCTCTACTCAAGAGTTTTGAATGACTGCAAATTTGATACGGAGAATGATAGTTTCGGCCATCCAATAGCCGTTAGCTCCGACCGAATTTTGCAAGATGTTGCATTTACACTTGAAGGTCGCCAAACTTACATTGAAGGTGCAATTGGTATCAACAAATTACCCATCACGCTCTTCTCGGAGAGTCGTTTTACAGCCGGTAAGTCGCATTCAGAAATACTGATGATGACACTGAGACGACTTTTCGAATATGGATTACTGGCGAAATACAACGACAGTATGGTGTTCGGACCAACAAGGAAGTTAATTCACGGCTTAGCGAAAGCGGCACGATCCAATCAGTCTTAGTTCAAAAAACTTCTAGAACTACGGTATGCTAGTCAGAAATGGCTAGCTTTTTTATTAACTGAAATTAAAAAACTCCCCTACTTTCGTAGAGGAGTTTTTTATATAAAAGTAAATTGTTTGGCTGAAATATTATTTATTGAGGAGGCAGTAACGCTAAGCGCAGCTGCGAAGCAGCGTGAGCGCTGCCTCCGTATAAATAATTTTAAGTCTAAATCAATCTTACTTCATAATCTTAACTACAACACCAGCACCAACGGTACGGCCACCTTCGCGAATAGCGAATTTGCCTTTTTCTTCTAGAGCTACTGGAGTGATCAATTTAACATTGATGTTTACAGTATCACCAGGCATAACCATTTCTTGACCTTCTGGCAAAATAACTTCACCAGTCACGTCAGTAGTACGGATGTAGAATTGAGGCTTGTAACCCTTGAAGAAAGGAGTGTGACGTCCACCTTCTTCTTTGTTCAAGATGTATACTTCAGCTTCAAATTCAGTGTGAGGAGTAATAGAACCGGTCTTAGCCAAAACTTGGCCACGTTCTACTTCTTCCTTCTTTACACCACGAAGCAATAGACCAGCGTTGTCTCCAGCCATACCCTTGTCTAGTTGCTTGTTGAACATTTCAACACCAGTAACAACTGTCTTAGATGTAGGGCGGATACCAACGATTTCAACTTCTTCGTTGATGTTGATAACACCACGTTCGATACGACCAGTAACCACAGTACCACGACCTTCAATAGTGAAGATGTCTTCGATTGGCATTAGGAAAGGTTGGTCAGTAGCGCGTTCTGGATCTGGGATGAAAGAATCCAAAGCTTCTACAAGCTTAGTGATAGATGGTTCACCCATATCAGATGTATCACCTTCAAGAGCTTTCAAAGCAGAACCACGGATGATTGGAGTATCTTTTCCAGGGAATTCGTACTTTGTTAGAAGATCGCGGATTTCTTCTTCAACAAGGTCTAGAAGTTCAGCGTCTTGAACCATATCACATTTGTTCATGTAAACAACGATGTGAGGTACACCTACTTGGCGAGCCAAAAGGATGTGTTCACGAGTTTGAGGCATTGGACCATCAGTAGCAGAAACTACTAGGATAGCGCCATCCATCTGAGCTGCACCAGTAATCATGTTCTTGATGTAGTCAGCGTGACCTGGACAGTCTACGTGAGCGTAGTGACGCTTTTCAGACTCGTATTCTGCGTGAGAAGTGTTGATGGTAATACCACGAGCACGTTCTTCAGGCGCATTGTCGATGCTAGCATAGTCCTTAGCTTTCGCGTTTCCGGACTTAGCTAACACAGTTGTGATAGCCGCAGTTAAAGTTGTCTTACCATGGTCTACGTGACCAATAGTACCAACGTTAACGTGGGTTTTCGAACGATCAAATTGCTCTGCCATTTGATACCTTTCGTTGAATATATAGTAAACGGGATGCCCCGAGATACCCTCGCTCTTTCCTCGCAATGATGCGGGGGAAAAGAGAGGGTCTCTCTTTTTTTCGCTAGGAATCCAGGAACATCAGGACTGTTTTCTACTTATTCAAATTTAATTATTGTACAAATAAAATCAGCGGCCGCAAGGCGCGCCAATCACTATGTATTCTAAGGAGTTTTGGAGGTGGTGTCAAGTTGGAATCGCTTTTGCTATTTACTAAAAAAGGTAGTATAACTAAAGTATTCATACAACGGAGGTGATGTCATGATTCATCATATATACCGTCAGGAATGGCAGAGACTTGTGAACAACCGACTCAAGAGAGCTGGTTATTCATTCCATCATTCACCGGAAGCAGCGGAGCTGTATATTAAACAGTTAGCCGATACAGAGGCGAAAAAATCGCCGATAGATCGACTATATGTTAAAGGTGTTCCTACTAAAAGGGAAACGACTGAGCAATTCTTTAACGAAGTTAAAGGAAAAGCAGAACGAGCCTTGCAGTATGGGGAATTCCGAACTACAGATCCGACAACTCCGATGGTAGATAAATCAGCCATTATCACTTTGGCAACCCTGTTTGCCAAATAGAAAAAAGAGCAACTACTTAATTGTAGTTGCCTTTTAATTTATATATCGTCAAAGTTTGTACTGATTTCTTCATCGACAGATGTTTCCGGAATATCAACTTTTACTTCTGGAGTGCCAGTGTAATTGTATGGCATCGATTTGAAAAGATTTTGAGCCCGCTTATTAATTAGCGAGTCGATTCGCTCTGCATTACTGGAATAGACCTGAGGCTCTTGTAAATCTGGATTAGGTAGCACGGCTTCTGGCAAAGCGGCATCAGCTACTGAAATAACTTCTTCCAATTGTGCCTGCAGAATTTCTCGGTTTACTTTCTCTGCGATGTCTTCCGCACTTAATTTGGTTTCTTGAGGTGCATTACCAGCAATCTTTTTATATTCATCATAAGGAAGGAGTACGCCCTGAACTTTGCCATCATCACTGACAATTACCACTTTCCCCTGCTCCCCAGCCAAATTTAAGTAATCTTTTATGTTCATATCTACATGGTAGTCTGAAGTAATAAACTTGGCAAATTTTGATTTAAGTACTAGACTTATGTTGATCTCCTCTCGAGGTCAATAATTCAAAACAAACCTATTTTAGTGGAATAGAATCAAGGGGGGCTACACTCTATGAAAACTTTATAGTGCGGTTTTACCGCATTCCAGACTTTTTGGGGACTCAGTTAAATACGACTGGGTCCCGCTTTTTTTATTTAAAAGACCGCTCTGATAGAGCGGTCTTTATCATTTCTATATATAAGCTTGAGGTTACTGTCCTTTACGAACGTTCATACCAGCACGAGCTTCGATGATTCCAGCAGCAACATTTTTAGGAACTTCAGCATAGTGATCGAATTCCATGATAGATGATGCTTGTCCTTGAGTCATGCTACGAAGTTGTGTTGCGTAACCAAACATTTCAGCAAGCGGTACGTGAGCAGTGATGATCTTACGGTTTGTAATATCTTCCATGTCTTGTACTTTTGCACGCTTAGAGTTTAAGTCACCAATTACATCACCCATGTTAACTTCAGGTGTTGTAACTACAACTTTCATAACTGGTTCTAGAAGGACAGGATCGCCTTTGCGAACAGCTTCTTGCAAAGCTTTAGATGCAGCAATTTTGAAAGCCATTTCAGAAGAGTCAACTTCGTGATAGCTACCATCATAAACAGTAGCTTTGAAGTCTACCAATGGGTATCCAGCGATAACACCATTTGCAGCAGATTCTTGGATACCTTTATCAATTGGCTTGATGTATTCTTTTGGAATTACACCACCAACGATTGCATCAACGAATTCGTATCCTTTACCAGCTTCCAAAGGTTCAACACGAAGGTAAACGTGACCGTATTGTCCACGACCACCAGATTGGCGGATGAACTTGTGTTCTGCTTCGGCCATCTTCTTAAAGCTTTCTTTGTAAGCAACTTGAGGCTTACCAACGTTAGCTTCAACTTTAAATTCGCGCTTCATACGATCTACAAGAATTTCAAGGTGAAGTTCACCCATACCAGCAATAATGGTTTCTTGAGTTTCAGTGTCAGAGCTAACTTTGAATGTCGGATCTTCTTCAGCAAGTTTTTGCATCGCAATACCCATTTTTTCTTGGTCAGCTTTTGTCTTTGGCTCAATCGCCATAGAGATAACTGGTTCAGCGAACTTGATCTTTTCAAGTTCGATTGGAGATGTTTCTGCACAAAGTGTATCTGCAGTGATAGTGTCTTTTGGACCTACCAACGCACAAATGTCACCAGCGAAAACTTCTTTAACTTCATCGCGTTGGTCAGCACGCATACGTACGATACGACCAACACGTTCTTTGTTTCCTGAACGAGCGTTCAAAACGTAAGAGCCAGCAGTCAAAGTTCCAGAGTAAACACGGAAGAAAGCAAGACGACCTACGAATGGGTCAGTTGCAATTTTGAAAGCAAGCGCTGTGAATGGTTCTGCGTCAGATGGGTTACGAACGAGCTCTTCACCAGTCTTTGGGTTTGTACCCTTAACAGGTTCTTTATCCACTGGAGATGGTAAGAAGTTTGCAACTGCATCAAGCAATGTACGAACGATGATACCACGGCCATCACCACCAAATACTGGATAGAATTCACCAGAACGAGTTGCTTTACGGATAGCCATAAGCAATTCATCTTCTGTAAGAGCTTCACCGCCCAAATATTTTTCCATCAATTCGTCGTCGAACTCAACAACTTTTTCAATTAATTCATGACGGTACTTTTCAGCCTTTTCTAACATGTCTGCAGGAACTTCACCAATAGTGAATTCTTTGTCTGTGTAATCTTTGTATGTGTAAGACTTCATTCCGATAAGATCTACAACACCAATAATGTCTTTTTCAAAACCGATTGGAAGTTGTACTGGGAATGCATTCTTTGTTAAACGAGTGTGAATAGATTCCAAAGACTTGTAGAAGTCGCCACCAGTTTGGTTAATCTTGTTGATGAAACATGCGCGAGGTACACCATACTTGTCGGCTTGGCGCCATACTGTTTCGGATTGAGGTTCTACACCCATCTTACCGTCGAATACGGTAATGGCACCATCAAGCACACGCAAAGAACGTTCAACTTCTACTGTGAAGTCTACGTGTCCTGGTGTGTCGATAATGTTGATTTTGTATTGATCAACGCTGTCGCCTTCATGGGCCATCTTGATGTACTGGGGTTTCCAGTAACAAGTAACAGCAGCAGACGTGATAGTAATACCACGTTCACGTTCTTGTTCCATCCAGTCGGTAACAGTTTCACCTTCGTGTACTGCACCAATGGTGTGGATCATACCGGTGTTATACAAAATACCTTCGGTAGTTGTAGTTTTGCCGGCATCGATGTGAGCGATAATCCCGATGTTTCGGGTCGCTTCAATTGGATATTCTCTTGGCATAATTTATTAAATCTTTATTTCTATTATTTACGCTTGTTTCCAAAACGTGCGAAGTGAGCGAAAGCTTTGTTAGCTTCAGCCATACGGTGAGTGTCATCACGCTTCTTAACAGCAGCACCAATTTTGTTGAAAGCATCAACAATTTCGTAAGCTAGCTTTTCGCGCATTGGAGCACCTTTACGAGCGCGGGCAGCATTAATCATCCATTTCATTCCAAGTGCTGTGCGGCGAGGTTCTTGTACTTCCATTGGAACTTGATAGTTAGATCCACCGATACGGCGACCTTTAATTTCCATCAATGGAGCGATATTTTTTAAAGCGATGTCGAAGATCTGACGGCTGTCAGAAACATCTTGGTCTTTCATTTTTTCACCAACAATGTCCAATGCATCATAGAAAATCTTCTGTGATACGGTTTTCTTACCGCGTTCCATTAGGTAGTTAATGAACTTACCGTATTTAACGCTAGAAAACTTTGGATCTGGGGCTGGCAAATGTTTTTCGAAACTTCTTGCTCTACGTGGCATATATTTAAAGTCTTTCTAGGGTTACGCTGCGCTTGGGCGCTTTGTTCCATATTTACTGCGAGAGCGTTTACGACCGTCAACGCCTAATGTGTCCAACTTACCACGAACGATGTGGTAACGAACACCCGGAAGATCTTTTACACGACCGCCGCGAATCATTACTACACTGTGTTCCTGCAAGTTGTGACCAACACCTGGGATGTAAGCAAGAACTTCCATCTGGTTAGTCAATTTAATCTTAGCTACTTTTCGAAGCGCAGAGTTCGGCTTCTTTGGAGTAGTTGTGTATACCTTTAGACAAACACCGCGCATGAATGGAGATCCAGTCGGCATGGTGATTACCTTATTCTTTAGCAAGTTCACACGACGTTGTAACGCCGGAGATTTGCTTTTGGCTTTCAAAGGCTTTCGACCTTTACGAACCAATTGGTTAATAGTTGGCATCTTTCGATGTACCTTTCTTATTTGGGTGACACTCGCCTCTTCGCTTGTCTCTATGACAAACTTAGAAACGTCCCTTTAATAAATAATTTCCACATAAAAAACTGACCAGAGTCAGCTCTCGTGGTTTCGTGATTTGGTACTGCGACGAAGCCTATGCCGCTGACGCCAATTAAGGCGATCTTCCCAAATATACGAACAATGTGTCGGTAATTCCTTTGCCAATTAAGGCACTGATGGGGCTTCAATGAATTGTATGTGGATTATAGCTAAACTGCTGGTTTTGGTCAAGTTGACAAAATACTAATAATATCCCACAATCTGATTAGTTCACGTTAGTTCAATAAGAAATAGGGGGAAATCATGACTGTTCCAAATTCAAATACCAAACCTAATCTCACAAAAGAGAAGTTTTTTTATGTTTTAGGTGAAGAAGTTAGTCGTCTGGTTGGAGGACGCTACTATCCATTTGGAGTTGAAAGCTTGCCAAGCTTGCGTATATATCAAAAAGAGAATGGCACTACTACCATCATAGGGCCTTATGGGGAAGTAAATATGAGGAAAGACGACACCTTAAGAATGGACCTAGAAGGTAACTTGCGTTTTCTAAAGGGTCCATCGCGCATGGATAATCCTTTCCAAAAGGTTATGGTAAGATCTCGTCTGAAACCTGACTTACTCAAACTCTCTAATAAGGAAGAAGAGGACACACCTGTTGAAATTCACTACCCTTTTATGGCGGTCATTTTTAGTTCCAACGGAAAAGAAAGAAAGATATTTCCTGAAGGGAACCACATTTCATACCGCATAAGCTCAAGTTGGGAAGTCGTAATGACGTATGACTCCAGAACAGAATCCGTTTGCGATATAATTGTTCGCTCTCACGCGAAATCAGAGGCTGCTGACATCCTCTTATGAAAGTTTACAGAGGCTGATCTTCTAAAAAAGCGGTCGGGAATGTTTGACGAGTATGAGCAAGTTGAATCTCAAGAAGAAAGTGATCTGAAATATTTAGAATGGTTCCTAAGAACTAGTAGTTCTTCTACTTTAGAGGCAACTGGTTCATAACAATAAGCAGAGGCTGTCTCAAAAGGACAGCTTCTTTTTTATTTACTAAATATTATGCGCGTATTGACAATAACCATGAAATTAGGCATAATTGATATTCGTTTTGATAGTTCTTTTAATTAAAAATAGCGAGGGGTAATGAAATGCGAGTACCGGCTACGGAAGAAATGAGAAAACGCCAATATATTTTGGCCAATGAAGTGTTTGGACTATACGGCTTATATCACTTATTCGGAAATAAAGAGCTGACTAAAGTTGAGATAGCTCCAATGGAACGCGGACTAACAAGCATCGTAGCTTTTGGGAGCGAGGTGCAAATCAGAAAAGATGACTGCTTTGGGCTAGATCCAAAGACTCAGAAGATATGGCTAGTTAAAGGGCCAAGCTGGTATCCTAACCAATTCTTAAAAGTCGCGGCGCAGTGCAAGTTTAATACTGAAACAGTTACCTTTGCCGATAGAGTTGAAGTGAATATTCTCCGAAACCAGACGGCCTTAACCTACAATTCACTTGCGCCACAAGAGCATCGATGTAGCCTCTACTACGGAAATAATTGTCCGAAAATCTTTGACGTCGACTTAGCGGTAATAAAAAATAACGACAGCGCAAAAAGACAAGTTGTCTCTATAGCTGTAAAAAATAACTGCTGTCCCAATACCGTATTCTGGCTCAAAGAAATTTGCAGAATTCACGGGTGGTATAAAGAGCCCTCAGGGGCATTCGATGTCTTTAGGACAAACGTCGCAATTAAAGAAGGCTTGCATTTTCAAGCCCATGCTTAATAGCACTGCAGGACTTAGCAAAACCGCTAAGTCCTGTTTTTTATTTATTAAATTTGTATTCCAAACAGTCTGAAGAAAAGAGTGATAACAGGTACAAGAATTTTATCTAGCAATCCTAAGTACAAGAAAATAATTACAATAAAGAAACCATAGCGTTCCATGGAAAGAATCCAGTACATCAAATTTGTCGGCAAGGCTGAAGCAATGATTTTACTACCATCCAAAGGTGGAATTGGAAGCAAGTTAAATGTTCCCAGGACTACATTCAAGATAACTGCCTTGAGCCAAATATCTGCAACAGGACCAGGGGCGATCAAGCCAAATACTAATGGCAATATTAACAAGATAGCTAAAATAAAGTTGCTAGCTGGTCCAGCAAACGATACTAAAGCCATGCCTAATTTACGAGGTCTTAAACTATTAAAATCAACTGGTACAGGCTTAGCTGCACCAAACACAATTGGACTACCAATTAGCAGCAAAAAGCCTGGTAGTAAAATCGAGCCAAATGGATCAATGTGCGGAATCGGGTTTAAAGTGATGCGACCTTCATCGCGCGCAGTACTATCCCCTAACTTTTCCGCCATCAGTCCGTGACTGACTTCGTGAACAATTGCCGAAAATATTAAAATAACTAATGTGATTAAAGCGCTTAATGGATCATTCATATCTGTATTTTACCACACATTTTCACCCCTTTTACTAGCCCTTGCCAAAAATAAAGAAATGTATTAAAATCATTAGGTACTTAAATATATATCCAATGCCAAGAATGTGCACCATTTGCGGCAAGACTTACTTAAAGACTATCAAGCGTTCTCACTCTATGCGCGCTTCAATCCACCGATTGATGCCAAATACACAGTGGACACGTGACGCAGATGGAAACCGAGTAAAAGCTTGTACCCGCTGCATTAAGTCTAAGACTAAAACCCATCAAGGTAATAAAGCTAAGACTATTGCTTAAAAAACCGCCCTCAATTAAGAGTGCGGTTTTTTGTTTTCTGTTATTTCATTGCCTCATTTTTTACCAAACAGGTAAAAAGCAAGTGCTGAAGTTAGATTGGCTTCAAATGTTGCTTTTGCATTATTAGCAAAGTTCGCAACGTATTGTTTACTATTAAATTGTACACATTTTTTAACCTCGCTTTTTTATTCATATCAATCATTACTTTCTTTGCTATGCGTCATCCCACAGCTCCTTAACGAGATCGTGCGCGTGTCTGGATCTTTGTAATTGAAACATGGGAGATCCTTTCTGCTCTTGCATTAACTTGGTTGGTTGCAAGAACATCTATACTATAACTCCTAGTTCTGAATTCCGAATGATAAACTTCTGAATTTAAAACTCTGCGAGCAAAAATTCAGCTTGTTTCTGAAATATTATTTTTTATTCATCTTAGCTCTGCGTACTATGAATTTACGCAACTCTTCAATTAAGAGCAATGGTAACGACATAGCCAGTATGATTATCCATTCATCTAGGCTCAACGGCACAGTCTTCAAGAACTTTTGGAACAAAGGATTGTAAACGGCCAAAAGCTGAAGTGCAATTACTAGCACTGTAGAAATAATTAGATACGGATTACTCAACATACTGCTGAATGCTGACCTCGTCTCGCTACGACAGTTCCAAGCGTTAATCCACTGCAACACCGCTAAAATAGTAACTGCAATCGTAGTTGCCTTAACGTAATCCCCATCTTTGTAAAAGAATACTAACGCTAAAGTAGAAAGTGTCATTATGAATCCCATCAATATCATTCTAAACAAAATAGGTTTATTGATGATGTACTTTGTAGTTTTAAATTTACCACCACGTAGAAGCTGACCTGAGCTAGGCTCCATAGCAAACGTAACAGTCAGGAACCCGTCAGTGACAAAGTTAAGCCATAATATTTGCACAGCGATAACAGGCAACGGCCAACCGAGAATTAAGCCGCCAACAATTGTAAATAACTCCCCTATCCCAGTAGAAAACAAATAAAGCAAACAGCGTTCAATAGTTTTATAAATTCCACGGCCTTCTTCTACCGCGGCAGCAATGGTTGCGAAGTTGTCATCGAGCAAAACAATGTCCGCTGCTTCTTTGGCAACATCGGTACCTGTCACACCCATTACCACACCTAAATCTGCCGCAACCAGAGACGGAACATCGTTTACCCCATCACCAGTCATAGCAACAACATTCCCACCTGCTTTTAGAGCTCTGACAATTCTAAGCTTGTGGTTCGGCGTAACTCGCGCAAATACAGAGACAGTCTTTAGCTCCTCTTGCAACTGTTGCTCGTTCAGCGTCTCTAACTCGTCGCCTGTTAAGACTTTATCGCCATTAGAGTAAATCCCAGCCTGCTTGGCAATCGCCTGCGCTGTGAGCTTGTGATCACCGGTGATCATCATTATTCTAATGCCACCTGATTTCACTGCTGCCACTGCTGCAGGGACTTCAGGATGAAGAGAGTCCCGCATACAATACAGCCCACCGAAAGTTAGTGGAGGTATATTTGTTGGATCAACTTTATAATCAACACTAGCCATCGCAAAAGCAATTACGCGTAAGCCATCACTCACATAAGGCAAAATAATATTTTGCATTTCTTTAACCGACATCTCGCAAAGTTTGGCAACTGATTCAGGTGCACCCACTACCGCTAAAGTTTGGTCGGTAGTATTTTTAGTCGCATCATTTTTATATACAACTGCGTGAAATTTTTGTTTGTAGTCAAAAGGGATCTCTTGCACAATTGGGTGACGCTTTTTCATGTCTTCCAATTTGAATCCCATTTTTTCAGATAGAACTATTAAAGAGCCTTCGGTGGGATCGCCCATCACCTTCCAACTGAGGTGTTCTGGATCGTAAAGTAATTCCGCGGATGCGAAGGAAGCAATTCTTCCAGCCAAAACTAGTTCTGGTATGTCCAACGGAGAAACTTGAGCGCCTTCTTGAGAGACAGTTCCTTTTGGCTCATAGCCATTGCCAGTGATAGAAAAAACTTTTCCTTTTACAACTACTTTTTCTACAACCAGTTCGTTTTTGGTTATGGTTCCTGTTTTATCTGTAGCAATGATATCTGTTTGACCAAGCGCCTCAACAGCCGCAAGTTTTTTAACCAGCGCTTTCCTTTGACTCATTCTCCATACGCCATTCGCCAACACCAAAGTCATAACAACCGGTAAACCTTCAGGAATAATTGATACAGCCAAAGACACCACGGTCTTAATCATATCTACAACTGGCTGACCTAAAGCAATACCTCCTAAAAACAAAGCCGTAGAAATACCTAGAACAGCAATCATAATTACTTTAGAAAGCGCTCGAATATCTCTTTGTAATGGGATTTCTGTTTCTTTTTCTGCAGCTATCGTCAAAGAAATTTTCCCAATCTCAGTTTCTAAACCAGTGGCAGTTACTAAAAGCTCCCCTCTTCCAACTACTACCAATGTTCCCTTGAAAGCCATGTTCAACATTTCTGCAGGCTGTGGTTTTCTGTCTTTCGAATCAAAATTCAAAGGTTCAGCCATTTTTGATACTGGCTCAGACTCTCCAGTTAAAGACGCTTCATCAATAGTTAATCCATGAGATAAAATTATTCGACCGTCGGCAGGGACTTTATCGCCCTCACGAAGAATAACAATGTCTCCAGGAACTAATTCAGAATCGTGGATTAAAGTTTCTACACCTACTCGCCTAACTAATGCATTGGTTTGAACGAACCGCTTCAAAGCAGCTAGCGTGTTCTGAGCTCGCCCTTCTTGGACTGTACCAATAATTGCATTAAGAAGTAGTACAACCGCAATTACTGTGGCATCTGTATATTCACCTAAAATTAATACAACGATACTTACTGCTAACAAGATGTAGACCAAAGGACTGGTGAACTGTTTAAAGAATATAATGAAAAGACTATCGGATTTAGTTTCCGGTAGTTTATTTAGTCCGTAAAGTTGTTGATTAATTATTGCTTGCTCTGGAGAAAGTCCATCCAAGCTAGATTTAAACTCACTTAACGATGATTCAATTGTTTTTTCGTACCAATTTTGTTTCATGAAAGCTTAGCTTAAGCCAAGTTATTTTTTGTTCAACTCTATAATCTGTTTTGTTAGTTTTGTTGCAATGCCAACCCAAATTATATACGGTAGCATCAAGAAGCTTGCGATCGGTGAAGCGAAAAACATTAGTATCGTAGCAATAATAGTAGTGCCATTCATTATCTGCATAGTGTTATATGCCTTATGCAAATTAAGTTCGATAAAAAACGTTCTGTTCCAGGTTGCGTTTAAATATGCGTTAGCTAATAGAACAACGGCTGTGATGTATCGAAACCAATGCGGCACAGGTACATTCCAATACCACAAAATTGCTAGGCCAGTAATAACGTAAAGAAAAATCCAAATCTCACCGATTAAACTCCGTGATGGGGTCCATTTTGGTTTCTTCAATTCTCTGTACCAATTACTGGAGTTAAAACCATGCTTAACATACCTACTACCAATAATAGCAGTTGCAATAATTATTCCTGGAATGATAATAAAGTTAAAAGGAAAGCTCATAAGTTTTGTTTAATTTTGGTCAGATATTAAAAGGCTACCAGCTCCCTCCGCCACCTCCACCTCCGCCACCTCCACCTCCACCACCAGAGAAACCACTGCCTCCGCTGGATGAAGTAGTTACAGAAGTAGCAACTGCTTGCATGGAACTGTTGAAGTCATTTAACGAGCTTGAAAACGCCATCACACTAAATGCATTGCCCGTAGAATCATTATACCAAGAAGGAGCTTTATTTAAATCACTAAATTGTGCAGCCCAAGCTGTTTCGACTCCTAACGCTATTGCAAAAGGTAGTAGTAGTTCAAACTGCTTTGGATTTTTTTCAGGGGCATTGTGAAAGTTTAAACGATCTTTCTCGGCAACAGATAGATATAACTTCAATCCTTCAATTTCCGCAGCCGTATCCATCCCTTTCTGAGTTCTTGCCGGCATTATGAAAGAGAAAATAACAATTATCAAACCTGATAGAACTCCTGCCAGGCCGCCGAGGAATCCTAAGTCTGACCCTAAAACTCCCGCTAAAATTGCTCCTACGAAAATTCCACCAACTAGCCACAAAACCTGAACGGTGACAGGATTAGCTTTGTAATATTTATCCTTAACCAACTCGCTCATGACATTTGATTTGATTTGAATTAGTCCTTTTCCAAATGAAACGTCTTTTTTAAGTTCAGAAAGTTTTATGGAATCTTTGCCGCTTGGGAACAGTTCATCTAGGAAAGCTTTCGTTTGAGGCGCTAACTTGGTTAAATCTTTCTCTACTTTTATAAACTCGTAATCGGTTCCTTTGAATACGACCAACTTAGTAGTCTCCAAACGATTGATTGTTAAAAAGCCATTAGCAGCTAAATATATGACTTCGGCAGAAATATCTTTATTTGTAGTTTTGTTATGAATCAAAGTTCCCATGTACAGCGCTGACATTCCATTAGGAGAATCGTACTGAGCAACAATAGAATTCTTGCGTTTAGGATCTTTACCATATCGATTCCATAAATACCACATTAGTGCAAACACAAAAAGTGGCAATATTAAAATCCCATTGTCTTTAAAAATATCCCAGAGCTTTTCAGCAGTTGTAGGTTTAGTTAAAGTATCAGCTGGCAAACCAACAACAACGGTCAAACCTTCCCCCGCTTCCAATTGTGCAGCGGTTTTGAAAGTAACATTTTCAGTATTACCACCTTCTATGATGCAGGCTTGCTCAGTACTGCCGTCAACCCCAGTGTAACAAGCCATTTGAGTTATAGCAGTTGGCGCATGAATAACAGCAGATGATTTAGCAATAGGCACTTCCCATCCAGAACCGATTGCATTCCAGTACAATTCATCGTGGTCATCAAAGTAGTTAATAGCGCGCTTAACTGTGTAATTGATTTTGTAAATGTGCTGGCCAGTGATTGTTTTGTCCGCATCTCCAATTTTCAGTTTAAGCTCACCACCAGAATTGGATTTAGTAAAATTGTAATTCTCTCCTTTTTCATTTGTGACGGAAATATTACTAATACGCAATTTGAAAGTCCCACCACGAGCCTTGTACTTGTACGGAATGTTTCTAAAAATTCCGTGACGCTCTGCAGTACCAAAGTCATAACTAATTTGTTCTTGCACAGTAATACTGCTGTCAGGGTTTATGGTGATATCGGTAATATAATCTGTAATAGATTCACCAGCCTGAGCTTGCGCATTTGCACTAGGAATTAAAAATAGCGCGAGTGCAATGACCACACCCAATTTAACAAAAAATTTATACATATTCTTCAATTAAATTATTTAAAATGACTTGGGTACCAGGTGCATCAAAGTGGAAGTGGCCTTTTACGTTTTTGCCTTGTAAAACTAATGGCAACCAATAAGGGTCGTCTGCCCACATATCTTCATATGGAATTTCCGAATGTTTGAACCATTGCGGTTTCATTTCTTCTGTTTCTATTAACTCACCTACAAACTCAGAGACTGTGAAAATATTGACTTCAAGTTCATTGCTTTCTTCCTTCTCAAAAGTAAAAGTGATAATTCCTCTAGGTCTTAAGTTGACCGCTTCTATTCCAGCTTCTTCCCTAAGCTCACGCATCGCTGCTTGAGCTATCGTTTCTCCTCGTTCAACTTTACCGCCGAAGCCATTCCAACGACCCATACCAAAACCACGCTTTTTTAAACCAAGAAGGATCTTCTCCTGATCATGCACCATCACTAATGTAAGAGCCTTTTTCATATTAACTTATGTGCCCTGCGATCTGACCAACGACTATACCAACAGCAATAGCCAAGCCACCCATTAATAGTGTTAAAAGTGCATCTTTCCATACTCGCACTCTAAATATATGCGCGTTTATAGCTCCTAATAAAGCCAGTGCTGCTAAAGTCAAAATAATTGACATCCACACCGCTGCTCGTGAAGTCGAAAATACATATGGCGCTAATGGAATTAGCCCAGCCACAACGTACGATACAAACATTACTAGTGCAGCAAACCCAGGTTTAGCTAAATTTACTTCTTTCTTCGACTCGTACTCTTCTACTGATTGCTCTGAGAGCAAGCTACCAACACCCATTGAGAATGCTTCAACAAAAATTAATACCACACCTGTTACCACAATGGTTTTAGTATCCACGCCTGCTAAGGCGATACCAGCTAATAAACCAACCGTGGACACCAAACTGTCTTCTACTCCAAACGTGAAGTTTCGGACAATCATGCTGTATTTTCGAGTACCTTTTCGCATTATCGATCGTCTCCCTGTCCTTTTAGGGTCGAACGTTCTTTACGGGATTGTAATTTCTCTATATTTGCAGCGGCGACATCTTTCAAAGGGATATCAAGTTTTACCGCTAAATAATTAATGTACCAAAGCACATCACCTAATTCCTTTTTCAAAGTCTCTCGCATTTCGGGAGTGATAATATTATCATCTTCTCTGATCACTCTCTTAAGCTTTCCGGCTACTTCCCCGGCTTCACTCGCCAAACCCAAGCCTCCATAATTAAATGCTTGGTCGCCATACTCTAATGCTGTTTGCATTGCTTTTTGTTCATATTCATCAAATGTCATAGGTTTGTTTCCTTTATTTTATTATAGCACTTTCACCAAACAGATGGTGGCTATGCTTGCCAGCCAATGATATAATAACTACATCATATTTTATGGAAAACTTTCTTAAAAGACTACGCAGTCGACCACTACCGGTTGTATTGCTAACCATTTTCGTAGACATGCTTGGCTACGGAATTTTAATTCCAATAGTCCCTCAATTGCTCGGTGATGAAAATTCAATTTTTTCAGTTCTTACCCCAGGCATGTCGATCGATCAAGGATATATATTACTCGGATTTTTAGTCGGCATATATCCATTCATGCAATTTTTTGCCACCCCTATTTTAGGACAGCTTTCCGACAAGTTCGGAAGAAAAAAAGTCTTAGCAGTAGCCTTAACCGGCACGTGTCTTTCTTATATTGGTTTTGCGATTGGCGTAATCACCAGAAACATCCCCCTACTATTTATTTCCCGCGGAATTGATGGCATAACTGGCGGCAACATTTCGGTAGCGCAAGCAGCTATTGCGGACGTCTCAACTCCTCTGACTCGAGCCAGAAACTTTGGTTTTATCGGAGCCACTTTCGGGCTAGGGTTAGTTATTGGACCATACTTAGGAGGAAAACTTTCTGATCCTAATTTAGTATCGTGGTTTACCCCCGCTACACCGTTTTGGTTTGCTGCAGGGTTAAGTTTCATCAATGTGATGTCAGTATTATTCTTGTTCCCGGAGACATTAGATAAAATGCGCCGAGTGCGCGGTATTCAGTGGCTTCAATCAGTGAAAAATATAATAGCCGCATTCAAATTAAAAGCTTTGCGAGTCCCCTTTCTTAGTTCATTTATTTTCCAGGCTGGTTTTAGTTTCTTCATCACTTTCTTTAGTGTCTTCTTAATTCGAAAGTTCGACTTCACTCAAGGAAATGTTGGAGACTTTTTTGCATATGCTGGAGTGTGGATAGTCTTCGGGCAGGTCTTTGTAAATAGTACTATCTCACGAAAATTCAAAGAACATAATATTTTAAAGTTCGCGTTAATTGGCATGGCTACTTGCATCGCCCTATTCTTTGCCCCAAAAACTGGCTGGGGATTACTATTCATTAGCCCATTCTTCGCAATTTGTTTTGGATTAGTCCAAGCCAACTTCCTTTCGCTAATTAGCAAATCTGTAGGGCCTGATGAACAAGGCAGGACTCTGGGTGTAAACTCAAGCATTAACACTCTTGGCCAGTCATTACCACCTATTCTTTCTGGATACATTGCGGCACTACTATCGCCAAATGCCCCATTGATGATTGCCGCGGCAGCTATTTTCTTTGCAGGGTTAGTATTTGTTTTACTGTATAAACCGCCACGTGAATCTGTTAGAAAATAAGAAGGAAAAACAAAAGCGCCTTGCGGCGCTTTTTTAAACTCTAATCTAAACTACTAAATAATTATTATCGCTAGCCTTTTGTTCAGCTATGCGGTTCATAATCTCTTCCAAGTCTTCATCACTAAAGAAGTCAATCGTAATTTTTCCCCCACGACCCTGGCGTTGAATTTTAACTTGAGTTTGCAACTTTCCTCTAAGCTCTGTTTCTAGCGCCATCAATTTTGGATCTGGTGTAGCTGCATCCATTCTACGCTTCACTGTAATCTCACGAACCTTGGCTTCTACCTGACGCACGTTTAATCCTTGTTCTTGGATTGCTTCATACATCAAAATCATCTTCTCAATTTCACCTAAACCTAAAATCGCCCGAGCATGGCCTTCTGTAATTTTTCCTTCAATCACACCGCGCTGAATTTCTGCTGGTAAATTTAGAAGTCGTAAAGTATTAGCTACTGCACTTCTAGACTTACCAACTTTCTTTGCTACCTGATCTTGAGTTAGATTGAATTCTTTTATCATACGCTCATACCCACGTGCTTCTTCGATCGCATTCAAATCTTGACGTTGAGTATTTTCAATCAAAGCGACTTCCAATTTAGTCTGATCATGCAAACTACTTTTTACAATCGCTGGAATTTTAGTCAGCCCTGCAAGTTGAGAGGCACGAAAACGACGCTCCCCTACAACTATTTCGTAGCCGGTGGGAGTTTTTGTAACTACTAAAGGCTGGATAACACCGTGCTCTTTAATAGAGTCTGCCAATTCTTGCAAAGCCTCTGGCTTAAACTGTGTACGTGGCTGATACGGATTAGCAACAATTTGCGATATTTCTAATTCTTGGATTGAGCTATCTGCGTAAGAAACTTTTTCCGTTGGGGCTTCCACTGCAGGGACTTCTGCCTGGGTCTCATTCACAAATGATTCCTCATTAGCAACCACTGGCTCGTCATATGAAATTGGCGCCGCTATTACAGGCTCCACTGCTAAGGGTAAAGGTTCTTCGTCAGGAGTAGTATCAACAAAATGAATTTCTTCTACAGCAGGAGCTGAATTTTGAGCATCATTAAAATATGCTTGTGCAGGATCGAAAGATGGAGTTTCAACAATCGGCTCTTTAATCACAGGGGCTTGATATTGCTGAGCAGGGACAATTTCATCGAACTCTTCCACTGGTTCCTGGACAGGCTCCATGACAGGCTCAGGTTTCACAGGTGGCTGCCAAGGCTGGGACGGCGGTTGACGATGAGGTTGTTGATGAGGAACAATGCTGTCCATAATTAAGCTTTAAGGGGTTTTACAATATTTAAAAAATCACGGACATTTTTGGACAGACGGACATGGTATGTATACTTGGAATTATATTTGGATTTCGGTTGAAAGTGATATATATTAGGATCGTATCCAAGCCATTTAATCATTTGGTAAACATCCGTTGCAAGATCTTTTACTGTGTTAGTGAACATCACCATTGGATATCCACGATCAGTGTAAACTGAACCATCAGTTTCAATCAATCCCTTTAAGCAGGCTGTAATATATTCGTCTTTGATCCATATCCAATCAGGCACTTTTGCGTTCTGAATGTATTTGCTTCCTTGCCCTGCTTTCCACCCTAATATGGTTTCCCAGTAATTCGAATACGAAGAAATATCTATACAGTTACTAGGCCTCTTTATAATATCTATTTTGCTTTCCGGCAAAATATAATTGATAGCTGCTATTATCTCAGTAATTAAAAAAGTATATTTAAGATCACATGAAACTCTGAATCGAACACATCTACTATTTGGGTTTGATAGATTTCCATCACCCAATCCAATCCCAACAAGATAAGCTAAAACTTCTCTGTTCCACCTAATTGAATTAGTGTAATACATTTTATTTGGTGCCGGTGGTGGGACTCGAACCCACACGCCCAGAGGGCAAAGGTTTTTGAAACCTTCTTGTATACCAATTTCAACACACCGGCAAGTTACTAAAATCCCTATTATTTTAGCAATAAATCAGGTCAGCGTAAAGAACAAGGTGTAAGCGAAACAATAGGTCAAATAGCCCACAACGGAGCCAATAATTGCACCTACAAGGATGTCTGTTGGCCAGTGCCATCCCATTACAACACGCCCAACACCCGCGATAACAGAAGTCGCTATTAAGATTGATCCTAGAATTGGGTGGAACAGAAACACCACTGACGCAACCGAAAAATATGCAGCAGTATGACGCGATGGAAAAGAGTCGTGGTGATTATCCCGGAAAGAAAAAAACTTAGTTTCTTCTGGCTTCGTATTATATCTTTGATATGGCCTAGCCCTCTTTACGAACTGATTAATGAAAGATACAACAAGTCCACGAGAAAAAACGAAAGATAGAATCGACAAGCCGATAAGCGCTTGCCAATTTTCGTGTAAATCAGGATTTACAAAAATCCAAACTGCCACTAAACCAAAAATAACGAAAGCGTAGTTCCCCCAAAAAATCCAAAAATATTTATACACCATGCTTTCATTGATTCTCTTTTGAAAATGTTTATACTCTTTTTCAGCGATCATAATTTTAGTTTCTTATTAAATAAATAATGACTATCACTGCTGCCAATGCAAATCTGTACCAAGCAAAAATAGCAAAAGACTTGTTTGCAATGTAACGTAGCATATATTTAATAGCAAGGAATCCAAAAATCATTGCTGAAAAGAATCCAACAATCACTGGGCCTAAATTATCTATTTGTGCAATGTCTGGAATTTTTAATACACCAGCTCCAAGAATTATCGGCACAGACATTAAAAAGCTAAACTTTGCCGCGGCTTCACGAGTAAGCCCTTGGGCTAGCCCGGCTGTTATTGTTGCACCGCTTCTTGAAATACCAGGAACGATTGCTGCTGCTTGAGCAAAACCAATTAGAATCGCATTACCCCAAGATGTGTCGTTTAAAGATTTAAGCTTATGACCATATTTATCTGCAAGTAATAGAATAAACCCTACTACCGCTAAAGTTACAGCAATTAGAATTGGATTACGAAAAGCTGTTTCGACTTGATTTTCGAAAATCTTGCCGATTACCGCCGCTGGGATTGTCGCAGCAATAATTAGCCATGAAAGTTTTTGATAAATATTTTCTTTGAAGTTTCTAGTACTCGGGAGCAGGGAGTGAAAAAAACCACGCGCTAAATTCCATATATCTTTTCTGAAATATGCGACCACCGCAATTAAGGTACCCCAGTGAAGCGCAATATCGAAAGCTAAACCTTGATCTGGCCAGTTAAAAAGATATGGCGTAATAATTAAATGAGCTGAAGAAGAGATTGGCAAAAATTCACCAAGCCCTTGAACTGCGCCTAATATAAATGCTTGAAATAATTCCATTATAATTTTTATTCAATCCCCGGCACAGGAAAACCTAAAGAAAACTCTTTGACTTCCTGTTTAATTTTTTCGTGTAGGCCAGTGTCTTCAGGGTTTTTCAAAACTTGCACCATCCAATCAGCAACCTTTACCATATCTTCTTCTTTGGCACCGCGCGTTGTGATTGCAGGAGTTCCTAATCGAATACCGCTCGGGTCCATCGGGCTACGAGTATCATCTGCTATCATATTCATATTTAAAGTAATTCCAACTGTATCTAACAACTCCTGAGCTTGTTTACCAGTAACATTCCATGATTTTACAACATCAACAAGAATTAAATGATTACTAGTGCCACCAGTAATTAAATGGCCGCCGCGTGCAATAAGTTCTTCCGCTAACTTTGAAGCGTTCTTGATTACTTGAGCCGAGTAATCTTGAAACTCGGGTCTAAGCGCTTCGCCAAAAGCCACTGCCTTTGCAGCAATGTTATTCATATGAGGTCCACCTTGAAGACCAGGGAAAACAGATTTATCAATTTTCTTGCCAAGTTCTTCAGCACGAGGTCCAGCGCACATAATCATTCCGCCGCGTGGACCACGCAAAGTTTTGTGAGTAGTGGTTGTAATAATATCGAAGCCATCATCAAAAGGATTGCGAAGCTGACCGCCAGCAATTAAACCAGCAATGTGCGCTGCATCCATCATAGTAATTGCACCGACTTCATCAGCTATAGATTTCATCTTGGCGTAATCAATTTCTCTTGGGTACGCAGAAAACCCTGCGAGAATTAATTTTGGTTTTTCTCGCAAAGCAGTTTCACGCAGAGCATCGTAATCAATTTCACCAGTAGTAATATCTTTCATGCCATAGCGGACAAAGTTATACAACTTTGCCATGGCTGTAACAGGATGTCCGTGAGTTAAATGACCACCATGAGAAAGATCCATTCCAAGCACTGTATCTCCTGGTTGAAGCAAAGCAAAATACACCGCCACATTTGCAGGTGCACCACTTAACGGTTGTACATTAGCGTAGTCAGCTTTAAAAAGCTGTTTTGCGCGATCTATCGCTAATTGCTCAATTACATCGGTGTTTTCCTGGCCACCGTAATAACGCTTCCCAGGATAGCCTTCAGAATATTTATTAGTAAAAACTGTCCCCAAAGCTTCCAAAACTGCTGCGGAAACGTAATTTTCTGATGGAATCATCTCGATTCCCTCTTTCTGACGAAGCATTTCGTTGCGTAAACTGTCGTAAACGGTTTTATCTGACTTTTCTAGATTTTCGTAATTCATATATTTTAATCTTAACAAACTCTGGTCGATTTACAAAAGAGCTCTATATTAAGAAGTAAAATAGGCTGAAAATTGCAGCGACAATAAACAGGGCAACGAAACTGCCAGTTGCCACAAAAACTACAATCCCGACTAATGCCGCTAGCATTTTGCCAATTGCTAACATTTGTTCAAACCCAATCACATACGGCAATATGTGGGTTTGTGCTGCTCTATCATATGTAAGCGCTGATACAGGAATAAATACCAGACTTTTTGTTGTGCGAGACAAAGTATCAGTTATGAAAGCAGCGAAAGGAGAAACCACCGGAATTCTTGCCAACCAAGTTAATGCATAAATTACAGTCCCCGCACGGAGCAAAGATTCCTTGCTGTGTCTATCTGTATAAAAACCAATGTACAAAGCCAAGCCTGTTGCAACTAAAGTAGCTATGGTCACCAATGTTCCAACATCTTGATAGCTAGCAACTATTGTATACATGAAAATTGGCCAAATTGTGTAAACTAATAGTTCTTCACCGAAGCCGAAGTACCCCAGAAATTTTAACGGATACTTTTTATATAAATCTAGTGTGTCATGGAAACGATATGGCTTTGGAATAAATACTTCCTTTGACCAAAGGATAGGAATTGCAGAACAGAAATAGACAATTGATGCGATTACAAACACTACCTCTATTCCGAAATAAGTCGATAAAAATCCACCAAGCATTGGACCAATGATTTGCATCAAATTCATTATCGCGTACATGAAGCTGAATTCACGACCGCGTTGCTTTTTGTCTGAGAATCTGGCCAAGCTAGCGTGAAGGGCAGGCCAATACAATGTCTTTTGAATGGCCAAACTAATCGCAGCAGGAATCAACATTAGTACATATTGCTCAGAATATAGAATTAGGAACCAGAATATAATCTGGAATGGAATGCTGAAGAATATCGAATGCGCATAGCCAAACTTAGCCATAATTTTCCCACCAAATGGAATAATTAGAGCATACATAGAGTAAATAGCAGCGGTAAACATCAACACTTCTGGAACCGACAAACCAACTACATGATACAAAAAAATTGGCTCAAACAAGGTGATGATTGCTTGTGCCAAGTTCCCTATTGCCACCGATTCATACAGGTGTTCAATTTCTTTTTTTATTTTCGAAGCAAAGTAATGCGGTAAATGAAAGTGTTCAGTAAAAGTCATTTTATATTCTTTTTATTTTTGTATCGTACTTCTAATTTGTTTCTCTGTGATTGGGCCCTTTCTCAAAACCTCGAATGTTCCATCATCATTAATTTTTATCAACGTTGATGGTTTTCGTTTAGCAAGCCTTCCTGCATCAATAATTATATCAGGTTTATGCTTTTGTTTGGAAAATTGTTTGATTATGTCTTCAGCGGAATAGCTATCGTAGCCACCGGACAAATGCGCGGAAGGGTTGGCGCTAGTTGCAGTGATTGGTCTTTTTAGTGACTTAACTATGTCGAGAGCGATTTGATTTTTAGGCACTCGAAGACCGAGCGTGCCCGTTCCAGCTGAAAAGGATTTTAGAAAACCATTATGTTTTGATTCAAAAGCCAAAGTGTTAATCGGCAAAACTAAAGATAGTTGGCCAGGCCAAAACTTGGATGCTACTTTTTGAGCAAACTTATTCCAAACAACATATTTTTTTGCTTGAGCAACTGAAGCCACCACAATGTGCACAGGCTTTTTTGTAGTGCGCTCTTTAATCTTGTAGAACTTTCTCAACGCAACGGGATTGGTGGGATCTACCGCTAAGCCATACGAGGTGTCTGTCGGGTAAGCAACAACTTTCCCATGCTTCAAAGCAAGAGTAACGGCATGAATTATTTTTTGATGGTGTTTCTTTTTGTATTCTAAAGTGATCATTTTTGCCAAGCTTATTTTAAACCACGATGTTTAACAATTTATTTTCAACATAAATAATTCTCTTCGATTCTTTTCCACCCACAGCGGCAATTACCTTCTCCGACCTAATCGCCTCTGATTTCACTTCCTCTTCTGTTGCTCCAATTGGCAAAATTAACGTCTCCCTTACCTTACCGTTTACTTGAACTACAATTTTTGTAGTTTCTTCGCCAAGAACAGTTTCATCAACTTTTGGCCACGCGCTAAATTGCAAACTACCATTTTCGTTGGCTTGTAAAATTTCCGCAATTTCTTCAGCAATGTGAGGCGCTATCGGATAAAGCATTTTGGCAAAAGTTAAAATGGTTTCTTTGGAAACTTCTTTATCTTTTATTTCGTTATGAAGACTCATTAAGCTAGAAACAACTGTATTGAATTTGAATGCCTCGATATCTTCAGTAACTTTTTTAACAGTTGTATTAAGTACGCGCAAGACTTCATCGCTATCTTTTTCTGATGGCTTTGTATTATTTACCCAATACCAAACTCTATCCAAGAAACGAGCAACACCAATAATTCCTTTGTCGCTCCATGATACACTGGCTTCATGAGGGCCTAAGAACAACTCATACATACGTAGAACATCAGCACCAAATTCTTTAACAATACTGTCAGGATTTACAACATTACCCTTACTCTTGCTCATTTTTGTACCATCGGCAGCTAAAATAATTCCGTGAGGAATACGCTTAGTATATGGCTCACTAACAGGGATTAGTCCTTGATCGTATAGAAATATATTCCAGAAACGTGAGTACAATAAGTGCAAAGTTGTATGTTCCATCCCACCAAAATATAAATCAACTGGTAACCAGCTTTTTAATTTATCGGGGTCAGCAAATGCAGATGCATTTTTTGCATCTGTGTAACGCAAGTAGTACCAAGAACTTCCTGCCCACTGAGGCATGGTATTAGTCTCGCGCTTTGCGGGACCTTCACATTTTGGACAAGTAGTATTCACCCATTCATCCACGACGGCTAAAGGTGATTCCCCTGTCCCGGTCGGCTCATAATCTTTTACTTCAGGCAAAACCACTGGTAATTGATCTTCTGGTACTGGAACAACTCCATCTTTTTCACAGTGCACTAGAGGAATTGGTTCACCCCAATAACGTTGGCGAGAAAACACCCAGTCACGTAATCGGTAAGTGGTGTGACGAGCTCCGAATTTATTTTGTTCCAACCAATCAATAATTTCATTAATTAATGCAGGTGAAATTTCTTTTCCAGTAAATGGACCTGAATTCAATAGAGTTCCAACATTTTCGTGCGCGTTGAAAGGAGCATCTTCAACAGAACGCTCAACTACTTCGACTAAAGGAATATTATATTTTTGTGCAAACTCAAAATCCCGTGGGTCATGAGCGCTGCACCTGATTGCGCCAGTTCCAAAATCCATCAAAGCAAAATTAGCAATCCAAATTGGCATTTTATTACCGCTTAGTGGATCTGTCGCATAACGACCTGTGAATACGCCTTCTTTTCCTTCAGCACGAGCTTCTGGGTCCATGGCAGAAATGCGGTTCACGAATTCAGTAACTTCAGCCTCCTTCTCTGTCCCTTCTACTAATTTTGATACCAATGGATGTTCCGGCGCCAAGACAATAAAAGTATCTGCCCAAATCCAAGCTGGAAAAGCAGTAAACGTTTCCAAATTAATATCTAAATCTGCAACTGTGTGATTTATAATCGCGCCTTCTTTTTTACCAATCCAGTTTTCCTGTTGCAACTTCACTGGCTCTGGCCACTCTGGCAAGTTCTTCAAACCTTCCAAAAGTTTATCTGCGTACTCAGTGATTTTTAAATACCACTGACGCAACTCTTTCTTTTCTACTTTTGTACCACAACGTTCACATTCTCCAGCAATGACTTCTTCGTTTGCTAAACCAGTTTTATCTTTTGGACACCAGTTAATTAAACCTGTGGATTCATAAGCTAACCCTGCTTCGTAGAATTTTAAAAATAACCATTGAGTCCATTTATAGTACTCTGGGTCTGTAGTATTAATTTCACGATCCCAATCAAAACTATATCCGATGCTCTGGAATTGCTTCTTAATATTTACAATATTACTAGCTGTAGTATCTTTCGGATCTTTACCATGCTTGATAGCATAATTTTCCGCAGGCAAACCAAAAGCATCCCAACCAATTGGGTACATCACTTCGTGGCCTTGCATTCGATAGTATCTGGAAACTACATCACCGGCGGTGTAGCCACGCACATGACCCATGTGCAGACCATCCCCGGATGGATATGGAAATTCCATTAATACAAACTTCTTGGGCTTACCACTATCATCTTGCGCGGAAAAAACGTTATTGTCTTTCCAATAATCTTGCCATTTCTTTTCAATTTCTTGAGGGTTATATCCTCCGGAAGCCTTATTATTTTCCATAAATTTAGATTTCTTTCTGAAAATGCTGATAATCTTGATATTTTTCCCAATCACCTAGCCACTCCCAACCACGCTCTTTCATAAATTCTACCACCGGATGACCGTTAAACAAAGTGCCAGCTTTCTCAATATTATAACTGCCATTAGCTGGCTGAATTGTTTCTCCTTGGACCCATGGATTAATCCTGGGGTTTAAATCTATTGCCTTACCTTGAGAATGGAAAGACATAATATCTTGCCCTGCTATTTTCCGATAATTAAACCCTGATGAATTATTTGCAGACATGGAAGCTTCGTCATCCCAGTTGTATTTTACAATTGGCGAAACTTCTTCCAATGGAAATTTTTCTTGCTGCATTAACTCAAATAAATCTACAATATCTTTCTGAACATCTTGATGAACAACTATTTGTCCTTCATGAATTTTCGAATCAAAGCCCAGAAACTTTACATCTAGTAAAACAAGACTTTCTAAAATATCCCGCGGACAAGAGGGATCCTTCTCCAACATACTGTCGATGGCTTGTTCGCGAGTATAACTCATCTATATATTAAATAATTCTCTAGCGTTCATTGTAGTCACCTCCGCTACTTCCTCAACGGCAACTTCTTTCCACTCAGCAATCTTTTCTGCAACTTCAGGAAGATAGCTCGGCTCATTGCGCTTACCCCGGTTAAGTTTCGGTGTTAAATACGGCGCGTCTGTTTCCAGAATCATAAACTCAAGAGGCAAACCTTTAACCACTTCTTCGCTTCGTCCAGTTTTATCAAACGTAATAATACCATTCAGCCCGATAAATCCACCGAGTTTTGCGAACTCCAACGCTAGCTCTAAATTTCCTGTGTAGCAGTGTACCTCAAATCTAAGTTGAGGATTTTCCATCTTAACCCGCTTCACAATTTCTAACATGTCTTCATACGCATCTTGAGTTCCCTCAGACGGGCGGCAATGGATGCACAGCGCTTTATTATTTTTTAGCGCAAAATGAATTTGCTTTTCAAAAGCATCGCGTTCCAAAGACTTAATTTCTTCTGCATCTCGATCTTCTGGCATTCGATAGTAGTCCAAGCCACATTCACCTATTCCTACAATTCGTTTTGCATCTTCACCAGCATCATCGAGCAATGCCTGATACAATTCTGCATCAAAACTTTCTTCACGAGTTTTAAATTTTACCTCTTCATCGTCTTCGTAATCATGATGGTAAGTATGCGTAGGATGAAGGCCAATTACAGCATAAACATCATTCGGAAATTTTTTAAGCATCTCTACTGCTTCGCGGCTAGTGTCGATTTGCGTGCCAACATTA
Source organism: uncultured Candidatus Saccharibacteria bacterium (assembly GCA_964561085.1). GTDB lineage: Bacteria > Patescibacteriota > Doudnabacteria > UBA920 > UBA920 > UBA920. The sequence goes on from CAZLNP010000003.1 coordinate 84,836, forward strand.
ACAACAGCAACGCCTGCATCTAAGGCGCGCTGAATTGTTTCTGGAGCATCATCTTTAAATGCTCTCAAATTTACATGAGTATGAGTGTCTATTAATTTCATGCAGTTCTATTTATTCGGTTAAACGTGGGAACAACGGTTCCACTTTAGTAATTTTCTCTGCCGTAACAGCATCTAAAATTTTCTGTGCTGAAGTTGGTATAAATGGCAACAGTTGCTGAGCAACTTCTTCAATAATCACTAGAACTTCTTTAGCAACACGGGCAAATTCATCTAAATCTGTTTTGCCTAATTCCCAAAGCTTAGTTTCATCAACAATTTTATTTGCACGAGCAACTTCCTTCCAAATTTCAGCTAGTGCTTCATGGAATTTATAGCAATCGATTAACTCTGCGATGCTCGCAGGAATGACGGGCTGATCTGGAACCGTGCCACGTGGGATTTCACCATCAAGGAATTTTTCTACCAAAGTAGTGATGCGGCTGACTAAATTACCTAGTCCATTTGCTAGTTCTCCATCGTAGCGTGCCCGTAGTTTTTCTTCACTAACATCACCATGCGAATCAAAAGATACTTCACGCATCAAGAAATATCGCACTGCGTCTGCACCATACTTTGCTACCCAATCATTTGGATCAATAATATTCCCAGTGGACTTAGATATTTTTTGATTATTTAAAGTCAAGAAACCGTGAACACGAACCGACTTTGGCATTTCCAAACCAGCAGCAAGCAATAGCGCTGGCCAAATAATACAGTGGAACTTCGCAATGTCAGGTCCCACAACGTGAGCATCTGCCGGCCAATAATTTTTTGCCCCATCTGGACCTACTACATTTGCACCAGTCACATAATTAATCAAGGCATCTACCCACACATAAATGGTTTGAGTGGTATCCCACGGCAATGGAATTCCCCATTTTACATTTGGACGACTCGCTGCAATATCATTGAATCCCTCATTCAACATTGCCAAAATTTCTTTTTTAGAATGTTCTGGGTAAACTATGAATTCTTCGCTCTCTATTTTCTGCTTAATAATATCTGTGAAAGCAGAAACTTTAAAAAACCAGTTCTTCTCTTTAATTAGTTCAGGCTTAGTTTTATGATCGGGACAAACCCCATCTACTAAATCTTTTTCAGTCAGAAACGCTTCGTGACCAATACAATACATTCCTTCGTAGTCTGCTTCGTACAGATAACCGTTATCTTTAATTTTCGTGACCAAATCTTCAACCACTTTAATGTGGTCAGCGTCAGTGGTGCGGATAAACCGATCGTAAGAAATATTTAAATTATCCCAAGCTAGTTTAAACCCTGCAGCAGTTTGATCGGCAAACTCCCCAATAGAAAGTTCTGAACTTAGTGCATACTCAGCTATCTTTGCACCGTGCTCATCTGTGCCAGTTAAAAACCTAACGTCATCTCCCTGCGCGCGATGAAAACGAGCCAAAACATCGGCTGCCACTTTTTCATAAGAGTGGCCAATATGTGGCTTGCCATTGATATAGTCGATTGCGGTTGTAATGTAGTATTTCTTTTGTTCCATAGTCACTATATTATAGCTTTTATTGATTTTTCTCTCAAACTGATAAAAAAGAGCGTGCTTCATCAGCACGCTCTAAATCCAAAGCAAAATTATTGTTCAAAATACTTCTGATAAATCGGTTCAAACTCAGTTCTCAATAAACCAAACAAGATTTTGTCCCAGTAGCGTCCTTCGCAATAGATGTCTTGCCGAACCACTCCTTCCTGAACATAGCCCTGTTTCTTTAATGCGCCAGCACTGCGTTCATTGAACTCAGTGACTGACGAATTAATTTTGAATAAGTTCATCGTGCTAAACGCATGGTTTAGCAAAAGCATTTTGGCATCAGTTCCATAACCTTTACCCCAATACTCTTTCTCACCAATCAATGAACCCGTTGAACCAATTCGCACAATCGGCCTGATTGAGCTTACACCTACAGTGCCGATGAACTTCCGCTCCTCCAATGTCTCTATGGCAAAGCAAACTTCATCAGAGTTTTTCTTGCTGACTCGGTCAAACCATTTCCGTTCTTCTTCCAAGCTCACTGGGAGAGTTGCGAGTAAATACCGAGTTACCTCTGGATCATTAATCCATCTCCAACAAGATTCCAAATCGGTTTCTATGTTCAATGGTCGCAAAATAACCAACTTCCCTGTGTAGCAAACTGGGTTACTAACTTTACTTATGTTTTCCTGCATAATTTCTCCTACTAGTTTTTAGTGTACGCCTCAGCGTATTTAGATAACAAAAAATCTCGGTTATCTAACCGAGATCGTGTTGGAGATTAAAATTTGTAAAGAAAACTTACTTCATCTTAGAATAAACACCACCTGAGTTAGACAACGAAAAAACACCACCACATAGGGGGGTTTCGTTTCCAGCGATATTCATTTGATGTTTAAAATTTATCATGGAAGTATTATACCGATTATTTAAGCAGTTGTCAAATTTACCTATTTAAACGTTAGGTTGTATTTCTAAGTCTTTTTCTAATTGAGGCGCTTTTTCCTGGAAAAGCTCATGGATAACCACAGTAATAGCTCCTGCTAGAGGCACAGCCAGAAGTAGCCCTAAGATGCCCGCCAGCTTAAACCCAACCAGCAGCGCCAGCAATACAACCAACGGTGATGTGCCAACAGTCTTTTCCATCACTTTTGGAACTAATACATAACCTTCAGTTTTTTGAATAATTATATAAAGAATAATAACTCCAACTACAAGCGCTGGACTTTGGATTAAAGCAAAGAATACCGCAGGAATCGCAGCAAGGAAAGGACCAACATAAGGCACAATTTCTAATAGCCCAGCGATGAGCGCTAAGAACAATGCATACTTTACTCCAAGAATTGAAAGTCCAATATAGGTGAGAGTGAAAATAAATACACTCAGAATGAACTGCCCAACTACCCAAAGACCCATCTTGCGTTGAATTTTTTCTATTAAATTCATTACCACTCTCTGGTGTGGGGCTGGGACAAGATCACGAATAAAATGCTTCATACCACGATCTGCAGCTACTAAGTAAAAAGAAACTACTAGAACTGTAATTACTGCAAACAAACCATTAAACAAACCTACTGTTCTACTGAAAATTTCACTAGTTCCCTCTCCTCCAGAGAACAATGAATGAACTATTGCCGTTAAATCTGCCCCGCCGAAGAATGATGCAATTGTAGGATATCTTACTTGGAAATCAGCACTGTATTGAGGGAGGTTATCTGAAAGAACACGGAACTGTTCTGTAGCAAGTGGAGCCATTAATGCAACCAGCCCACCGATGAAAGCGATGACGATTACATAAGCACCAAGCACACTCACTGACCGAGGTATTTTCCAACGATTTAAATAATCAACCATTGGCTCCATCGCTGACGCTATTACAAGTGAAAGTAAAATTACTACTACGATATCTCGCACTACCCATAAAAACGCCAATGCCAACAACACTGCCACGACTCTTAATATAACTTTTGTTGAATAATCTAATTGAAAGTTCATAAAATAAGTATACTACTAAAACAAAAATCCAGCCATTAAGCTGGATTTTGTTCTTGTTCAGATTGCTCTAAAGCTTCTTTTGCTTCTTCATAAGTAACATCAAGACGTTTTAAACCTTCAAGACAGTATGCTTTAATTTGTTCTCGTAAGAAGTCGTTTAAACCATCTGCTTGCAAATCGCGAATCAGAATATCTTTAATAGTTTGATCTAAATCAGACGACTGAATTAGATTTACTATTTTTTGAATTTTTTCTTCCATATATTAACTTTCCTGCCCTTCAAGCTCACGCACAATCGCAGCAATTCTTTTCGCTGGACCCATATTAGTTTCACCTTCAGGGATTCGAATCAATTCACCTTTGAATTTGGCAGCATTTTCCGCTGCGTTTGATTTCATTGCTTCAGGGTTAACACCCATTTCTATTCCACTCATATTTTGACCTTTTATTTCCAGGCTTTAGCTCGTAAAGCCTTCATTAGCTTGATGTCTGTCTCAACTTTATCATGCTCAGTTTCCAAAATCAAGGGCACGGCCAACTTTTTTTTCTTTAAGTAGCGCAAAATTGCCTCAAACCCCTTAGATCCAATTTGTCCTTCATTAATATGCTCATGTCGATCTTTATTTGAACCCAAATCCACCTTAGAATCGTTAGCATGGAACATTTTTAAGTACTCAAAACCAATAACTTTGTCAAAATTGTCGAAAGTCTTTTTTACTGTAGCTTCATCTCGTAAATCATAGCCACTACCGTACGCGTGTTGCGTATCAAAACATACTCCACCAAAACCTTTATGCTTTTTAATTGGCTTCATTAATTCAGCAACTTCTTCAAAATTGTCGCCAATTACACTTCCTGCACCTGCAGAAATTTCTATTAGCAACTGTGTTGTACCAGTATAACCTTCGAGAACTTTGACTAAACCTTCCTGGGCTTGTTTCATTCCTTCTTTTTCCCCAAGATCTTTAAAACTTCCTGGATGGAACATTACATATTTAGCGCCAAGTTGAGTACCGCGCTCTAGATCTGTTCGAACGATGTTGATAGATCCATGGAAGGTTGATGGTTTAGCAGAACCAAAGTTTAAAATGTACGGCGCGTGAATAACGCAAATTTCAATTCCTGCTTTTTCCATTCCTTCTTTAAACTCTTTCGCAACTTCGGGGGTGATAGGTGCCGCGCTTCCACCGTGCGGGCTTCGTGAGAAAATTTGAAATGTTTCGCACTGCAGTAGCGCGGCGCGAGCAGGTGCTTCTTGCAAACCCCCAGCAATGGAAACATGGCAACCAATTAGTGGCTGACCAGTTAGAGGCTTATCTATTTTTTTAATGCTCGCTTTTTGAGCAGCCGTTACCACCGCGCTAGAAATTTTGCTTTTTTTAATTGGCGCGGCCTTTTTTGCAACTTTTTTTGCAACGGCTTTTTCTGTTACAACTTTTTTTATAGCCATAACTAAATCTTACTAATTATGTTTGTAAATTTCTTGTCGCTTCGGAATGGTCCAATAATTGCCAAAGAAGTTTTAGCAGAGTTAAATAACTCATTCGCTACTGCTTGGACTTGCTTCGCAGTCACAGCATCAATCTCTTTAAAAGCTTCAGCAGGGCTTTTAGTTTTTTTACTGAATGCAGATTGCTCTAAGTACCAATCTAACCGCGCCTGGTTGTCTTCTAAATATAGAGTGGTTCTACCTTTTAAGTATGACTTTGCTTTCATTAATTCTTTTTCTGGAACAGGAATGGTCTTAATGTCTTTGATAACTTCCAATGTGACTTTCAAAGCTTCTTCTATGTTACTAACACGGATGCCCGCGCTAATGTCGAAAACACCAGTGTCTTGGTACTGTCCATTTCCAGATCGAACATAATACGCCAATCCCCGCTTCTCGCGAATTTCACTAAATAAACGACTGCTCATGCCGCCACCTAAAATCGCGGATAGAACATTTGCAGCAGCATTTTTCTTGCTATTCACATCGTAGGCTTTAAATCCAAGATTGAAATGTGCCTGTTTAGTGTCTTTAAATTCTATTTTAACGCGCGGAGCTCTTTGAGAGTCTTTTACCTTTGGCCATTTTTGCCACTTATTTGCTGGCAATTTAGCCCAGTATTTATTAATTAACCTGTTTAAAGCGACACGGTCGTACTTCCCAGAAATCCCTAGGAGCATGTTCCCAGGTTGGTAATTGCGATCCATATAGCTTGAGAACATCTTCTGAGTGAATTTATTCACTACTTCTGGAGTGCCGGCAATGTCTCTCCCTAGTGGGTCCCCCTGCCACATGGTTTGCTCCAAAACGGTACCCACATTAATTCGAGGGTTATCACGATACATATTAATCTCTTCTACAATCACACCTTTTTCTCGCTCCAGCTCTTCCTTATTCAAAATTGGGTGCAGAAGCATATCTGTTAGCACTTCGAATATTAAGGGCAAATGCGTATGACGGCTTTTGATATAAAATTGAGTGTGTTCCTTGCCAGTATTGGCGTTCATCTCTCCACCGATGCCATCAATTAATTCTGTGATAGCCATTGATGTTGGATATTTTTCAGTGCCTTTAAATAAAAAGTGTTCAAGGAAATGTGAAATCCCATTTTCTTTTGCTGTCTCGCTGCGCGAACCAGTCTTAACAAAAAAGTCGACAACAACACTTTCAGCATCATTGCTCGGCACTTCAATAATAGTTAATCCATTCTTTAAAACTTTTTTGTAATACTTCATATAATCATATCTTTTAAATTTGTTGAAACTTTCTTAAAATACACTGGCTTACCCTTTTCTAAATATACCAAATCCTCGATTCTAACTCCACCAAGTTTCGGAATATATACACCAGGCTCAATACTGAATACCATACCGTTCTCCAAAACATCTTCCGCTCTACCATGCAAAGACGGACTTTCATGAACTTCGATTCCGGTTCCATGGCCTAAACTGTGAATGAAATATTGTTCTAGATTTTTTTCGGCTAAGTGAGTTCTAGCAATGTCGTCTGCGACTTTACCCTGCATACCACTTCGAACATTCTTTACCGCTAGTTTATATGCGCCCTCAACTGCCACATAAATTTCTTCTAATTTTTTTGGGACAGATTTGATAAAAACAGTTCTACTAAAATCACTGCAATATCCATCTACTTTAAAACCAAAATCTAAAATAATGCTTTCGCCTGCTACTAGTTTTTTTGTAGTTGGCACATGGTGAGGCACAGCAGCGTTTGCACCACTTGCCACTATTGTAGGGAAACTGATGTCATCTGCACCTAATCTTAATCCAGCTAACCTAATGAATTCGGCTAATTGCTTCTCTGTTAGGCTCTTAGACTTACGCAGTTCCTTTTTTACTAAGTCAAAAACTTTCGCAGTGATCGAATAGGCTGCTTTCATCTTACTTAGCTCTTGGGCATCTTTGTAGACACGCATCTGAACCAATGGCGAAGAAATTGGTTTTAACTTTACTTTAGGTAAATACTTTTCTATGAACCCTAGTTCCCGTAATGAAATATGATTGTCTAACTCAAGAGTTTTCGAGCCAGACATATACTTTGAAATGTTACTAAGGAAGTCGTTTTTTACAACACTGACTTGTTCTAAAAAACCACCAAATAGTACAACATGTTTTTTGGAAATAAACAAAAACCCGCCATCTAGCAAGTGATGTCCGGTAAGATAAAATAAATCATTCGGATTTCTTACTAATAACGGATTTTTTATGCTGCGTTGTAATTTTTTGATTCTCTGGTTTGGAGTCATTATTACAATCGAGTACTAATGTAATTCACTAAGTCATCAATATTAATACGTACTTGCTGGGCAGTGTCACGGTCGCGAACTGTGACTGTGTTATCTTCAAGGGTATCGAAGTCAACGGTAATGCCAAACGGTGTACCAATTTCATCTTGGCTGTAATAACGTTTTCCAACGTTACCACGATCATCCCACGCCACCATAAAATGCTTACTAAGTTCTGCAAAAATACCACGAGCTTTTTCTACAAGCTCTGGCTTGTTCTTTAACAACGGGAAAATGGCTGCTTTGTACGGTGCGAGTTTTGGAGGAAGTGCTAGCCAAACGCGCTTGCTGTCACCTTCTCCTTCTTCTTTGTAATGGTCAACCAAAACCGCTAAGAAAGAACGGTCCACGCCCCAAGTTGGTTCAATTACGTGTGGTACATACTTTTCGTTTGTCTGAGGGTCAACATAAGAAAGATCTTGTCCTGATGCTTTAATATGATTTTGTAAATCAAAATCTCCTCTGTACGCCAAACCATAAAGTTCTTTTCTACCAAATGGGAAATCGTATTCAAAGTCTAAGGTACGTTTGCTGTAGTGAGCGCGGTCTTCGGCAGGAACTTCAAGTTCATGAACTTGCGTCATGTCTAACTGTAAATCATCACGCATCCATTTAATCATTTCCTCTTTCCAGCTTTCAAAGACATCGTTCCAGTCAGAATCTTGTTTTGGAACTGGAATAAAGTATTCGATTTCCATTTGTTCAAACTCGCGGGTACGGAACACAAAGTTTCCTGGAGTAATTTCATTACGGAAAGCTTTCCCCTGCTGAGCAATTCCAAATGGGATTTGTTTGCGAGAGGTTGTCTGCACATTCTTAAATTGCACGAACATTGCCTGCGCTGTTTCGGGACGGAAGTATGCAACGTTCGCTGCTTCTTCTGCAGGACCTAAGAAAGTTTTTAGCATTAGGTTAAACTTTTTCGGATCTCCCAATACGTTTCCTTTTGGACTTTTCAAATTTAACTCTTTAACCTTTGCTGCCATTTTATCTAGATCCATACCTACGACATCTACACCAGCTTCTTCGAGCAAATGGTCTAAGCGGTAACGTTCATGAGTAACACTATCTTCAATTAAAGGATCTGAGAAAGTTGCAACGTGCCCACTAGCTTCCCAAACTTTTGGATTCATTACCAAAGCCGCATCGATACCGACCATGTCAGGACGCTGTTGCACAAAGCGTTTCCACCAAAGCTGTTTAATATTATTCTTTAATTCAACACCCAAAGGACCGTAATCCCAAGAGTTTGCTAGCCCACCATAAATTTCCGACCCTGGGTACACGTACCCACGACGCTTGGCTAAACTAACAATTTTATCCATTTTCTCTGGTGCTATATTTTCTTTTGACATGCATAAATTATAGCAATATCGCTCTAATTGAGCCAGTGTAGAATAGTTTCTTTTTGTTTCTTTTTATCTATACTAATTAACTTTTGAGATGTTCGGTCGAATACCTGCCAAGCATCATCTCTATAGAAGACGATTTGATCTTCACTCGCATCCATTAATGCGAGATAGCGATTTTTAAATGCCATAGGATCGTACGGATCAAACAAATAAACTTCCTCTACTTTTTTAGTACCACTAGAAATGTCTAAAATTGCACCTGGAACTACTGCAATAACATTGTTATTATCTTCCCACTTATACTCGCCGAAAGTGCGCAAAGCTGATTTGTTCTCATTGTTATCGTAGCGGAGGTTTTGATATATAGGTTTTACTTCTTTAGTACCAAAATCGTACACTCTTAATTCTTCGCCAGATGTGCATGCTCCATAATTATCCTTTTCACGAGAAGCAACATCTGGTTGTTCGCAATGAGAATAAACCCATTTATTTCCATCGGGACTTAAATCACCACGAAGAAAATCCATCTTGTCCTTTTCCACAATAGGATTAACTTTTACTAATTCTCCAGTAGCAATATTTACTTGATAGATATCGCCCCAGACTGCACCGGCATCCCCGCCTAGACCAGACACAATTAATTCTTTATCACCACTGCGCCAGCCGTTAATAGAAAAACCTTGATACACCCCAAGCTCGGTCTTCTTAACTATTTCTTTTTGCTCCTTGGTTTCAAAGTTGTATAACCAAATAGAGCCGCCGCTTTTACCATTAGCCTCATTACCTTCGTAGTTGCGCGCGTAGGCGAGCCATTGTTTATCTTCCGATACTGCGACATCGCGAATTAGAGGATTCTCTGCCAATTCAAATAGCAGGTCTACCTTGCCCTTTGATGCATCTAATAGAGAAATTTTATTTTCTGAATTAACGATGTATCTGAAGTCACCCATCTCGCCGATAACGCTAAAATTCTTTTCTTTAGTTTCAAAAATTTGCTTATCGTCTTCACTTGAATCCTGAGAGTATTGATACAATCTTACAAATTTTTCAACAGAGCTATCGCCTTCACTATCCATGGTTAAGTAAAAACTGGCGCCGGCTTTTACCTTCACTTCTTCTTCCTGAACTGGTTTTTCTTCTGGAACAACTACTGAGATAGGTTTAGTAAAGTAGTAGTAACCCGCTCCAACACAAGCCAAGGCGACTAGTAGTATTAAAGGGACTATTAAATATTTCGCAATTCCTCGGCGCTTTGGCAATTCAAATTGTGCTTCTGGCTTTGGTGTTTCAATTTTAATTTCTGGCATAGTATTTATTACCTTTCTTTATTCATTATATCAAACTAACTTAAAATCTATATAAAATCTGACGCAACTAAAAAGCACTAATCATTAGTGCTTTTTGCCAATCCTTTAGGTGGAGTTAAATCTTTGAAGTCATTTAACATATCATCGAAGTAATCAAACTCAATGGCTTTACGGATTTTATCCATCAAATTCAAATAAAAACGAAGGTTATGCATAGTTGCCAAGCGAGCACCAAGCATTTCATCACTTTTAATTAAATGGTTAACATAAGCTCGAGTATGATTCAAACACGCATAACAATTACAACTTGAGTCAATTGGAGTGAAGTCCTCGGCATACTGTGCATTACGCACATCGATGGTTTCATAAGCTTCTTTGCCGTCTTCTGTACGTGCAGATATATATAGACGGCCATGACGAGCTTCGCGCATTGGGATGACGCAATCAAAAGTGTCGCAACCTTGCCCCACTGCTTGAACAATATCAAATGGAGTTCCAACTCCAAGCAAATGTTTAGGTGCTGTTTCAGGCAAATACGGAATTGCGTAACTAACCGCTTTCATCATTTCTTCGTGAGGTTCACCAACAGCGACTCCGCCAATAGCAAAACCTTCGAAACCAAGTTCCACCATGTTTTCTGCAGATTGTTTACGCAGATCTTCAAAGCTCGCACCTTGAACAATCCCCCATAACTTTTGGCCAGGGTTAATCGGATCGCCATGATCCATAATTCTTTTATGCTCGGCAACAGCGCGTTCAGCCCATCGCTTAGTCAACTCGATAGATTCTTTGCTGCGTTTATGCTCAAATGGGAAACCAGGAAAATCGTCTAAGATCAAACAGATGTCGCTACCCAAGTTCGCTTGAATGTCGATTGATTTTTCAGGTGAAAGAATTTCTTGTTTACCGTCCATATCGAATTGGAATAGCACACCCGCTTCTAACACTTTGCGCATCTTAGCTAAAGAGTAAACTTGGAAACCACCAGAGTCAGTAAAGATCGGTCCTTTCCAGTTCATGAATTTATGTAAACCACCGGCTTTGTAAATTAACGCATCGCCTGGACGCTGCCATAAGTGATACGTATTAGCGAGCACCATAGTCGCACCCCAGAACTTAATTTCTTCACTGGTTACAGTTTTAATAGTTCCTTTAGTGCCGATAGGTAAAAACTGCGGTGTAGTTACATCGCCATGAGCAGTATGAATAATACCCGTGCGTGCACGGGTGCCATCAACTTTTTTAGTTATTTCAAAATATTTTTCTGACTTGTTTTCTAAATTATTTTCTGACATAGATAGATATTATAGCTTTTATATAGATAAAACAAAAGGTAAGCCGAGGATGACTTACCTGTTGCGCAATATGGAGTGAGGTCGGGGGGGGGTGATTAGCGAAGCCAACTTGGGTCGTAACCCTTGGCTAAGTCAACTCGGTGCTTTGGATTCCCGCCACCATGACGGGTTGGATTAGTCTGACGACTACTCTTAAAGAACCTACGCCGGCTTTCTACTTCTTCTGGAGTATACTCCATTAATATCATTTTACCCGTTTCTGGGTCCAATTCCCTATTTTCCGAACCTGTAGTAAGGTCCAAAATATCAGTTGCCATTTATATTGCCCTCTCCTTAGAATTAAACTTTAGTAGCATACAGCCTTAAAACTACAAAACTGTTTTCTCAAGATAACACATTTTCGCACAAAAATCAAGAGGCGCCCTTTTGGGGCGCCTCTGTTATTTGCACTATATATTTAGAACTATGATCGGTTTGCCCCAGTTGGGCGTGGGCTGCGTTGTGGGAATCCAGAACGAGGACGACCACCACCGTGACGATCTCCCCCACCAAATCCACCACGACCGCCGCCTGAGCCACCACTTGGACGTGGACCACGATCATTACCACCACCTGTACCAGCAGAAGCTAGTTGTTCAGCAGTTGGTTCTGGAGCGAAAGGTTTGTGAGTTAAGTTAATGCGACCTTGATCATCAATTTCTTGAACTTGAACTTTCAAAGTATCACCCACTGCCACTACATCTTCTACTTTGTTCACTCGGTAATTTGCAAGTTGAGAAATATGAACCATTCCATCTTTGCCTGGCAAAATTTGTACAAATGCACCGAAGTCCATTAACTTCACAACTTTGCCTTCGAAGACTTCACCGGCTTGTACTTCGCGGACAATATCTTGGATCATCTTCACTGCTTTTTCGCTTGCAGCTGCATCAACAGAAGAAACCATTACTAATCCACTGTCTTCAATATCAATTTTCACACCAGGACATTCAGCAATAATTCCATTAATGGTCTTACCACCGCTACCAATAACTTCGCGAATTTGATCAGGCTTGATCATGAAGCTAGTGATACGAGGAGCATATTGAGAAAGTTCTTTTCGAGGAGCGTCTAAGGCTTCCTTCATTTTAGAAAGGATGTGCATGCGAGCTGGTTTAGCAGCAGCTAAAGCTTGAGCTAAAATATCTGCAGTCAAACCTTTAACTTTAATATCAAGTTGAAGTGCACTAACGCCCTTTTCAGAACCAGTAACTTTAAAGTCCATGTGACCGTTAAAATCTTCAATTCCAGCAATGTCTGTTAACACTTTAAAGTTGCTTGGATTTGATTCATCCATAACAAGTCCCATGGCAACTCCACCAATAATATCTGTAATTGGTACACCGGCGTCCATCAAGCTCAGAGATGAACCACAAGTTGATGCCATTGAAGTAGAACCGTTAGAAGACATAGTTTCAGAAACTAAACGCATTGTGTATGGGAAATCTTCTTGTGCAGGTAATACAATTTCCACAGCACGTTCAGCTAAAGCACCATGACCAACTTCGCGGCGACCAGCACCACGATTTGGAGATACCTCACCAACTGAATATCCTGGGAAGTTATAATGGTGGATGTAACGTTTTGCGCGACCTTCGGTTGGATCTTCCATGCCGTCTAGTAACTGCTCATCACCCTTACTACCTAAAGTAGTAACTGTAAGTACTTGAGTTTCACCACGAGTGAACAAAGCAGAACCATGAGTACGAGGTAATACGCCAACTTCAGCAGTAATTAGACGAGTTTCATCCATTGCACGGCCATCTACACGACGATCATGTTCAAGAATTTGCTTCTGCATGTACTTCTTTAAAACCGTATCAATTGCTAAGTATGCATCTTTAGAAACGTTAACGCCTTCAAGCGCTACGTCTGAAGATTCGGCTAAGGCTTCCACAGTTGCAGCAACAATTTCTTTTGTTAACGCTTTGGAGTTGCTTCCTCTCAACTGATGACCAGTTACATATAGAGCAGCTTCAATTTTTTCTGGAGTAAGCAATTCTTTCACTTTATCCATTACGATGTCAGAAGGTTTGATAACAATATAGTTTTCAGTTTTTGGCTTCCCAACTTGGGATTTAAATTCATCTTGAATTTCAGCTAATGCCTTCAAAGAAATTTGAGCGACTCTAATTCCTTCTACTATATCTTCTTCAGGAACAAGATTAGCACCAGCTTCAACCATAATAATGTGTTCAGCTGTACCACAAACAATTAGATCCATTTCAGAGATAGCGCGTTGTTCGCTGTTTGGGTTAGCTACAAATTCGCCATTGATTTTACCAACGCGAACTGCACCAACTGGACCATCAAAAGGAATGTCAGAAATATGAAGAGCCATGGAAGCAGCATTAACTGCAATCATGTCTGGTTCGTTTTCACCATCAATTGAAAGAACGGTGGTAACAACTTGAACGTCATTACGCATTCCATCTGGGAACAGCGGACGAAGAGAACGGTCGATAACACGTCCAGTTAAAATAGCTTCGTCTGTTGGACGGCCTTCGCGCTTTACCCAACGGCTACCTTTAATTTTTCCTGCAGCGTATAGCTTTTCTTCGTAATCGACTAATAGAGGGAAGTAGTCGATTCCTTCACGCGGATTACTATTTAGAACTGCTACTGCCAAAACGACAGTATCACCAACGCGAGCAAGAACTGCTCCGCTAGCTTGATTCGCTAACTTACCAGTTTCAAACTGCCAGTCAGCTCCTGCAATATTTGCAGAAATTTTCTTTGTATCCATTTAGATACCTTTCGCTTTGCTCCTGATGCAAGCGACCAAAAGTGCAGAGTTTGATGTAGAGAGAAATATTATCACGCAGACAGTGCTCACGTCGCTTAACTCGCAAAGCTCGTGTCGCGACTGCGCTTACCGTGACTGCCTGCTTTGCTAATATTTCTCTCTTTCAAACGCTATACTCTTGGAACTTGTTTCGGAAGAAAGCTTAATTAATTAGATTAATGATTAAATTAATAATTACAGATCTGAATTGATATTAAAATCTTTAAGGAATGCATCTGGGTCCGGAGTACTGCCGAATAATAAGTGATGGATGTTGTCTTCAAACATATTCTGTGGTTTAGGCATTGCTGTTGCTCTTAGCTTATGCCAATGCTGCCAAGCTTTAGAGAACTCTGCATATCCTTCTGAATCTTCTGGACCAAACTTAGCAAAGATTACATCATATTTAATTTTGTTCACCAATTCGATGAACTGCTCACGATCGTCTAATTCAACATGACCTTGCGCACGAACGCGCTGCTTAATCTGTTCAATATCTGGGTTAGCCAAAAGTTGGTTAACAACTTCTTCCATTGCGGCTACCCATTCTTTTTCAAATTCTTCTAAATCCCAGGATGCTTGTTGTGTCATAAAACGATATCAAGCCTCACCAGCCTTTCGGCCAAGATGAGGCTTGTAAGAAATTAATTAGAGTCTCTCTTTAGTTTAAGCTTGTCAGAAATCTTTTCGTAACGCTTAACATCTTCACCTTTTAAGTAACGAAGTAAACGACGACGATTACCAACCATCTTTAGAAGTCCACGACGAGAATGATTATCCTTTTTGTGAACTTGTAAGTGTTCGCTAACCTGCTCGATTTCTTTTGTCAGAACCGCAATTTGAACTTCTGGAGAACCAGTGTCATCTTTGTGAGTCTGAAACTTACGCATGATTGCGTCTTTTTCTTTCTTGGTCAACATATACTTTACCTTTCTTTACCCGACACCAGCAGTATATTCTGGCGCGTACAGTTAATTTATGTATGAATTATAACGAATTTATTTAGATTTGGCAAATTCATTTTCTGCCTTCTTTATTAAGGTAAAACGGACCAAACCAGGCAATCTCAACATTCTTGGATGAGTAGTTTTGAGACCAATCGGCCTATCCAAACCCAAGGGCTCGCTTAATCCTTCATTTAAAACCTTACCCAATGCTACCCAATCAATTTTCGACTTTTCAAAAATGAATAAATCTTTTTTATAACTATCTTTTCCATCGAACTTATAGTCTATGTTAATTAGCTCATAATTTTCAGGGTGCTTTAAATAATCTTCATATTTTTCCTCATCATCCTTCTTATGAAACTCATAGCCATTTTTTAGTAGCCATTCTGTTGTAGTGGGTTGCGAAGAATTAGCAGCAAATTTACTTACTGACTCATATTCCAGGTCAGATACTTTGTTCATAAAATTTTCTGCTTGTTGCAAAAATTCGGAACCAGTAATACCAACTTCGCCGGTTTCTACCGTCCTATGAATTAATTTCCAGTGGGTTGTACTACCTTCTTTCTCAAAAATGATTTCTGCTTTTTTGTTTCCTTCATCATCAATCAATTGAAAATCTACACACCGACCCCTCCTGTCTGCTAAATAAGCTTTCAAAGACCAACCTTCAAAATCTCGATTCATCATAAGCTTGCTTCGATACAAAAAGTTTTTCTGCCCCATCACTGACCATTCTGAATCTATTTCATCATCACTAAAAGGCTTCAGAAATTCTTCTTTAATTCTCTTGTATTTATCCTTCGACATTTCAGACTCATGAGCCTGGTCAGGATTAATTCCTGTCTCGCTTCTGTTCATTTGAAAATTATAATTAACTTAATTACTCAACCTCTGAAAGTATGTCTTTTTTAAGATGAATTCTCAGCAGCCCCTTAACTTTTAATAGAGACATATTTCCATCTAAAAGCTCTGAATTATCTTCATTTCTAAATTTGTCTAGCTCTGTCCAATCAACCTCATCAGTTTTAAAAATGACTAATTCTCTGTCGAGTAATTTCTGACCCGAACCATCAGTTACTTTAAAAAACTGGTACTCATCTGGATTATTCAAGTAATGATCGTATATCTTACTGTCTTCAGCCGAGCTAAACTCATAGCCGTTTTTCAACAGCCAATTGATAACTTTTTCCTGTGAGGCATCTGCTGCAAATTCTTCAGCAATTATATTTCTATTATTAGCAACTAACTTAATGTATTCTTCAGCCTTTTGTAAGAATTCGGTACCACTAATGCCCAACTCGTTCGTATTAACTGTTCGATGAGTTAATTTCCATACCCCTACATGATCACGATGTTCTTCAAATATTAATTCAGCAACGTTCTGACTAGATTCATTTAATAAGCGAAATTGAATACTTCTGAAATCATAAAAAGATAAGCAATCCACTGAATAATTACAACCCTCAAATTCCCGGTTGATTAATTTCTTTGGGTAAGCCATATTGCTGGGAGTGTGATTTTTTATCTCATCCCATTTATTAGCTATTTCTTCTTTCGTAAACGGCTCAGAAAATTGCTTTCTAATTTTCTCCTGTTTGCCAAGGAGTTCATCAGAATCTATGAAATTTTCAGGGTTATTATTCATATCAAAATTATACCAAAGAAACGGCGTATTTTCCCCTTGTCGCACAATCCAACGTTTTACGTCACGTAATTATGATATAATTTAGTAAAGGTTAATAAAGGCGCGCAAGTGCATAAAGCCATGCCCGAAACCAAAAGCCAAACAAAAACTACCAAAATCCAACGGACTGCGATTGAAAAAAATATCCAGGACTTTTTGGAATACTGCGAAATTGAAAAGAATAAAAGCCTTTTAACTATTCGCAACTACGCCCACTATCTCGCCCGCTTTGCCGCCTTCACCCGCTCTCAAGGCGTTACTCGCCCAGAAGACATTGTACTAGATACCGTCAGAGCTTTTCGTCTATATTTAAACCGTTATGCCGACGAAAACACCGGCAAAGGATTAAAACCAGTCACCCAAAACTATCATGTGATTGCGGTGAGGGCCTTTCTAAAATATTTAGCACGCCGCGATATTAATTCCCTCTCTGCAGAAAAAATAGAATTAGCGAAAAATCCAGCTCGCGAAGTAGAAATTATGGACAATGATGAAGTAGCGCGCATCAAAAAAGCAGTTGCTTCAGAAGACAATGAAGTAGCGCAGTTGCGAGACGCTGCTATCTTAGAACTTCTCTTCTCCAGCGGAGTTCGTATTTCTGAACTCGTGCAATTAAAACAGAGTCAGCTTAACTTTGAGCGCGGTGAATTTACTGTACGCGGCAAAGGTGATAAGCTTCGTTTGGTTTTTATGTCGGACGAGGCAGCGAAAATGATTAAGGCATACTTAAAAAAACGGGATGATAACTCGCCAGCTCTGTTTGTTAGTCATAGTACTGTGGGCAACACTGTGACCAAGCAAATGGAATCAATT
The DNA here is from genome assembly GCA_964561085.1 of uncultured Candidatus Saccharibacteria bacterium. GTDB lineage: Bacteria > Patescibacteriota > Doudnabacteria > UBA920 > UBA920 > UBA920. The sequence continues at coordinate 102,380 of CAZLNP010000003.1, forward strand.
GGCAAAAAATCTGATCAACACAACGCTGCAGGCCTCACCGCTAGAAGCGTACAGCGTTTAGTAAAAAAGTACGCGGGCCTTGCTGGAATAATGCACAAGGTCACTCCCCACACCTTCCGTCACTCATTTGCAACAGACTTACTTCAAAATGGGGCAGACATTCGCAGCGTACAAACCCTATTAGGCCACGCCTCTATTACTACAACTCAAATCTACACCCACGTGACTAACGATAGACTGCGTGAAGTGCATAAAAAATTCCATAATAATAAAGGTTAACTATCGATAAAATTTTGACCATACACTCCTTGACGGCTGGGTAGCTTAATATATAATTAGGCTTTGTAATTGTTCGAAAATCATGCCTTGAGGAGGGCCCTATGTTGAAAAAATTAGTTTGGAAGCTAATAGCGTTAATCGCTATAACTTTTTCCATTTACGCTGTCGTAGTTAGAGGTCAAACTCAGACTACTCCCCAGTTTCAGATAGATCAGTCGTCTCTACAAAAAGATGACTCGGAGAACAAAAAACGACCTGTTAAGGTCAGAAACTACTCGTTTGGGCTAAGTAAGTATGAAAGTCCAAATGGTCAGGCCCTGATCGAGAGAGCATCGTTTGGAAACACGACGGTCATTACTACCGAGTTCGATACTAAAAAACTCGGCAAGTTTGAGGTTGAATTCACTGGAAACTTCACCGCTCCGGGTGACGGCGAGATTACAGAAATGTATTCTAGCCTCGGGGTGAAGGCTACCAAGAAACAGAAAAACTTTGATCTAGCATTCTCTGCCCAATACTTTCGATCCCAGCGATTCTCTTTCGGAATAATGGGGATTGAGCTAAGTAAAGAGGTGGTGGTAAGAAAGTTCATCAAGCTGACCCCTTTCGGAAACATTAGTTACTACCTCCCGACGGAGTCGAGTAATAATCGAGTATCCCCTGGTTGGGTGTTACGCAAAGGCGTAAAGACTGATGTCGAACTCGAGGAAATAGTCTTTGAGTTCAATACTCAGATGATCTCTGACTCAGGGGCGTTGCATCCTGGAAAACGGTTCGGGTTCAATTTCGAAGGAAACTTCTTGTTCAAACTCCCCGGTTTCAAAGCCGGCCCGGTGTTGGGATACACAAGCTTCCTAAATGGAGAGAGAGGCGGGACTTACGGCTTTGCTCTACAATTTGGGAGATGAAATGAGTTGCGTCAAACTATACATCGGCGGCCAGAATTATCGGCCGCCTTTTTTTTATGCCTTTTTTCTACTATAATAACCACTATGACCCAAGAAAAAGGTAATGAATTCTGGAAAAAATTAGCTAAGCCTATTTTTGCGCTTGCACCAATGCACGACGTCACCGACGCCGCTTTTCGTAATATCATCGCTAAGTACGGCAAACCCGATGTGTTCTACACAGAATTTGTTTCTACCGAAGCTTTGATGTCTGAAAAAGGTCACGATAAAGTCATACACTACTTAAAATTTTCAGATGTTGAGCATCCAATCGTTGCCCAAGTGTTTGGGTGTAAACCAGAAAAATTTTACGAAACTACTAAGTTAGTTGCCAGTCAAGGTTTTGATGGAATTGATATTAACATGGGTTGTCCAGAAAAAAATGCCGTTAAGGGTGGTTCGTGCGCTGGCCTTTTCCACACTCCCGAAATTGCTCAGCAGCTAATACTAGCTTGTAAGCAGGGGGCAAAGGATTACGCAAAAGAACACGGCACTGAAGTAATTGATGTATCAATTAAAATCCGAATCGGTGACACAAAAGTTGATTGGGAAAATTGGCTCACCGCTCTACTAAAAGCTGAACCTGCAGCAATTGCAATTCACTTGCGCACAAGAAAAGAAATGTCTAAAGTGCCTGCACATTGGGAAGTTATGCCAGATATTATAAAGTTTATTAATGATCATACTACTCCAGAAAATCGCCCTGTGATTTTAGGCAATGGTGATGTACCAAATATAACCGAAGCTAAAAATCTTGTACGCGAAACTGGTTGTGACGGCGTGATGCTTGGTCGTGCTATTTTTGGCAACCCTTGGTTATTCACCAATGCTCATTCGGAAGAACCGTTCACTCCCCCAACTTTAGAAGAACGATTAAAAGTTTTACTTGAGCATACCAAGCTATACGAAAAGTATTTTGATGGCACAAAGCCATTTGATATTATGAAGCGCCACTTTAAAGCATATGTGGCTGGTTTTGATGGTGCCGCAGAACTTCGCGCGCAAATGTTTGAGACTAAGTCTGCATCAGATTTAGAATTAGTGATAACCAAATTTTTAGCTAAATCAAACCGAACGATTGGGATCTTGCCAAAAATCAAAAAATTCCTTAGAATATAAAAGTTAATTTGCTAATTAACAGCATGCACCCGTAGCTCAGCTGGATAGAGCGTTCGCTTGCGGAGCGAGAGGTCATAGGTTCAAATCCTGTCGGGTGCACCAGAAAACACTTATACGCCACATGGCGTTTTTTGTTATACTATATACATCAGGCTTCGTAGCTCAGTTGGATAGAGCAGGGGACTTCTAAGCCCAAGGTCACTGGTTCGATCCCAGTCGAAGCCACCATCAAAAAATAAAACAAAAAAATGTTTAATCCCACTAATATTATATTTAGATCTAGATGGTTTTTTATGCTGCTTATTGCAGTTATTTTTATTAGCGGTATTGCGCTGACTATATATGTTTATTCTTTTGTAAATCAAACTAACTTAGGAGCTCTATCCAGAGGAGCTCAAACTATCGCCTCTTCTATTGATGCAAGCGAAGTAGCGAATCTGAAAGGAACAGAGGAAGACTTAGAAAACCCGTCCTACTTAACTTTGAAGTCTAAGTTAAAAAAAATTCAGAGCGTAGAAAAAGATGTTCGCTTTGTGTACCTCACAGGCCAAACTGAAGCAGGTGGAATTTTCTTTTATGTTGACTCTGAGGACCCACTGTCAGCGGACTATTCCCCACCTGGCCAAACTTACGAAGAAGCTGATCAATCATTTGTAGATGCGTTCGCTACTGGAAAACCAAATATCACTGGACCGACTTCGGATCGCTGGGGAACTTGGATAACTGCACTCGCACCCATTGTTGACCCTGAAACTAACAAGGTAGTTTCTACTGTTGGTGTCGACATAGATGCATCAGGTCATCAAAGGTATGTTTTAACAAACACGATGATCCCGGCTTTGATTACTTTGCTTTTACTCGCTCTAGCAATTATTGGACAACGAATTAGTAGGCATGAGCAACAGATGGTGGAGTTAAAATCTGAATTTGTCTCTATCGCCTCTCATGAATTACGTTCACCGCTTAACGGTATTACTTGGGCGCTCGACAACATGAGTAAAGCCACAAATCTAACACCGCCCCAAACAAATATGATTGCAGAAATTAAAACCACTGCTAGTAATTTGATGGGTAACATAAACGATATCCTAAATGCTTCTTCCGTGACAGGCAATCGCCAAACAAAACTGATGCTTGAGGAAGTAGATATCGCGCGCCTATTAAAGATAGTGGCAGAACAACAACTTCTCGCAGCAAAGGAACGTGGTGTTGAAATAGTTATAGAGAAGTTCCCTATTGGGAGCAATGCCATCAAAGCAGATAAAGAAAAACTGAAGCGTGTCTTTAGCAACATTCTTTCTAACTCAATTAAATATTCGAGCTCGGGCTCTTCAGTTGAAATAGCTTTTCAAAACGTCGGAGGTGCATATCAAATTAGTTTTACTGACCATGGCATAGGCATCCCTACAAAAGATCAAGCGAAAATTTTTGGTGGATACTACCGTGCTGCAAATGCTCAAAAATCTGGTGTCACAGGCACTGGACTTGGCTTGTATTTTGCCCAAAAGATTGTGGAATTACACGGTGGTAAAATTTGGTTAAAATCTGACGAAGGGCAAGGTACTACAGTCTTTGTTCAACTGCCAATTCAGAAAAGTTAGTTAAAGCCTGCTAAAATCCTCATAATCTGCTAAGATACCTCATATATGGCAACTGAACGAGTTCAAAAATTTCTTAGTGAACAAGGCATAGCTTCTCGCCGAAAGGCCGAGGAGTTTATTAAGTCTGGCCAAGTTTCTATTAATGGCCGCAAAGCTAAACTTGGAGATAAAGTAGATCCGGAAACTGATGAAGTGAAAGTTTATGGCAAAGTTGTTAAAACCGCTGGCCATAGAAAAATTTATATTGCCATGAACAAACCTAAAGGTGTTGTGGTAAGCAAATCTGATACACATGGTCGCAAAACTGTATTCTCCTTACTCCCTGAAGAACTTCGTACCAAAGTACATAATGTTGGTCGCCTAGATTTCGATACTGAGGGATTGCTTATCCTTACAAATGATGGCGACTTAACTCAACAGCTAGCCCACCCAAGTTATGAGCATGATAAAGAATATGAAGTTGTTCCTGATGCTGAACCTAAACCTCAGCAACTTGAAAAGCTTCGCGATGGTGTAGAGCTACCAACTGGAATGACGAGACCTGCTGCAGTCAAACAACGTAGCGGCAAAGTTTACATTATTGTTCACGAAGGCAAGAAACGCCAAATCCGCCGAATGTTCACAGCGGTAGGATTAGGTGTTGTAAATTTAAAACGCATTCGTATTAATAAATTAAAGCTTCCAGAAATTCCAGCAGGAAGTTATATTGAAATCAAAAAATCAGATATTCTTTAGATAAATTTGTTATCCTATTAATATGCTAAGGCCACCTAAAAATTCCGCGGCTAGGAAAAATTTTATAATTGCTTTTGTTGTACTACTTGTAGTTGGTGCAGCGTATTTGTATATGACGCGAGGAGAAACTGCTGAAGATAGATTAAATGCAAATTCTCAATCCAACTCTACACCTACTAACACTCAGACAAATTGGGACACCAAACCTACAAATGAGTCTACTACTAAAATCCCTTCAGAGCTTTTTCTGTCAGTTCCCTTCACCCCACAAGCACCGACAGCTAATTGGGATGAATTACACAATGAAGCCTGCGAAGAAGCTAGTGTAATTATGGCTAATGCTTATTTCAATGGCATTCATTCCCTACCCCCAGCAGTTGTAGAAAAGCAAATCGAACAGCTAACAAAATGGCAGCAAGATAACCTCGGATACTATTTAAGTATCAATACCAAAGAAGTTACTGAGATGATTGAGGCTAACTACGACCTTAATGCAGAAATTGTTGATATTAGCGAAGACACCATTAAGAAAGCTCTATCTGAAAATAAACTTGTAATTGTTCCTGCTAACGGGCAAATGCTAGGTAATCCTAACTTTAAGCAACCTGGTCCTATCTATCATATGTTTGTAATCACCGGTTACGATTCGGATAACTTTATTACTAACGATCCAGGGACACGAAACGGCTTAAACTATAAATACTCTTACTCAACAATTAGAGACGCAGCTGGAAATTGGGAACCAGGCCCCCACGAAGTTGACTTAAGCAATAAGAAAATTATCATCGTCTCCAAATAAAAACCTAACTCGCCTACTATGAAACTACTGTGGAATTATCTAAAAAATTATAAAGGACTACTAGGTGGTGCTTTGGCTCTTGCGGCTATTAACCAAATATTCTCTTTATTAGATCCGCACATCTTCCGGATTATTATTGATAGATACGCGAACCGCTTTGCTGAATTAACAGCACGTGAATACGTTGAAGGAGTTATTCTATTGTTATTCGCGATTATGGGTGTTGCCCTAGTCTCCCGCATTGCGAAAAGCTTCCAAGACTATTACACCAACGTGATCACTCAACGTCTTGGTGCAAAAATGTACAACGATAGCATTACTCATTCTTTCTCTCTCCCCTACGCAGTCTTTGAAGATCAACGCTCTGGAGAATTTCTTTCTAAACTACAAGCGGCTCGTAACGATAGCCAAAAATTAGTACAACTTGCAATTAGCATTTTGTTCTTCACTTTAATAGGAATATTGTTCGTCTTAGTTTACGCCTTCATAGTTCATTGGAGCATTGGAGTTGTATTCGCATCTATGATTCCATTGATTGGAATTGTGACTTTTGTAATTACACGAAAGATTAAAGATTCTCAAACTGAAATCATTACTGAGACCCAAGCACTTGCTGGTAGCACAACAGAAACTTTGCGCAATGTTGAATTAGTTAAATCGCTTGGTTTGGAAAATCAAGAGATTAACCGCCTTAACGATACAAACGAAAGAATTTTAGAGCTCGAATTAAGGAAGGTTCGTTTAATTCGTACATACAGCTTCATTCAAGGGACTTTCATAAACGGCATGCGCATGGCATTAATGCTACTCATGCTTTGGTTAATTTTCTCTCAAATAATTACTTTAGGGGAATTCTTTAGCTTACTGCTTTACTCTTTCTTTATTTTTGGGCCGTTAGCGATGCTTGGTGATGTTGCAACTAGCTATCAGGAAACTAAAGCGAGCTTAGAAAAACTCGAAGAAATCTTGAAACAAAATAAAGAAGAGTACGCGGAAAACCCTAGGCCAATAGAAAATATTAAGGTAGTGAAGTTTGAAGATGTATCTTTTGGATATCAAACTGGAAATACTGATGCACTACAAAACTTAACGCTAAATATTGAGGCAGGTAAAACCGTTGCTTTCGTGGGACCAAGCGGTAGTGGAAAATCAACAACTGTTAAGTTAATTGTAGGACTATACAAGCCCACTAAAGGCCAGGTGAAGTTCAACGACATTTCTGTTGATGAAATCGATTTAGTCGCATTGCGTAACCGCGTTGGATTAGTGGCTCAAGAAACTCAACTTTTTGCAGGAACAATTCGAGAAAACTTATTGTTCGTTAATCCTAAAGCAACAGATTTAGATTGTATAGAAGCTCTACGTGCTGCTAGCGCAGAAAGCTTAGTTGAGCGTGGTGACAAAGGTTTGGAAACTAAGATTGGAGAAGGTGGCTTAAAACTTTCTGGTGGTGAAAAGCAACGCCTAGCAATTGCTCGTGCTCTTCTACGAAATCCTGATATCCTAATTTTTGATGAAGCTACTTCTAGTCTTGACTCAATTACTGAAGAGCAGATTACTCACACTATCAAAGATATAGAAAAGAACCGTCCAGAACTGATTCGCATTCTAGTAGCTCATAGACTTTCTACTGTCATGCACGCCGATACTATCTATGTTCTAGAAAAGGGAAAGCTGATCGAACAAGGTACTCACGAACAACTGTTAAAAGAAGGTGGTCTATACAACGCGCTATGGAGACAGCAAGTTGCTAGCGCTGAATAAATTAAATTGCAAATAAAAAGCCCTGACAAAATGTCAGGGTTCTTTTATTTTTTCTGATCCTTCAAAGCCTGCAAATCTTCCATTAGTTTTTTCATATCGTCTTGAAGTGAATTCAAAGTTTTCATTGTAGCAGCATCATGTAGATCGTTCTCGTCTTCATCTTTTTCAATTTCATCCACGTCTTCTTGAATTTCATCAATATCTTTCTCAATACCTTCCACGTCTTCCTGAATTTCATCAATGTCTTTTTCAATACCTTCCACGTCTTCCGCAATTTCTTCGATATCCTCTTCTACGTCTGCCAAACTCTTAGTGTTCTTGTTAACTGACATCTGAATGAACAAAGCCAGGTAAATAGCTTCCAAGGAAACAACAGTAGTTAGTGTAAGCAAAACTGTATCAAGTGGTACACCAAAAAGCACAAACGCAAAAGCAGCGATGAACACGATTGTGTGCACCACTATTGATGTTGTCGAACCAAGCCAAGAAGTAAACTTTTCTGCGATTACTTCTGCGACAGAGTTACTCTGAATTTTTTCGTGTTTCGGAGCCATGATGTGCCTTTCTTAGCTATTCAAAATTTAGGCAAACAAAAAATACTTTCCCCTGCCAATTAAAGTATTCGTTTTAATCTAAATTTATTATATCATTTTTTTGAATTTTGTCAATCTCTGATATAATATCTATATGGATCTATCATCCCTGAAACAAAATTTTAAAGGTGAAATAACAGAGCAAGAACAAGATATTGAACATTACAGTCGTGATGCCAGTATCTTTCAAATTGCCCCGCAGGCAATTGTGTTTCCAAAAGATGTAGCCGACGTAGAGTCGCTTGTTAAGTTTGCCGTTGAGCAGAAAGCTACACAGCCTAATATATCTCTAACCCCTCGTGGGGGCGGTACTGATATGACCGGTGGAAGTATCAATGACTCAATTATCTTAGACACAACTAAGCACCTTAATGTTATCTCTGAGCAAACAGATACGAGTGTGAAAACCGAATCTGGAGTAATGTTCCGAGATTTGGAAGTAAAGCTCACAGCAAAAAACAGAATGATGCCAGCCTACCCTGTATCAAAAGCTTGGGTATCTGTAGGTGGAATGACCGGCAATAACTGTGGCGGTGAAAAAACTTTCAAATACGGCCAAGCAAAAGACTTCGTTGAAGAACTTGAAGTTGTGTTAGGAGATGGAAACTCATACATAATCAAGCCATTGAACGAATCTGAATTGCAAACCAAAATGGCTTTGCAAAACTTTGAAGGAAGTTTCTATCGAGAAATTTACAGACTAGTGACAGATAACGCGCGCCTATTACACGATGCAAAACCTACTACTTCTAAAAATTCATCAGGTTACTACCTATGGGACATATGGGATGGTAAAACTTTTGATCTAACTCAATTGTTTGTTGGCTCACAAGGCACCCTTGGAATTATTACAAAAATCAAATGGCGCATCGTTCCAATACAACGCCACACTCGCCTATTAATTTTCTTCTTAAAGGATTTGAAACAATTAGGTCAAATTGTTACGCATGTAAACGAGCTAAGCCCGGAGAGTTTTGAAATTTTTGATAAGCACACTTTCAAACTTGCACTTCGCTACCTGCCAGAGATTGTCAGCAAAATGAAAGGCTCTCGCCTAAAAATGTTCTGGCAGTTCCTACCAGAACTTTGGATGACCATTAAAGGTGGCCTACCGGAAGTAGTTCTCCTTGCTGAATTCGTAGGTGATGACGAAGAATCTGTTAGCAAACAAGTAGCGGATGCTGAGCACAATATCCGATCCCATTTTAATTTACCTACACACATCTCACGCAGTCACGCTGAATCACAGAAGTACTGGACTATTCGTCGCGAAAGCTATAACTTGCTGCGCCAACATAACGCACGCAAAATTTCCGCACCATTCATTGAAGATATTGTCGTGCACCCAGATCAACTTCCTGAATTTATGCCGAGACTAGATGCAATTCTAGCTAAGTATCCTGACTTCGTTTACACGATTGCCGGCCACGCTGGTGATGCTAATTTCCATATCATTCCCCTTGTTGATGTATCAGAAGAAAAGCATCGCAAGCAAATCATTACCATGAGCGATGAAGTCTTTAAGTTAGTTAAAGAATATGCTGGATCAATGGCTGGTGAGCACAATGACGGCCTGGTACGCGGGACATTCTTGCCATTCATGTTCGGCGATAAAGTTTTTGAGCTATTTAAAAGGACCAAACAAATATTTGATCCTTTAAACATCTTCAACCCTCACAAAAAAACTGAGGCAGATTTAACTTTTTACGCAGAACACGTTAGACATAACTAATTAGGGATTAGAAACTACCGGAGTTGCTTCGACTGCGGCGAGTAGTTTCGCGAGTAGTGGTAGTAGTTGCGGCAGATCGCAAGCTAGTACGACGACCACCCATACTAGTGATCATAGCGCCACCTTTGAATGCGGCTACATCATAACCACCACGCCACCAAGACTCAAAGGCCACCAACTTACTGGAAACTTCTGACCCAGTCAGAGAAAACATCTTTACATGTGGGCCACCAGTTGTGGCTGGAGCTACGACAATTTCACTGCCAGATTTAGAAGTACTAGAATCTCCTACGCTCACACGAAGACCTACAGTGAAAGTTCCGTCATAGGCAAAAAATTCTTTTTTAAGCGTGCCATTCTTGTCCCAAACTTTCACGTGTGGGCCGCCGCCTTTACCAGGGACAGTTACAAATCCGCCATCAAAACCCGCGACGTCAAATCCCATCATCACGTTAGCAGGATAGGCCATTAACTCTTTCTTTACCGTCGGAGTAGCTCCATCTACTTCCCAAATTTTCACGTGTGGTCCCCCAGCTGAGGCTGGAGCAGTTACAACTTCCCAGTTGTCATCACTATCGATATCTGAAGTTGAGACTCTAACTCCCCCGTAAAAATTCATGTCGTACGCAAAAAATTCTTTTAACAACGTGCCATCGGCTTTAAATACTTTAATGTGTGGGCCGCCGCCAGGACCTGTAGAAGTAATAATTTCATCTACACCGTTGTCATCTATATCTCCCACTGCTACATCTACACCACCAGTAAAGTTAGTTGCGTAAGCATAGAACTGCTTAACTACTTTTCCATCCTTTTCCAAAACTTTTACCAATGGACCGCCGCCAGGGCCAGCCCCAGTTACATACTCAATCGCTGAGTCTTTATCTAAATTACCAGCTGCAACGTTAGCGCCGCCGCCAAAGTCATCGTACGGTAAAATTTCCCCACTTAGTTTTGGATAGTTGGTTACAGGTGCAGTGATTTTCGTTGCGTTCTGCAAACTTTGATATGGGCTAAAAGGAGTTCCATTCAAACGAATTTCAAAATGCAAGTGAGCCTGAGTTCCTTCCGCGTTACCACTGTCACCCATGTACCCAATCAACTGACCCTTAACTACTTTATTCCCAGCTTTAATGTCGGGGGCATACGCATTCATACCATCACCCTTACCATCATCAGTGCCAGGGTTGTCGTTATTCATGTGTATGTAGTGATATGTGTATCCATCAGCATCACGAATAGTTACTGCCATCCCCCAACTAGCTTCTGGATAGTTCACGCTAGTGATTGTGCCGTCTACCGCCGCGACTAAAGGCAACATTTTCTTGCCCATTAAATCCTGACCTTCATGAGAACGCGCACCACCATCGCGAGCAACTCCAAAGTCATCGTAATAAGTGACCTTACCAATTACCGGGAAAACGATAGATCTAATAGTGGAGACCTGTGCGTTTGCTATGTTTGTAGGCGTAAATGGGGTAAATACAAGCCCAACTGCCAACGCCAAAAAGAGAATTCTTTTCATATTTTGTTTCAATTTAATTAACTTTATTATGCATTTAAGTGTCTATCAATTATACCAGGAAGATATGATTTTTTTGTGTAGAACTCCCCACTTGCCAATTTAATAATTTTGTGTTAAAATAAAAAAATGAAATTACAAGAATCTAATGAAGAAGTGCCAAGTGCAACTACTTCTGGTGCAAGATTCGAGAATCTAGGTATCGCTCCGAAATTACTTGAAATACTTTCACAACATAAATTTGTTACGCCCACACCAATTCAAGAAAAATCTATCCCAGCTGCCCTAACAGGTGCTGACCTTATGGGCATCGCCCAAACAGGAACTGGTAAAACTCTTGCTTTTGGTATTCCTATGATCCAACGCCTAGCCCAAAGTAGCGGCAAGGGTACTGGACTCGTAGTGTTACCTACTCGCGAACTCGCGTTGCAGGTTAACGAAACTCTTAAGAAGATTGGAACTCCAATCGGCTTAAAAACTGCTATCTTAATTGGCGGCGAAGCGATCGGCCGTCAACACCAAGCGTTGAAACGCAACCCACATATCATCATTGCGACTCCTGGTCGTCTGATTGATCACTTAGACAAAAAGACTGTTGATCTATCTAAGACTCTTGTCTTAGTTCTAGATGAAGCAGATCGTATGTTAGACATGGGATTTGCGCCACAGATCACAAAGATCCTGGAAAAAGTTCCAAAAGGACGTCAGACTCTTTTGTTCTCTGCGACAATGCCTACCGCAATTGTTAAAATTGCGAACACCTACATGAGTACCCCACTTCGCATTGAAGTAGCTCCTGCAGGAAGTGCTGTTAAATCTGTTACTCAAGAAATTTATTTCCTTGAACGCGGACAAAAACTTCCATTGCTTAGCACAATTCTTAAGCAATACAATGGTAGCATCTTAGTTTTCTCTCGTACCAAATTTGGTGCTAAGAAAATTGCACGAGACATTCGCGCTATGGGTGTTACAGCTACAGAAATTCACTCTAACCGATCTTTGAACCAACGCTTAGACGCGTTAAAAGGTTTTAAACTTGGAAACTTCCGAGTTCTTGTAGCAACAGACATTGCCGCTCGTGGTATTGATGTTACTGGTATTCAATTAGTTATTAACTATGACTTGCCAGACCAAGCTGAAGATTACGTTCACCGTATTGGTCGCACAGGTCGTGCATCTATGACTGGCCACGCCATTTCTTTTGCAACTCATGACCAACGTCGCGATGTAAACATGATTGAACGTTTAATTAAAACTCAATTACCAGTAGCAAAACTTCCTGAGACTTTACCGCACGTAGCTAGATCTACTGAACCAGAACGTGATGATCGCGGTCGTGGTGGTCGTAGCTCTGGCGGACGCCCTTCATCTAGTCGCCCATCTACTGGTCGTTCAAGTGGTGGTCGCCCAGCTTATGGTAGTCGACCAAGCGGTCGTGATAGTCGCCCATCTTTTGGAGACAGAACAAGCCGCACTACTACTATGACACCTTCATCAAGTCGTCCTGCATCTGCTGGTCGTGGGTATGAAGGTAGCAAGCCACGTCCTGGCGCTGCACCAAGAACTAGTGGATACGTACGCGGAGCAAGTGCTTCCGCACCACGTACTAGTGGTTATGTAAGAGGTGCAACTAGTGGTAGACCAACAACTGGTCGACCAGATGCGCGCGGCGGCAGACCGTCCTCTACAGGCGGAGCTTCTAAAGGACGCAGAAAATGGTCTGATTACGAACGTGGTCGCAAACCAGCACCAGCATCTTTGAAGAAAATCTCTCCAAATGCTAGCGGCTTCTACATTACTCGCAAAGTAAATCCAGAAGACGAATAGACTAAACTTTTAAAGCATAAATAAAGCCCCACTCTAGATGGGGCTTTATTATTTACAAAAGTTTGGTATGATGAATCCAGAAGTAAAAATGATGCTTATGACTAAAATTGAAAGAGAAATCAGTTTCGACGAAGTGATGCTAAGTTGGTTGGAGGCTGAGATTAAACAAATCGAGGGGCGAGATATTTTGCCTGTTGCCAAAGATAAAGGATTCAGCTCCATTACAGAATGGCGGTTGGCTACTGCGTTAAGATTAGGCATGGATAAAAAAGTTTGGCACCTTGTAGAAATTGAAGATCCTAATACTGTTCTTCCTAAAATAATAGTTGGGCCGTATCAAGGCTGGTCACGCTTTTTTGATAATAAAATTGATACTACTTTTGAACAAGCCTTAGAAATTCCAGAATTCTTTGAGTGGTGCAAAACTCATGATCGAATACAGCCTATTATAAAGAATTATCCTCCATCATCAACTATAATCTTGTATCGCAAGCCGAGTGGTGAGCTAATTCATATTGAGGGTGGGCATAGAATTTGCGCAGTGGCGTATCAAGAAAAAATTGGTGAATCAATTAATTTAGATGGTATAAAAATTACTGCCGCAATTGCAGACATTGATGAGTCCGAGGTTGCGAAGCTGCAAGAATTTTTGAAGGTTGGAACCTATAAACAATAAAAAACGCTTAGGCGTTTTTTATTTTATCTATCATTTCTGCATAGGCAGAATTGAGTCGTTCCATTAATTCGTCGTCCTTACTAAATTCAGAGGCTTTATCAGTAACTCTGGTTGCAAGCTCAAACGGTAAGCCAATTTCCACCAACAGCGGATGGTAGCTCTCGATGCTTAATTCATTAGGATTAGAATAGGAGTTTTGGATTAAAGCATAAAATTTATCAATTAACTCACGACTCTCTCCATTTTGGAGTTCAGCAAATTTTACGTCTGGCAGAAACTCATTTATTTTAAAATTTGCAATGTCATTTAAGTCTTGCAGTATTTTTACTGCAGTAAGTGAAACCCAATCATCATCCCCCGTGTGCATGTTGTCATACGAAAATAGTGATGAAAACTTTTCAATGTATATCTGCGATTGGATTTCATCACAAGCCAAATGAGAGTGCCAACCCTTAGCGAAATCACTTATTGTGTTAATGTCCCATTGATCAAAATCCGAGGGGTGAGTTAGATTTCTCGGAGTTTTTGTGATGTATCGCGTATCAGGATATACCGCCCCAGCAATATAACTTTGCAGGTTTGAAGGGCTATAGTAGTCCTGAAGATCAATCGCAAATTTAATGTGTGTCCCTTGTAATGCCATGTAGTAATTATAACAAAATTGAGCAAAGTTGTAGATTGACTATTCCTAGGTTTTTAGCTACAATACCAACGGATTCAGTAATAGTGAATCTAGCCTGACACAGCAGGCCAGTTAGTTTTAATCGCTGTGGAAGCGATTTTTTATTTTAGTACTTTAACAAAACTTTATCTAAATTTTATAAGCTTTAAGGCATAGTTAGAGTATGCCTAAAGTTAACTGTAAAATTTGCAATTCTCCATTTTATGCCAAACCAAGACATTTAAAAATTGGTTGTGGAAAGTATTGTTCAAAAAAATGCCAAAATACTTCTCAAAGAACTGGGTTTTGGACAGAATGCAATAACTGCGGCAAGTCAATATGGAAAACTCCCAGAGATGTTAGAGATTCAAAAAGTGGAAAATTCTTTTGCAGTAAAAGTTGCCAGACAGTTTGGAGAAACAAGCATTATAGCGAAACCAAACATCCTATGTGGAAAAATGGCATTAACACATACCGTAACATATTACTTAGAAGTAAGGTTCCTGTGATGTGTTTAAAATGTAAATTGAAAGATAAAAGAATTCTAATTGTTCACCATCTTGACAAAAATAGAACAAATAATTCTTTGGGCAATTTAGTTTGGTTATGTGCAAATTGTCATATGTTAATTCATGCTGATAATAAAGAAATGAAAAGTTTTTTAAAGAATATATAAATATTATGGTGGCTGTGGTGTAGTGGTAACACAATTCTCTGTGGCAGAATTATCGGGGGTTCGATTCCCCTCAGTCACCCCATTAAAAATAACGCTTGTTTAAAGCGTTATTTTTTGTTACCCTTAACAGGAATTGAACTGTGACCAAAAACGTGAAGTATAATTTATAAAATAATAAAGGTTCAATTTAAAATATATTTGTATATAATTTTTAATAATTAAAACTTTCCACTATGCAAA
Source organism: uncultured Candidatus Saccharibacteria bacterium (assembly GCA_964561085.1). Lineage (GTDB taxonomy): Bacteria > Patescibacteriota > Doudnabacteria > UBA920 > UBA920 > UBA920. Next base: position 117,548 of record CAZLNP010000003.1, read on the forward strand.
ACGAATTGGAAGCTAAATTTCTATCAATTGATAAGGAAGAAGTTAGAGTCAAGCTAACTAGTGCTGGGTACACTCTCTCGACGCCTGAGTATACCATGCGAAGAAAAACTTTTGACTTCTCAAAAGTAGATCCTGGAAAAAATAAATGGGGTCGTGTTAGACAAGAATCTGACAAAACAACAATGACTATCAAAGAAGTCAGAGGTGAAGGTGTTAATGATACTTTTGAAGTAGAGCTAGTTGTTAATGATTTTGATATTGCAGCCAACTTCTTCGAAGCATGTAATATCCACGCAAAAGCCTTTCAAGAAAATATGCGTGAGGTATGGAAAAAAGATAATGTCGAGGTAACCATTGATACCTGGCCAGGATTAAAGCCATTTATAGAAATTGAAGGTCCTACCGAAGAAAGCCTAAAAGAAGCTAGTGCGGAATTGGAGTTTGATTATGCAATAGCATCATTTGGAAGCATCGATATGATTTATGAAAAAGAACTTGGCATCCCTGCTTCAGAAATAATTAAATTGCCAGAAATTACATTCGCGTCAGTACCAACTAAATAATTACCAAAATGAAAAGCCGTGGAATTTCTTCTACGGCTTTTATCTTTTAAGTTGAACTAAAGTTGGTTTGATCGGCGGGTATGTGTACTCACCAGGTTCTTCCATGCACCACCCTTCAGATTGCCCAGGGGTCCTGCAGTTAAAATTACAGCGAGGTACAACCGTCAAGCGAAGCGATGTCTTGGCAAGCAAGTTATCGATTTCGATTTCTCCGATCTTGCTTTTTATAGCAGCCTTGAATTGCGCATCGTCGTCATCAAATTCGGGGACTGAGAATCCTATGTCCCTTCTTAGATAGCAAAAATACATTTCAAGTTTCGGATCAACACGTGCGTAATCACCAAACTTTTCTTCGCAGACAAGTTTGTGATCACAGGAATTACAAGGCTCAACAGATCTATCCAACTTATCTCCCAGCTTCACTTCAACCATGCCACCGCCAGAAAGATGAAACCGTAAGCGTTTTCTTCCTAAGTCTTTCTTCACCCGTTGAATGAGAGAAGTCTTAGAGAGCACTTCCGATTTGATCACTGGTCGCCAGTCCTGATATTGAGACTGATAATTTGAGTCGCTACTTGGAGTCCAAAGCAAAGTGAATAGTTTCAATCTGCTCTTATAGGTATTTAAGAGAGATAACTGCTCGGGAATGTCTGAGGTAAAACCTTTTAACAATACTCGATTGAAATCAACCTTGATACCTAAATCCAAAGCCTCGGTAACTCCTGAGATAAACTTTTGGTAATCTCCATAACCACCTGAAATCTCTTTAAAGATTAGTGGGTCTGTAGAATGCCAACTCGTTCGAATCAGGGATAACCCAGCCGTCTGTAGCTTTTTCGCATAAGCTTTAAGCAATTGCCCGTTTGTGGTCATCGAGGTTATAAAACCCCGATCGACAAGGGCTTTCACAACATCGTCAATATGATAATTGCCGTCTCGCCATAAAAGTGGTTCTAACGCACCGATCTCGACATTAGGGTTACCCCCAATACTCAACCAGTTATCAGCCACTTTCATTATATTTTCAAACGAAAGTGGTTTCATGCGTTTACCCTCCCAGCAATATGCTTTTTGATCAACTCAACAGTTTCTAATGCCGTCACAACACCCGTGTCAATGTAGATCAAATTAAACGAAAGAAAAACTTCGTTAACTTGATCCAAAAACGGACTATTATTTTCGAGGTTGGCATCAGGAATGTTTCGTTTACGTGCTACGATTCGCTTGTCTCGAGTTTCTGAATCGCAGTTTAGATGAAACGCATAATCAGGTAGCAGTAGATGAGTATCAGAATGAATCAACTTCACTCTTTCATCTAATACATAATGATATGCTGCCGTTGTTGCTACGTAACGATCGGCTACAACTGGTCCTTGTTTCAAAAGATCCGTAATATGCTGGGTGTCATACTGCACAGCCATCATATAAAAACAATACCTTTCCAAAGGGCTTGCTCTCAGATCAATCTCTTTCCGTAATTCCGCGAACGCACCCGATGGTGATTTATAATATTGAAATCCCTGCTCAGCCAACAATAAAGCGGCTGTAGTTTTTCCAACACCATCTACGCCATCGAGACTTATAAATACATTTTTTTGCATAAAGCCTCCCAGCTCATTCAATGGATAAAATCAGAAGTTCTCTTTTGGAGTTCTTCAATCTTACCGTAACCTCATCATCTTCATGCTTACCGATTAAAGCACTTGATATTGGGGTGCCCAATGAAATAACCGTTATAGTTTTTCCATCATCTTCGTGTTCAGTTCCTCCGCCCGCTGGCAAAAGGAAATAATAAAGCCTTTCTCCTGAATTACAATCTTCCAGCTTGATTAACGCATAGAGTGAGCCATGCTCAATCTTAGGTGGATTGTTTCTCAAGACTTCCAAGGTTCCAAGTTGTTGCCGAAGTTCTGACAAATTCTTTTCAAAAGCACCGGCTAAATACTGGGCTTCTTCTTTGAACGTGTCATATCGGGACTGCATGGCTCCTTTATGAAACCTAGATTCCTTTTCAGCTGTTTTGCGACCGGTTTCGGCTGTTTCAATTGCTGAACGAGTGGTTGCGATTATTTCTTCCAAAATCCGCAATTTTAGTTCTTGCATAAATTCTCCTTATATATGTAAAAGTAAGCCACTTAAATGTATAAATGACTTACAATTATGGGATATTTTTGTCGAATTGTCAACCGAATACAGAATCTGTATTTTACAGTATCATTTCAGGAAAGAACCCATCCCTCTTCCCATATACCTCCCCTTGTAACTTAAATTGACAATGATATAAATACTTCTGTTTCTCTCGCCACAGTTGCCACGTCTTCCACTATGCGACCCTACAAACAACATCTGTTAATCGCAGGTGTTTTTTGTTAAACTTATTTTATGAACGACACTCACATCAACTCTTCCAGAGCACCTAAACCCTTGGGCTCATATCCTCATGCAAGGCGCGTTGGCAATCTTTTATTCCTATCTGGTATCGGCCCTCGTGAAATTGATTCAAAAAATATTCCTGGAGTACAGCTTAATGACGCTGGAGATATAATATCTTATGATATTGAAACTCAATGTCGATCTGTATTTAAAAATGTTAAGTTAGTCCTCGAAGATGCAGGATCTTCGTGGGACCAAATAATTGATGTCACTGTGTTTCTAACAAACATGGAAGATGATTTTGAAGTTTACAATCAAGTCTATAATGAGTACTTTTCAAAGAATCAGCCATGTCGGACAACTATCGAAGTTAATAAATTACCAACGCCAATAGCTATTGAATTAAAGGTCATTGCAACAGTAAACTAATAGCACGGTGGTGCAGACATCCTCCACTATGCGACCCCAGCAAAAAGCATCTCGTAATCCGAGGTGTTTTTTGTTATGCTAATTGTATGATATTAAAATTTTCTAACTTAGATACGCTAAGAAATCAGAAAACTGTCTATACAGCCGGCTCTTTTGATTTATTCCATCATGGCCACGTTAAGTATCTAAGAGCGATTAGAGAAAAATATCCGAACCATAAAGTAGTTCTTGGTTTACTTCCTGATAAAAGAATTGCCGGCAAAAAAGGGAGCTCACGACCAATTATAAAAGAAAAAGATAGAATTGCGGTGATCGATTCAATAAAGTACGTGGACTATGTTTTTATCTGCCCTATTTACAAACATGCGGAAGATGCGACATTTATAATTTTAGAGAAGCTTAAACCAAAATATGTGGTGTTCCCTCAAAAGAAGTATCTTAAACTAAAACATGAATTTGAAAAGACGGGCTCAAAAATAGTCATTTTGAATAGGCAGTTAAACTCCGAGTCAACCTCTAACATAATTAAGAGGATTCAAAATATCAAATAGCGATGACCTTGCCTTAGTCCTCACTTCTTCCGCAATGTGACCCCCAAAAAACACTAGCATCCGCTAGTGTTTTTTGCTACGCTTTAAGTAACTAAAGAAAAACTTATGAAAATCAAAGTTGAACACCACACTTTTCCTGGAGCGCTTTGGCTAATTGGCTGGCTGTTTACAATTGGCTTTTTAGACCTTCACTTTTGGAAAGGTGTATTGGCTATCATTATCTGGCCATACTACCTAGGCATTTTCTTCCGCTAAATTTTTGGTAAAGCTAAAATCCAGAACAAAATTAGACCTAGAATGGCATTAATTGCTGGGAACCACCAGTAAATGGTTTTAATTTTGTGTAGGTTGATGTAAGTGTAGATCGTTGCGATTGGATACAACAGCACTAACCAAACTAAAATACTGGCGTTGAAGTTTTGGATAACTAGCACGCTAGATATAATCCATAATACAAAACAAACTACCAGAGAAAGCTTGTGTCCTAGCACCACGGCTGTAGTAGACAGATTAGCTTTGGCATCACTTTCAATATCTGGGACTGCGGAATAGATGTGCATGCTAGCAGTCCACGCCCAAGCAGCTAACATTGCCCACACCGGTGGAACATCACCAGTTATAAAACTGTAAGCTAGGAATCCAATCACTGCATAATGAACATTGGAAGCCGCGTCGATAACAGGCTTAGCTTTAAAGCGAAACGGATACGCGCTATAACATCCAGCTAAAGCAAGGAACAAAATCCATAGCCACATTGTAGTTGAATTTGGCGTAAAGAATGCCAACACAATACCAAGAACAAGCGATGCGACAACCCATATAGTTAGGGCTCTGCGTTCTAACATTCTTAGACGATGTTCTTTATCGTCTTTTTTAGCGTTGAACTGATCTGTATCATCGTCGAACAAATCATTGATGCCGTAAATATAGATGTTTGCAAAGAAAATAAAATAGACTAAATAAACTAACAACAGCGGATTAATTAAGTCAGTTAAAGTTTGCACTCCAGCCACTGCCCCAACTAAAAATGTGCCAGCTGCATAAAGCCAAAACCGAGGTCTTGAAATTTTGATTAAAGTTTTAAGGTTCATTTGTTTAGATTATTTTTCTCGTACGGCTAAATAATTTATCAAGTCTTCCATTACTACTAATTGATTTTTATCAAAAGGTAGTTTCTTAAGTAGAGTTAATACGTTCTTCTGTTGAGCTTGTAATTCCCTCTCAGCTAACTCAGGAATACGAGCCTCTTTCATTTTTGAAATTACAAAAGCTTGTTGAGACTTAGTCATCACATTGTGAGAATTAAACAGCGTAGAAATTTTCTTTGCGTCTGATTTACTAACTTTCTTAAGAAGTCGGAAGTATAGCCAAGTTTTTTTGCGCTCACGAATGTCACCGCCAACTGACTTTCCTGTTTTTACTGTATCGCCAAATACCCCTAAGTAGTCGTCACGGAGTTGAAATATAATTCCTAAAGATTTTGCCAACTGTTGAACTTTAACTTCCATGCTTTTGGTGTACTTCCCTGCTAGAATAAGTCCTGCTAAAATTGGCAGTCCAAACGTATATCGGCCAGTCTTTTGTTCATAAATCCTCAGGCAATCTTTTTCACTTGAAGCACTCATAGTACCAGTATTAAGATCATCCATTTGTCCGAGACCAAGCAAACCCATTTCTAAGCTAAACAGCTCCACTAGTTTTGCTAGCCCTTTGTTTGTTTTAACTTTTCCAAATTCACTCATGGCCATAAAGTAAGCAAGGATTCCGACACAGCTTGCCATACCTTCTCCATAATGAACACTCTCGGCTTTACTAGGAAGCTTGCTTAAAGCGGTGTACTGGGCATGAATTGTAGGTTTCCCGCGGCGCAAAAGATCACGATCCATAATATCATCATGGACTAAAATACCGGAATGCATTAGCTCTAAAGCCGCACCAATTTTAATAGCATCAGATTGAGCCTGCTTCGATTTATTCCCAGTTGCCAATACTACTAAAAGTCCACGAATCATTTTTCCAGAGACTGTAAAATTTTCTAAACGATTTAAGGCGTCGTTTGACCAAGGATATTCAGACTTTGCATATTGCTTCTGAAGCCTTATAATCTCAGAGATTTCTTTCTGAATCAGACTTTTTTTTGATATAAAAAACTTGTTCATGTAAATATAAGTTGCTTAATGGCTGTTGTCGCTATCTGTACCTTTGATGGTATTACTTTTCTTTCAAAAATAACTTGTGGGTTTTTAGAAATTTCTTCAATCGTATCGTCAAACAAATTTAGTGCTATCTTAATGGGTACCAAATAACGTGATGGAATAAAATGGAAACCGCTCTTAGCTTGCTCCCGCCACTGTTCGTAAATTTTAATTTGAGCATGAATGAATTCATTAAATTGTTCTGGCTTAGCAGTAGCCTCTGCTTTACTGACTTCAAGTAACCCAAACTTTCTAAACTCTTCTTCTGGCAAATAAATTCTCCCCAAAGAAATGTCATCTGCAACATCACGAATCATATTCATGTACTGAAAAGCTTTTCCTAAAGCCTGGGATGCTGGAAAACTAGCTTCATCAAGTTTCATAATCTTTGCCATCATCAAACCAATTACTTCAGCCGACCCATGAATGTAATGTTCAGTTTCCTCCAAAGTTGCGTAAGTAGTTTTAACTAGATCATCTTCCATTGAACCAAAAAAAGATTCAATCCATTTTTGATCAAAATTATATTCTTTTTGAAGCTTCACAAAGCTCTGGACCACTTCCGTATTTTTTTCTGAACTAAGTGATTGAGTCGCTTCCCCGTTTAGTGTGGCATAATATTCGGTTTTCAGTTGAAAATATTCATCTTTCTGAGGAGGGACGCAATCAACGAAGTCATCAAAAACTCTAACGAATGCGTATAAATCAAATACAGCCTTCTTTTCTGCAGAAGGAAAAAATAGTGACGCAGCGAAGAACGTTGTGCTGCCATTTTTAAAAATTTCGTAACTAACTGATTTGCTCATTATCTTTTGTAATATTATCGCGAGTTAGTTGGCCCGAGATTAAAGTCATGGGCACACCAATTCCTGGTTGAGTAAATTGACCTGAATAGTAAAGGTTTTTAACTTTTTTGCTTTTCATTCGAGGGCGCATCATGGCTGTTTGCCATAAAGTGTGACTCAGCCCTAAAGCGGTTCCCTTAAAAGCATTATAATCCTTTGCGAAATCTTCTCCGGTGAAAATTCTTTTTACTTCAATGTTCGGTGTAATACTTTCCCCTGTCTCTTCCTCAAAGTGAGAAATAATTTTTTGTGCAAACTCCTCGCGGAACTCTGGAGTCTCTGGTAAGTCACTTGCTATTGGTACTAGGACAAATAAGTTTTCTTTGCCTTCTGGTGCTGTTGTAGGATCGGTCTGCGATGGCGCACATACATAGTAAGACGGTTCATCAGGCCAAGAAGGCTTGTCGAAAATAGCATTAAAATGCTTGGTCCAGTCATTGCTTAGAACTAGATTATGATGGCTCAAAGAATTTAACTTTTTATTTAGCCCCAAATAGATAATAAACGCAGAAGGTGCCACCGTTCGGTTATTCCAATATCTGTTCGAGTAACTTTGAGAGGACTTTGGTAACAAGCTTGTTTCAATATGATGATAGTCCCCGTTCCCGACTACTACATCTGCTTCGAACTCATCTGTCTCAGTACTTACTGAAGTGGCAACGCCATTAACGACATTAATTTTTGTGACTGGAGTATTGAATATAAATTTTGCGCCATAGCTTTCAGCGAGTTTTTGCATTGCCACGGCCACCGCGTTAAATCCACCTTCCGGATACCATACTCCCAAATTAAAGTCAGCGTGATTAATTACTGAATAAAGCGCTGGGGTGTTGCTTGGAGCACCACCAAGAAAAACCATACTGTACTGCAAAATTTTTCGCAAGCGTTCACTCTTAAAAAATCTTTTTGTAAAAGCGTCTAGGTTTTCAAACACATGAAGCTTGCGGCCCTCTGTTAACATGCGCTTATTAAAGAAGTCAAAAATTGATGTAAAATTTTTGTACAAGAATTGCTTCATCGAGACATCGTACTGATATTTAGCTTGCTCTAAATACTCTACTAATTTCTCTCCAGCTCCAGGCTCAAGAGACTCAAATAACGCAATATTCTTCTGCAAATCTGAGCTAATGTCTAATTTATCTCCAGGACCAAAAAATATTCTGTAAGATGGATCTAAACGAATTAATTTGTACAAGTCTTCAGGCTTTTTCCCGAAGTTAGCAAAGTAAGTTTCAAAGGCATCCGGCATTAAATACCACGATGGACCCATGTCAAACGAAAAGCCGGCCTCTCGCCAGATGCGAGCACGACCGCCTACCATTTCATTTTTTTCTATAATTGTCACTTTATGGCCATCTCTAGCCAAAAGCGCTGCCGCAGCCAAACCACCAAACCCGGCGCCTATAACTACGATCTTTTTGCTTTCCATAAGTAACTTAATTGTATCAAAATCTACTATATAATGGTAGGTTCAACCTCCAATTCAATTCCAAACGCCTCTTTTACTTTCATTTTAGTGTCATTCACAACCGATTCAAGCTCCGGGAACGTAGCACCACCTCTATTTGTCATTACTAACGCATTATTAAAATAGAACTGTAACTTTCCAAACTGTTGGCCTTTCAACCCCAAAGTTTCTAGCATCCATCCTGCACCAATCTTATATCCACCACCTTCAATCGGAAAAGCAATTATATTAGGATAGACCTGCTTCAACTTTTCATATTGGCTTTCATCAATGAAGGGATTTTTGAAAAACGATCCCACTGAGGCGATTTCTTTTGGATCAGGCAATTTAACATTTCTTATATCTATGATTGCTTGTCGAATTTGCGAAAGAGTAGGATTAGAAATTCCCTTCTCTTCAAAATATTTTTTAACTCCTGGGTAATCTGGAGCAACGCCAGGTTCTTTTGAAAGCCTAATTGTAATGGAAGCAATAATATACTTGTCTTTCGCTTTTTGTTTAAATAAGCTGTCTCTATAACTAAACTTGCATTGCTCTCTAGAAAATTCTCGCATTTCGCCAGTCGCCACTTCATACGCCTCTAAAGAAATTAAAACGTCCGCAATTTCGGTACCATATGCACCAACATTTTGAATCGGGGTTGCACCAGCAGTTCCAGGAATCCACGACATTGCCTCTATTCCCCACAAACCCATTTCTACAGATCGCTTTACTACATTGTCCCAAATTTCACCAGCACCAATTTTTATAATCGCGTCATTTTCGTTTTCTTCAGCAACTTCAAACCCTGGCAATTCAAGTTTTAATACTACGGCATCAAAAACATCCGATTGGCTAAAAATAATGTTTGACCCTGAACCTAAAATAAATAGAAAAAGATTTTTGCTCTTTGCAAAGTTGCATCCGTACTTCAAGTCTTCCATGTTTTTTGCCACAGCAAAATAGCGCGCAGTTGGGCCCATGCGGAAAGTTGTATGTTGAGAAATATCTACAAATTCTTCAATTTCCATATTTGCATGATATATCACATGTGATATATAATCAACCAATGACAAACTCACAATCTAAATCGGATCAAACAAAGATTGGTTCGTTTATTAAGTCCTTACGCGAGCAACGAGGCTTAACCCAAGAAGACTTTGCCAAAGCATTGTCTACCTCACAAAGCGCCGTAGCTCGTATGGAAAAAGGTGATCAAAACATGACCTTAGAGCAACTCGCTAAAATTAGCGATGTGCTTGATCACAAGATCGTTTCGATTTCGGATTCTGTTGATTTTAAAATTCAAGGTGGTCGTAAATTGTCTGGTACTATCCAGACTAATAGCTCGAAGAATGGTGCGATTGGTTTAATTGCAGCTGCTCTAATTAACAAAAATACTACTGCTCTTAGCGGTATTCCTCAGATCGAGGAAGTGCATCGCATGACCGAAGCTTTGCAAAGCATTGGCGTAAAGCTACGATGGACCGGTCGAAACACTTTAGAAGTTACCCCTCCCAAAAAATACACATTCAAAAAAATTGATGAAAAAGCTTTTCGCAAAATTCGCGTCGGGCTATATCTTTTTGGCGCGCTAGGAAAGCAATTAGATACCTTTGCTATCCCCCACTCTGGTGGCTGTAAAATGGGTAAGCGCACTATATCTGCTCATGAAGGTGCGCTAAAAGCGTTGGGCTTGAAGATCAAAACTACAGATACTCACTACGAAGTCAGTCATGGCAAACTAGCAGGTGCAGACATTACCATGCTTGAAGCCGGAGATACCAGCGCAATTAACGCTCTACTTCTGGCTGCACAAATTCCCCAAAAGACTATCATCAGATTCGTACCACCAAACTACCAAGTACAGGAAGTTTGTTTTTTCCTACAAAAACTTGGCGTACAAATTGAAGGAGTTGGTACAACTACTCTAACAGTTAAAGGCAAAGAAAATTTTAACAAAGCAATCTCTTACGAAAACAGTGAAGATCCGATTGAATCAATGATGTTTATTTCTGCGGCAATTATGACTCGCTCTAAATTAACCATCACACGCTGCCCAATAGATTTTTTGCGTTTGGAACTAGAGAAACTAAAAGGGATGGGTCAAAAGTTTATTATTTCTAAACCTTACTTAGCAAAAAATGGTTTTACAGAATTAGTAGACTTGCAAGTTATCCCTTCAAAGCTAAAAGCGCTATCGGACAAAATTCATTCTCTTCCCTATCCAGGGATTAACACTGACAATCTACCGTTCTTTGTCCCGATTGCTACTCAAGCAGATGGCACTACTTTAATCCATGATTGGATGTGGGAAAATCGTGCAATTTACTTCACAGAGCTAAACAGACTTGGTGCGAACATCCACTTAGCAGATCCGCATCGTGCTTTCATCGAAGGGCCTACAAAATTAACTGGCGCACAAGTAGTTTGTCCTCCGGCTCTTCGCCCGGCTATGATTATCTTAATTGCCATGCTTGGTGCAGAAGGGACATCAACTCTTAGAAACGTTTACTCCATTCGCCGGGGCTACGAAGAAATCGCTGAGCGATTAAACTCAATCGGTGCTAAGATTACAGTAATCACCAGCGTTTAGTATTTAAACGTTTAAGCCACAATATGAAAATCATTTACGCCCTCATCATAATACTTGCAGTATATTCCATCGGTACATTCATTAGACTCAGATACACCCTATCGGTCGCGAATCTACCTAATATAGTGCAGCAAGATAAAACCTTTGCTAATCAACAAAGTGCTTCGGACGGAAACAAAACCCTACGATACATCGCCGCTGGCGATAGCACTGCTGCAGGTGAGGGCGCAAGTAGCGTACAGAAAACTTATACCTACAGAGTAGATGAGTTCCTATCCCAGAGGAACACGGTTGAATACAGGAATGTCGGTGTTCGTGGTGCTCAAACTCAAGACATCCTAGATGATCAATTAGAAAAAATTATTGCATTTAACCCCGACGTGATTACACTATCTGTTGGAGCGAATGATGTTACTCATCTTAAGAGTTCAAATAAGGTAGTTACCAACTTCAAGACTATTATTGAAACTCTACAGGCTAAAACAAGCGCACAAATTTATATCACAGATGTGCCAATTCTAGATCAAGTTACTCTGCTCCCATATCCATACAAAAAATACTTAGGTCATCAAATTAAAAAAATAAACCCGCAAATCCTTTTGTTAGAAAATGAGCGGGTTCATATTATAGACATATATAATTTTGGGTGGAACACCTATCCAGATGTAAATATCACTTTCGCGAAAGACGGCTTCCATCCGAGCGATGAAGGATATAATAACTGGACCAACGCTTTTCTATCTAGAATCCAAGATTAACTTCAGGAACAAAAAACTTTAAAGGCCTAGCGCTAAAACTATCCAAAAGATAAGCGCTAGGTCGTTTTTTAAATATGGGATGTCTATTAGACCATGCACCACCATAGCAACAATAAACAACAACATGCCAAACGCTAGTTTACCATTACGACGTTGCACAAATCCCCGCGCCACACTCAACGTTAAAATTCCCATCATACTCACGAGCCCTAACAATCCTAAATCAACCCAGAAGTTTAAAAATATATTATGTGGGAAATTATAATGCTCTAAACCAGGATCAGTATTATATTTATCCCAATTATCGCTGAAACCATTTACGCCTTTGCCTAATACAGGGCTATCTTTAATCATCTTTCCGGCAGTATCCCACAAACTAAAACGAGCCACAGTAGATTTTTCACCCTGGAAAGGAAGCATTACTCTATATCTCAAGTTTGGCACAGCAGCTATTGCTCCCGCCAAAATTAACACTGCTAAACCAAAACCTAGTATCACTTTTTTATTTGCGGTTAATAAAGCGTAAATTGCCGCAGCTGCAAATAATCCCAACCAAGCTCCACGAGACAAAGATAGAAACATTCCTGCAGCACCCAGAACCCACAAGCCAGGCAAAATTAAGTTAGCTCTATCACGCAATTTTTTGATTGCATCTGGAATTAACCAAGCTAATAGCGGAGTCATAAATAATCCGAAAGCATTAGCATGAGCGAAGAAAGCAATGGCGCGCTTTGGCTCATTAGCATTCCCCCACCAAACTGATGGCAAATACATTAAAGTGAAATATTGGACGAGTGCCAAAGCACCAGCTAACCCAACAAAAATATAGGCAGCAATTTTAAATCTTTCATTCCATTTCCCTTCTGGATCAAAAAATCTAATCAGAAAGAAAATAGCGATTGGTTGTGCATACAGAACTAACCACTGCGCTAACTTCTCCATGTTAAGACCAAACACGAACAAAGAAATTAAACTAGCAGCAAAGAACAATCCAATTACAACGCTCAAGGGTTTCCCTAAATCTGCAAAAACTTTTTTTACCCTTGCTTTAATATCGCCGCTAGATGCGCCTTGCCTAAACACCATAACCACAGCGACTGCGATGACTAAGAAATTAACGATCATCAAAAAGTTTGTTGGTAAAGAAATGCCAAAAAAGCTAATCGAAAAGCGCCAAACATAGAGTGGCGCTAGAATAATTAATGATGCAAATAAAAATGACATACTACTTGGCAATACTATTAGTTAAGACAAATACTCCTTAAAATCATTACGGTACATATCAACTAAGGCTACGAAAATTGCTAGGAGAATTGGTCCAATTAAGAAACCAAGTATACCGAAGAATTGTAATCCTCCAATAACAGCTAACAGCACTAATACTGGGTGAAGCTTTGTAGCCTGGCCAACTAATTTTGGTCCGAGGAAATTGTCTACTAAACCAACAGCAACCGCTCCCCAAATTAGCAAACCAATGGCTTGAGGGGTTTGGCCAGTAACAAATAAATATATTACAGCTGGTACTAATGAAAGTGCAGTACCAACGTTAGGAACTAATGCCGCCAAGACTGTAAACAAACCCCAAAGGAAAGGTTCTGGAATACCAAAAATTAAAAATCCAATCGTCGCTATTACACCTTGTGCTAAAGCAATTAAGAATTGACCTTTTACAACCCCATTTACAGCAGCAACGATTTTATCTATTAGTTTATTTTCATGAGCAGAAGAGATTGGTGAGATATCTTTTAAAACTTCCTTAATCTTAGTGCCATCTTTCAGTAAATAGTAAACGATGAAAAACAGCATGAACGCTGAGATCACGAAACTGGCAATATTTGAAACAATACTAGAGAATGATGCGAACGCCTGTGAACTTAAACGACCAATGAAAGCATTGATGTCTGCGCTTAGGCTTTGAACAGTAGCTTGAGCTTGTTCCGGCAATGAAGAAATTATCTGGCTCTTATCTATTACTAATCCGCCATCTTTATATCTTTCATACAAACCGCTGATTTCGTTATAAATTACTTGTCCGAAAAACCAAATCGGTACTGCAATAATCAGCAAAATAAGAACAACTGTTAATACGCTAGCGATGCTTGGATACTTTACTCTAGTTAACAATCTAACGTATATAGGGCGGAACAAAATAGCCAAAATCACACCCAGCGCCATTATGTTTACAAAGGGCTTAAAAATGAAAAGCACTAAAATAAACACTGCGAAGAATAAGATTAGAAAGCTAATTGTTTGAATGCGTTGTGATTTAGTCGTAGTGGCCATATTTAAAATTAATTTAAAGTTTATCTCACTTCTTTATCTCTCAATATTATAGCAAAAAACAAGCCCTGACGCATCAAGGCAAAGGTTGACTAAATGCTTAATGTTCTGTATACTAATTCAAGTTCCAGCCCGGTCTGCGGGCATTTTTATTTGCTAATTATAGAGAGCTTCAAAATGAAACGAGATAACATTCGAAACGTAGCGATCATCGCTCACGTTGACCATGGCAAAACAACTCTTGTAGACGCCATGTTAAAACAAACTGACACTGTTAAAGACAGTGGCGGTGATTTAATTATGGACAGTGGTGATATTGAACGAGAACGCGGAATCACCATCACTGCAAAAAATGCCTCTGTTATGTACAAAGGTAATAAGATCAATATTGTAGACACTCCTGGTCACGCTGACTTCGGTGGTGAAGTTGAACGTACCTTAAAAATGGCTGACGGCGTACTTCTATTAGTAGACGCTAAAGAAGGTCCTATGCCTCAAACGAAGTTCGTTTTGAAGAAAGCTCTTGAGCTTGGCCATCAGGCTATCGTTGTAATCAACAAAGTTGATAAACCAGAAGCTCAAGTTGAAGATGTAATCAACCGTACATTTGATTTATTTGTAACTCTTGGTGCAAGTGACAAACAATTAGACTTCCCTATCATTTACGCTTCAGGTATTAATGGCGTGGCTCATACTGAACTTCAACCCGTTCTTGATGCAGTAAAATCTAAAGACACAGGAGCAACTCTTCCAAACGATACTCACAATATTATTCCTGTATTCGAAGCAATTATTGAACACATCGAAGGTCCAGAAGTTGCTATTGATGAACCTTTTGGAATGCTAATCTTGGCTCTACGCTACGATAACTACAAAGGTAAAATCGGTATTGGAAAAATTACTGCTGGCAATGTTAAAAAAGCAGAAAATGTTACTCACATTAGCCGTGACGGTACACAAGTTAAAGGCAAGATTTCTTCCCTACAAATGTACGATGGTTTACTTCCTGCTGAAGTTGAAGAGGTAACCGCTGGTGACATTGTTGCTGTTGGTGGTTTTAACAATATCCAAATCGGTGACACTCTTGCCGATGCAACTAACCCAACTCAAATTACTCCTGTAGAAATTGAACAGCCTACTATTAAAATGACTTTTGGTGTTAATACTTCCCCATTTGCAGGTCGCGAAGGGACTTTATTAACTTCTCGCCAAATTAAAGATCGTCTAGACCGTGAATTAGAAACTAACGTTGCTCTTCGCGTAGAACAATCCACTGAATCTGGTGATGCTTTCATGGTTTCTGGTCGTGGTGAACTTCACTTAGGAGTCCTAATTGAAACAATGCGCCGTGAAGGTTTCGAACTACAAGTTTCTCAGCCTCAAGTTATTTTCCACGAAGAGAACGGTGTAAAAATGGAGCCTTTCGAAATTCTTACAATCGATGTTCCAGCAGAACACCAAGGTGTAGTTATTGAAGAAGCTGGAAAACGTGGTGGTCAATTACAACAAATGGATACCACTCCTGGTGGAGAAATTCATGTTGAATATATTATTCCAACTCGTGGTATGATCGGTTTAAAGAACTTACTACTTACTCGTACTAAGGGAACTGCTATCATTAATAACTTGTTCGATAGCTTCAAACCAATGCACGACATTGACCTTCGCAGCAACGAACACGGTTCTATTATTGCTTCAGAGTCTGGTTCTGCTCTAGCTTACGGTATCAACAACGCTCAAGGCCGCGGTACTATGTTCATCGGTCCTGCAACAGAAGTTTACGAAGGTATGGTTGTTGGAAAAAACGCCTTAGACATGGACCTTGAAGTTAATGTTACTAAAGGTAAAAAACTTACTAACATGCGTGCGTCTGGTTCTGACTCTAGCATCATCCTTACTCCTCCGAAAGAAGTTACATTGGACTTTGCTCTTGAATACATAGGCGCTGATGAACTTGCAGAAGTTACTCCAAAGTCTATCCGTATTCGTAAGAAGTACTTAACGCTAAACGAACGCAAAAAGAATAAAAACGCTTAGAGCTAATAAATTTTGACTATTAAAAATCCCGCTTATGCGGGATTTTTTTTCAATGAATTTAGTAAATACCAGATTCCGACAGTACACGAGGCCCAGCCTTAAGACCGCTAATGCTTTTACCTAAACAAAAGTTTAAAGTGTAAGTGCTATTAGAAAGGTACTTGTAAGTGTATGTGTTTTGACTTGCCTTACATTTCGATCCTGATTTTTTAGGAGCTACTGGCAAAGCACTTAGGTAAGTTGGGACTAAGACATCCAATGAATATGGATAGCCATTGTGATCGTTATAATATAACTCTAAAGCTGAGGCCATCTGCCTAACATCCGATAGACGTTTTGCATCACCAGTATTTGGAGTTACTGTAGGGTTACCACCTGGGTTTGTAGGATTTGGCTCTCCTTGGAAAAACTGCTCATAAAAATCTTCACAGAGGCTCTTTGATTGTTTTCTAAGATCCTTCCAAATCTTTTCAGAAGATTTAGAATCAAACTTGAACTGTACTTCTTCTTCCGAATTTGGATAGGTCTTTTTGAATATTCTAGATTGAGAACCTATTTCTTTTAATTGGTTACTTGTGTAAATATCTACAACTTGGGAGCAAACCTTAGCTACTCTAGTTTTAGACAATAGTGAGCTCTCTGATTTAAGGCAAGTGATTAAATCGTTTTCAATGACTGAATCCATGCTATTACTAGCTCCTTCTACTGTATCTTTTCTCATATTAAATGCTTGCCAGGCAGTGTTTCTCAGAACCTCTTTCGCGTCTTCTTTAGAGACTCCTGCCTTAATAGAATCTTTATAAGTTTTCTCGGCAGCTTTCACAGTAGAGTTAAAAGACTTATCACTACTCTTCACTTTAGCATTATAATCTTTCTGTGCTTTAGTGATTACACTTTGACATGTTGAGTTATTACTACCAGAGCTTGCATTGGCATAAGATGGTATAAACAATGCTACAAGTAAACATATAGCGATAATTTTTTGCACATGTTTCATATACGAAAAGTTTAATTCTTTCAACTAAAGTATATCACGTACTACATATCCGCAATAATCAAATCCAACACAACATGCGGAGGCATAGTACCAGTTTTCATTTCACGGTCTAGATTCTCAAGTTTTAACAAAGCCTGTTTAACTTTCGGCGCTGTAAAGTTGCGCGATAGTTTCTTTAAAACATATAGTCGCCCACTCTTCCAACCAGTTAGTTTTAAGACGGCATCATCGGGCATGCGACGGTCATCTGCATCTATGACAATTAATAGACTCCGAAACTGATCACTTAATAGTGCAACAACCTTAATAGCATTAGTTTTTTCGTCAGCTGTTTCAGTAGCAAAATATGTTTCCAGCATTTCTACTGCCAACTTTTTATTCTTTGTAGCAATGGCATTTAGTAATGCGAAGATCCCGGCACCAGTGGAGTTCTCCACCAACAAAGCCACCATATCTTTAGTGACTACTTTACCCGCAGCATACTGCTTTAACTTTTCAATTTCATTCTGAGCATCGGAGACATTTAAGGCTGAATCTTCATCCAAAAGTAGGGCGGAAGCTAAAGCAAATGCTGCGGCTTGATCAATCTTAATATTATTTTCATTTGCGTATTTAACAATCCAATCAGTTGAACTGCGCGTTCCAATCGGAGCGCTCAGTTCAACGACCGAGACACGTTTGTCATTCAGAAATTCTTTATTCGCGTTTATACGCTTGTCTAAAGAATCTTCTACTATATATACCTCAGCGGATTTATTTTCACCCAGCTTCTCCAAGATTTCTTCTAGGTCTAACTTCTTCCACAAATGGTCAAATACCACAATTTTTGGAGCACCAAAGAGTTGCTGCTCAAACATATGCTCAAGTTTTGGAATAATACTAGATTCAGTGAAAGTTTCTACTTCAGCCGAGCGTAGTTTTGCAGCTTTCTGTATATGTTGTTTTTTGGCCAAAACATTGGTACCAAGAAGTAAAGTAATCATATCTTTTGTAGTATATCATGGCCTGGCTGCCTGGGAACTTGTCCCCTCTCTAGCCATTGATTTTATTTGCCATATGGCTTAAAATGAGTCAGTTACGCACCCGTAGCTCAACTGGATAGAGTGTCCGGCTTCGAACCGGGAGGTTGTAGGTTCAAGTCCTGCCGGGTGCACCACAACACAATCTTACAGATCCTAATTAGACATATATGCAAGCAGTTATTCTTGCCGCAGGTAAAGGCCTGCGTCTCCGCCCGTTTACAGAAAAACACCCGAAGCCGCTCATTCCCATTGCGAATAAACCACTACTCAAATACACATTAGAAACTCTGCCGGATAGCATCACAGAGATTATTATTGTTATTGGATATCTTGGTCAACAAATTCATGACTACTTAGGCACTGAGTGGAACGGCAAACCAATTAAGTATGTAGTGCAAGAAAATCTTGTTGGTACTGGCGACGCTCTTTTGCAAGCCAAAGATTTAGTAGATAAGAATTTCCTCGTAGTAAATGGTGATGACCTTTACTCTAAAGAAGACCTAACTGAATTACTGAAGTACCCTTACAGTATTCTTGCTTGGGAAAGCACTGTTCCCTATCCGTTTGGCTTGAGTGTTTTAGAAAATGGCCAACTAGTTGGGTTCGATGAAAATTCATCGTTACTAAATTGCGGTGCATACCATTTAACCAAAGATTTTTTCAAAGACCCGCTAGCAGAAATTACAGTGCACGATAAAACTGAGTATAGCCTCCCTCACACTTT